>VGOG01000124.1 GCA_016875995.1 Chloroflexota bacterium
TCCCTAAATGTGAGAGTTGGTGTTGGGCTGGTGGCTAACCTTTGCCCAAGATGGACTTCCACCATCAAGAAACAGTACGCTTTGCTCGGCGCACTCATGTCACCTACCTCCAAACAAAGCACAGAGGCACCGGGTCGCTCAACCAATAACCCTCATTGCCTTGCTGCCTTATTGCCTCATCGCCTCATTGCCTCATTGCCTTAAGTCATACTGCCGCCGGTACATCTGGCTGTAGAGGCCGCCGCGGGCCAGGAGTTCGCCATGATCGCCCACCTCGACGATGCGCCCATCTTCCAGGGCGATGATCTTGTCGGCATGGCGGATGGTGGACAGCCGATGGGCGATGATCAAGGCGGTGCGCCCTTCCAGCACGTTCTCCAATGCCTGCTGGATCAGATACTCGGCCTCGGCGTCCACCGAAGAGGTGGCCTCGTCGAGAATCAGGATGCGGGGGTCGGTCAGGATGGCCCGCGCCAGCGCCAGGCGTTGCTTCTGGCCGCCGGACAGCTTCACCCCTCGCTCGCCGATCTCGGTGTCGTAACCCTGGGGCAGACTCACGATAAACTCGTGGGCATAGGCCGCCTTCGCCGCGGCGATCATCTCCTCCTCGCTGGCATCTGGCTGGCCGTAGATGATGTTCTCGCGCACCGTCCCATTGAACAAGAAGGTATCCTGCAGCACCACGGAGACCTGCCGGCGGAGGGAAGCCAGCCTGACCTCTCTGACATCGTGGCCGCCAACCGTGACTCGGCCGCTGACCGGATCGTAGAAGCGGGGGATCAGGTTGGCGATGCTGGTCTTGCCCGCCCCGCTGGGCCCGACCAGAGCCACCACCTGTCCGGGCTGCATCTCGAAGCTGACGTCGCGCAGCACCTCCTCACCCGTGCCATAGCGGAAAGAGACCCCCTCGAAGGCAACCGCCCCGCGGATGGCGGGCAACTCGATGGCCTCCGGCGCGTCCTCGATCTCAGGCACGGTGTCCAGCAGCTCGAACACCCGCTCCCCGGCGGCGATGGCCTGCTGCACGGTGTTGTCAATCTGCACCAGTCGGTGGATAGGCTCGTAGAATGAGGCCACGTAGGAGATAAAGGCCACCAGTCCACCCAGGGTCAGCGCGCCAGTGAAGACCCGATACGCCCCGAAGCCCAGGACGATGACCAGGCCCAGCGAGGCCACGAAGCCCATGGCCGGGAAAAACGTTGACCAATAGCGAATGCCTTTCACCCGCTCTTCGTAGTAGCGGGTGCTGCGCCGGGTAAAGCGGTCCAGCTCGTGCCGCTCCTGGCCGAAGGCCTGGATCACCCGGATGCCGGAGATGTTGTCCTGCAGCTCGGCGTTGATGTCGCCCAGGCGGTCGCGGATCTGGCGGTAGATGGGTCGCACGCGGGTGTTGAACAGACGCAGGGCCACGGTCAGCAGAGGGACTGGGAGCAGGGTCAAAAGCGCCAGTGGCCAGTCCAAAACGAACAGAATGACCGCTGTCCCCACCAGGCGCAGCAGGTCAACGATGAGAAATCCAGTGGAGTGGGTGACGAAGTCCTCCAGGGCATTCACGTCGTTGGTGATGCGCGACATGATCTCGCCTGTCTGTTGATTCTCGAAAAAGGAGATGGACAGGCGCTGCAGATAGTCGTAGAGGAGAACGCGAAGATCGAGGATAAACTTCTCCCCCAGGACATGTCGGAGATACAGATCAACGGAGCGCAGAAACTGGGTCAATGCGTAGACGCCGATCAGCCCCAAAACAAGCATGGGCAGGCGATCCAGCAGGCGCTGGCCGACCACATCGTCAACGATCTGCTTCTGGAAAAGAGGGGGCAGCAGATTGAGGGTGGTGAGGAGCACCAGGCAAACCGTACTCGTCACCACCCAGCGCCAATATGGTTTTAGATACCTTAAAAGGCGGAGGAAGACTTTCATGTGTGATGCGTGATGCGTGATTGACGTTTTACGTTACACTTCCACTATGATATAACACAACTCCGAAAATGGCAAATCCAGGCGCTAAGTAGGGCCTGATAGCCAATTCTCCTTGACAGAAATCAGTGGACGTGCTAGAATAACTTAGACGATTGGCGGAGGAAGAAAATGCAGAAACCCTCGAAGATGATTTACATGGACCACGCCGCCACTACCGCCGTTGATCCGCGGGTGGTGGAGGCTATGCTTCCCTATTTTGGCACCAGGTACGGCAATGCCTCCAGCATCTACGGGCTGGGGCAGGAAGCGGCCAAGGCCATTGACGAAGCCCGGCGCACGGTGGCCGATATCCTGGCCTGCCAGCCCAGAGAGGTGATTTTCACCAGTTGTGGGACCGAGAGCGACAACCTGGCCCTGCGCGGCGTGGGCTGGGCACGGCGCAACCTGGGAAAAGGAAACCACATCGTCACCTCTTCTATCGAGCACCACGCCGTGAGCCACACCTGCGAGCAACTGGAGAAGCACTTCGGCTTCGAGACCACCTACCTGCCCGTGGATCAGCACGGCCTGGTTGATCCCGACGACGTCGGCCGAGCCATCAAGGACAACACTACTCTCATCAGCATCATGTACGCCAACAACGAAGTGGGCACCATTGAGCCCATCGCCGAGATCGGCCAGATCGCCAGGGAGAAGGGCGTTCCTTTCCACACCGATGCTGTGCAGGCTGGTGGCACTCTGGGCCTGGACGTAAATGAGTTGAACGTTGACCTCCTTTCCCTCTCGGCGCACAAATTCTACGGCCCGAAGGGGGTCGGTGTGCTCTACGTGCGCCAGGGTGTGCCCCTGCTGCCGACCCAGACTGGTGGCGGCCACGAGCACAACTACAGGGCCGGAACGGAGAACGTGCCTTACATCGTCGGACTGGCCACAGCGCTGAAGATAGCCTACGAAGAGCTGGAGGCCAACAATCGGCGCATCGCCGCCCTGCGGGATCGCCTGATCGAGGGCGTCCTGGGGAGAATCGTCGAGGTAGCGCTTACCGGCCATCCCACCAACCGCCTGCCCAACAGCGCCAGCTTCGTCTTTAAATACATCGAGGGGGAGTCCATGTTGCTCAATTTAGACCTGGCGGGGGTCTGTGCCTCCAGCGGCTCGGCCTGCGGCTCGGCCTCCCTGGAGCCCTCTCACGTGCTACTGGCCCTGGGCATCCCTCATGAAGTGGCCCACGGCAGCTTGCGCCTGACCCTGGGGAGGGAGAACACCACGGAGGACGTTGACTACGTGCTGGAGATCCTGCCCGGCATCGTCCAGAAGCTGCGAGCTATGAGCCCATTGTACAAAGCGAACGTGATGCGTAAAACGTGATGCGTGATCTCCCGTTTCACGTCTTCACGTTTCACGTCTTCACGTTTCACGTCTTCACGTTTCACGCTAGTTGGACTAGCCCAGCGTTTTGTGCTATAATCTCCCGGCGAGAAAGGAGAGTACTGAGGCATTGAAAGTAGAGACAGAGAGATTAGAGAACTGTCAAGTGGCCTTGACCATCGAGGTTGACGAGGAGCGAACCAAACGGGCCCTGCAAAATGCTGCCCGGCGCATCTCACGACGGGCCAAAATTCCGGGCTTCCGCCCCGGCAGAGCGCCCTACAACGTCGTGGCCCGCATATTTGGCCAAGAAGTCCTGTACCAGGAAGTGGTGGACGAATTGGGAAACGCCGTTTACAGAGAGGCTTTAGAGGAAACCGGCCTCGAACCCTTCGACCAGGCGACCATCACCGATTACGAAACCGACCCCCTGGTGTTAAAGATGGTGGTGCCTCTGGCTCCGCTGGTTGAACTGGGCGACTACCGGCAGATGCGACTGGAGCCTGAAGAGGAGGCAGTCAGAGAGGAAGATATAGACGAGGCCCTCAAAAGAATTCAGGAGCAAAACATCCTCTGGGAGCCCGTAAAACGACCCGCTCAATGGGGCGATCTGGCTATAGTGGACATTGAGGGCACGGTTAAAGGAGAGACAGTTATTGGCAGCGAGGGAAGGGAGCTGATCCTGGAGGCTGACTCCTCTTATCCACTACCTGGCTTCAGCGACAAGCTTTTGGGCATGATCGTTGACGAACAGCGGGAGTTCACGCTGACTTACCCGGAGGATTCCGAGAATAAGAAACTCGCTGGCCAGCAAGCTCACTTCAAGGTCCACCTCCAGGACTTGAAAGAACAGGTAGTGCCCGGCATAGACGACGACCTGGCTCGCACCGTTGGCAGCTATGAAACTCTGGAGGACCTCAAGGCCGAACTACGTCGTGAGCTCCAGGCCAAAGCCGAAGAGGGATTCCCCAATCGAGCCTTGACCGCCCTGGTGGAGAGATCCGAGATAGAGTTCCCCCCTCTGCTGCTGGAGCGAGAAATTGATGACTGGCTCGAAGACCTCGATCTGAGACTCAAGAAGCAGGGTCTGAACCTCGACAACTACCTGGAGATGAGAAAACTGACCCGAGAGGAGTTTCGCAAGGAGATCTCCCCCGAAGTCGAGGAGAGACTAAAGCGCTCCCTGGCCTTGAGCAAGTTCGTCGAGTTAGAAGGGCTAGAGATCGAATCCGGCGGAGTAGACAAAGCCTTGCAGCGACTGGTAGCCATTGCCAGGGGCGAGGTGGAAACACCGCCCGGCGGTGATGAAGGTTGAGAAAACAAACGGGTAATGGGGTGGCGGTTAGGTAAACCGATACTACACCATGAGAACGCGAGCGAAAGGAGTGAAGTAGAATGAAATCCCTGATCCCCTACGTCATCGAGAGCACAGGCCGCGGCGAGCGGATGTACGACATCTATTCCCTGCTTCTCAAAGAGCGGATCATCTTCCTGGGTACACCCATCAACGATCAGGTAGCTAACGTGATTGTGGCCCAACTGCTTTTCCTGGATCGAGAGGATCCAGACAAGGAGATCTCTCTCTACGTCAACTGCCCTGGCGGCGAGATATACCCTGGCCTGGCCATCTACGACACCATGCAACAGGTGCAGGCTCCTATCTCCACCATCGCCGTGGGCTGGACGGCCAGCCTGGGCACTGTTCTCCTGGCCGCTGGCATGAAGGGCCGTCGCTACGCCCTGCCCCACGCCACCATCCACATGCATCCTGCTGGTGGTGGAGCACGGGGTTACGCCCCCGACGTGGAGATCCAGGCCCGGGAGCTGTTGCGTATGCAGGACCTGCTCAAAAACCTCCTGGCCCGCCACACGGGGCAATCGGTGGAGCGAATCACCAGGGACTTCGACCGAGATTACTTCATGAACCCCCAGGAAGCCATCGAATACGGCATCATTGACGAGGTGTTGAGACCGCGCAAAGAGAAGGTCGAGGGTGAAACTGAAACGTGATGCGTGATGCGTGATCAGGGAGTTACAATGTTACTCCGCAACATTTGCGTTGTCCGCGAGAATGTTGCGGGACTGTCATTGCGAGCGCAGTTTGCGAAGCAATCTCCTGGTGACGCGGGGATTGCTTCGGGCGCAAACGGCGCGCCCTCGCAATGACAGCAGGGTTTGGTTGCGGCTATGCCGCGCTAGGTTTCACGCTTCACGTATCACGTCTTCACGAAGAAAGGTAGGCCAAGATGGCCAGGATTCGACCGGACGAACAATACTGCTCTTTTTGCCGGCGAGGTCAGAATGAAGTCAATCGCCTGATAGCCGGCCCCGACTCGGTCTACATCTGTGACGAGTGCGTTTACCTGTGCCAGGAGATTCTGGCAGAGGAAGCCCCCCCGTCACCCGAAGAGGAGTTCTTCCTGGAAACGATTCCCTCGCCCAAAGAGATCTACGAGCGCCTGAACGAATACGTGGTCGGCCAGGATGACGCCAAAAGGGTGCTTTCGGTGGCGGTGTACAACCACTACAAGCGCATCAACGCCAGAGCCGAGGCCGATGACGTGGAGCTGGAGAAGAGCAACATCCTGCTCATCGGGCCTACTGGCTGCGGCAAGACACTGTTGGCTCAAACCCTGGCCAGGATCCTGGACGTCCCCTTCGCCATCGCCGATGCCACCGCCCTGACCGAGGCCGGGTACGTGGGCGAGGACGTAGAGAACATCCTGCTGCGCCTGATCCAGGCCGCCGATTACAACCTGGCTCGGGCCGAGATGGGCATCGTCTACATTGACGAGCTGGACAAAAAGGCCCGCAAGACGGGGGACAACCCCTCCATCACCCGTGACGTCTCCGGCGAGGGAGTGCAGCAGGCCCTGCTGAAGATCATCGAGGGCACGGTAGCCAACGTCCCTCCCCAGGGTGGTCGGAAGCACCCCCACCAGGAGTTCATCCAGATTGATACCACCGACGTTCTTTTCATCTGTGGCGGCACCTTCGACGGCCTGGATAAGATCGTGGCCGAGCGCATCGGGACGAAAGGGCAGGTAGGCTTTTTGAAGGGAGAGACCGCCAGGCTGCAGAAAGAGGATGAAGAAAAGAGAATCGCCAGGCTCTTTAAGCAGGTCGTTCCCGATGACCTGATGAGGTACGGCATGATCCCGGAGCTGGTTGGACGCTTGCCCTTGGTCATCAGCGTTGACCCTCTGACCAGGCAGGATATGATCGAGATCCTGATCCGGCCCAGGAACGCCGTCACCAAACAATTCCAGCGGCTGTTGGCTTTGGACAACGTGGAGCTAATCTTCACCGAAGAGGCATTGGATACGGCGGCCGAGGAGGCCATGAAGCACGAGGCCGGGGCGCGGGGCCTGAGGACCATCATTGAGAGGGCTCTGTTGGACGTGATGTACGAGATCCCCTCGCGGCGCGACGTTAAGAAGTGCGTCATCAGCGCCGAGGCCGTCTTAGGCAAGGCCCCTCCTTTGCTCCTCACCCAGTCGCAGCGCCCTATTGACTTGAAAGAGATAGCCTGACGCCCCACGCCCACTGCCAGACTTCCGAAGTTTCCACAAACTTCGGAAGTCTTGAGAAGAAGAAAGGGGGCAGATCGAAGCCTGCATCTGCCCCCTTTTTTTCATTGCTCTCCCCTCCCTGGCAGGGAGGGGCCGGGGGTGGGTTGGTCTCCGCAAACCAGCCACCCTCACCCCAACCCTCCCCCCACCAGGGAGAGGGCGTGACGGTTACTCTGCACCACCGCCGCCCGGATTGCATTCTTACTCTCCCCTCCTTGGCAGGGAGGGGCCGGGGGAGGGTGGGTCTCCGCAAACCAACCACCCTCACCCCACCCCTCCCCCTGCGAGGGGGAGGGCGCGAAGGCTAGCGAAGCACAACCACCGCCCGCATCATGTAGTCGCTGACCTGTTGCTCCCAGTAGGCGCCGTCCACCTCGAAGCTGCGGCCATCGGCGGAGGTGGTGTCAACCCCCAGCGTGGGGCGGTAGTTCTCCAAGTGCAAGAAGCCCGTGTAGAAGTCGTCGCTCAGTAGCCCTTCAGCACCAGGGGCAGGTAAACTCTCGAGCCGTAGAGCCAACCCATGATGCGCCCCATCATTTCCTCGCGCTGAGTTTGCTCCGTCACTTTCTCGAACGCGAAGCTTAGGAAAACGCAGCGGCTATTGTCGTCGGTGAAGCGGACACCCGCTGTGCCCGTTGCCACCCCCGAGTACTCGATGATGGGCACGGCCAGGGGGTCGGCCGGCTCGATGATATCGGGAGTGTAACTTTGGATGGTGGAGGAAATGCCTTCCAGGATCTCGCCGGCGATGCCCACCACCCCCTTATCGCCCCAAGGGGCGTATTGCACGTACTCGATATGGAGGGTATCCGTGAGAAAAGACTGAGGCCACGTGCCCCTGGCAATGTAGTCGCCAGTGAGGAGCAGCCGGCCGCCGCTGTTCAGGTAATCCTTCACAGCCGCTTGATCGGTGCTGCTCAAACCCCACTTATCCCAGCCCCCGTACCAGATGGCCACCGGGTAGGTTCGCAGAGTAGTTGTGGGCGGTGTGCCGACGTAGTCCGCCGGGAAGAAGTCGTAGCGAGCATAGCCCTTGGCTTCCAGAGCCCCTGTATAGGTGTCGCGCACATTGGTGCCCGTGTAGTCGTTCTCCACCACCAGGATGTCGGCCCCGGTCAGCACACCAGCCGCAGCGTATTCATAGGTCGTGTAGGCCCAGGGGTGGCTGATGGTGGCCTGGTTAATGATGGGTAGCCCGTTAGTGGTCAGGTCCGCTGTAACCTGGAAGGTCACGGTCACGGAGCCACCCACCGGGATGGTCCCGCTCCACTCGATGCGGTCCTGGGCAGTGTTGTAAGTGGCCCCGCCGGTGACGCTGCCGGGCACGTAGGTCGCATGGTCAGGTATAGGATCCGTAAGGGTGAGCCCTACAGCGTCGGCGCGCCCCGTGTTGCGCATGACGGCAGTGAAGGTGAGGGTATCACCAGGGGAGGCCATCTGAGGGGTCACACTCTTGTACGAATCAGTCAAGACCGGGGCCTTGATGTCCGTCGTCACCTGACGCCAGTGTTCGATGCCGTTGGTCTGGTCCTCGATGAGGGCGGTGTTGAGGATGGAGGTGTGGTCATAAAGAGGCGCGTTGACATCCACCTGGAAGGTGATGGTGTGGGAGATGCCGCCAGACACGGTGCCGCTCCACTCGATGCGCTTTTGAGTGGCGTTGTAGGTCGCCCCGCCGGTGACGCTGTTGGCCACGTAGGTGGTGTTAGCGGGAATAGTGTCGCTGAGGACGGCACTGATGGAGGTGGCCTCGGCGTTGTCCAGCACGATGGAGTAGGTCAGGCGGTCGCCGGGGTGGGCCGTGGCCAGGTCCACCTGCTTGGTCGAAGGGGAGAGCCCGAACTCGGTCACGTTCATGGTCACGGGCACGGTGACCACAGTGCTGGCCGAGTCATTGAGGTCCACGAAGAGGTCGGCGGTGTAGGTGCCTGGCGTCAGGCCTGAGGCGTCGAAGGTCACCGTTACCGGCTGGGACTCGCCTGCGGCCACGCTGCCGGTGACGGGGCTCTCGTCCAGCCAGGGGATGCCCGAAATAGCTAGCGCGTATTCGATCAGGTTTCCCATAGGTGCGCCACGGCCACCACCGCCTCCCCACCCGTAGGTCAGAGTGGTGACGATCACCTGGCCAGATCCGTAGGGATACTGTAACCAGGAAGGCCCACGAGTGTTCTGGAGCACCACCTGACTGGCAGCCGGATAATCGGTCAGCCAGCCGTGATCGGTCGAACCCCACGAGTTGAAATCGCTGGTCGTCAGCAAACTCCCGCCGTAGGGTTGTCCCGTGATGTAGGGGTGCTCAGGCAGCAGGATGGTCTCGGCGTTGTGGGTATAGGTTCGATTGTAATCCGTCCCAGCCGGGTCTATGTCGTTGGCGGAGCCGATGTTGCCGGCGATGTTGATGACCGCCACCCCGCCCGCCTGCACGTAGGCGGCCAGGTCGTCCTGGTTCAGGTTTCCGTAGTTGCTCCAGCTTGGCTCCAGGTACACCACGCGGTACTGCCCCATCTCTTCCGCCGAGAGAGCTGCAAACTTGGTCTCACTCACCGTGTCGTAGGAGTGACCTGCGAATAAGGTCTTGTCCCTGTTGTGATCGAGTATCAGGAACTCCGTGATCGCGGACTGCTCTCGGATCTCGAAGGTGAGCGGGTCGGTGCCAAGGTTGTTGATGGTGAGGATGGTGTCCGTCTGCTGCCCCACCCCCAGGGTGGCGGAGAGGGAAGTGGGCTCAACCGGCAACGCCATCACCCAGATGCGGACGCGGACCTGCATGGCAAAGATATCCTGGGCGTAACGGAAGACGTTGATGGTGCTACTGGTCAGGCTCTGCCAGTTGGCGCCATAGAAGCTGCCGTTGGCCTCCAGACCACCTGCCGCCCGCGTGTTGATGCCCACGCCCGCTGCCCGGGCCGAAAGGTCTATCAGGTAGGTGTTGGGATTGCCGCCCAGATTGTGGGTGAACGCCCGCACCTCGCTCTGGGCCACGTCCACCCAGTCGCTGTCGTAATCAGGTGGATCAGGACGAGTGATGAACACCCGCACCTGGTCTGCCGAGAGGTCGCCCCCAAAGCGCACCACCTGGATGGTGGTAGGAGTCAGGTTCTGCCAGGCAGCGCCGTAGAACGCCCCGCCGGCCTCCAATCCGCCGAACCCAAACTGGTGAATCCCCCGGCCACCAGGGGTGGTGTCGCGGAACTTGATGCCCACCCTGTAGTCGCCTACGTCCCCACCCAGGTTGTGGGTGAGGGTCACTGCATGGCCAGGCTGGATATTCACCCAGTCGCTGTCGTAGTCGGGCGGGTCAGGTATCCAGATACGGAAGTAGACCTGGGCGGTGGCCACGTCATTCCCCAGGCGGGTGACGCTGACGGAGTTGGCGGTCAGGTTGTGCCAATAGGCCCCGTAACGCTGTCCTTCCACGTCCATGCCACCATAGGCCCGGTTGTGGATGCCCAGGCCTGGCGACCGGGTATCCCGAAACCAGAGCTCCCCGGCGTACAGCGCCGGGTTCCCGCCCAGGTTGTGGGTGAGGATCTGCGCCGTGTCGGTGGCAATGTCCACCCAGCCGCTGCTCCAGAATGAGTTTGACTGGAGGGCAACGGCGTCCTCGGGGTAGGCATCGGATGGCCCGACCATATTGCCGGCCACGGCGTTACCGGCCAGGAGGAGCAAGGCCACCAGCACCAGGCCCCCCACCGTTATCCAGAGGTGTATTCTCTTGTTCACTTTTCCTCCTTTGCTTTTATTCTTTTGTATGGTTCACCGCTCCTGGAAGAGGATGACCACTTCCATCTGACAAAGATCGGCGAAGCGTTGAGCGTCCTTGACGGAGCCCACGATGGCGCTGTGGTGCATGGGAATGGCGATCTTGGGCTGGATCCGGTTCGCGGCCTCGGCGGCCTCGTCGGCGGTCATGGTGTAGGTTCCCCCCACGGGCAGCAGGGCGATGTCGGCCTCGATGTCGTCCATCTCGGCGATGACGTCGGTGTCGCCAGCGTGGTAGATGCGCTGCCCTCCCACAGTGAAGATGAACCCCACGTGCCCGCTCTCCTGGGGATGAAAGGGCACGCCAGGGCTGCGGAACTTGTTCACGTTGTAGGCGGGGACGGCCTCGATGGGGATACCCAGCACCGTGAGGCTGTCGCCGGGCTTGACCACCCGCACGTCGCCCTTCAGCTTCTGGGCCACCGCAGCGATGGTCACGATCACCGTGTCGTCTCTGGCCACTTTGGCCACGTCGTCGGGAGAAAAATGGTCGAAGTGGTCGTGAGTGATGAGGATCAGGTCAGCCTTGGGGGGTTTGCCCTTCAATTCGTAGGGGTCGGTGTAGATAGTCTTGTCGTTCTCGATTCTGAAAGCGTCGTGTCCTAACCAATGGATGTTCTCAATCATTTTGCACCTCCAGTTAGAGTTGTTGACGCGGCCTAGTATAACACCTTTCTCGCCATTAGTCAACAGCTTGTCCTTTGGGCCGGTGTGTGTTATAATCCTCACTGTAAAGATCACATCGGGAAAGGATCAACATGAACCTCGACGAGCTCAGACGAGAGTTTCCTCTGACGGAGGAATGCACTTTTTTGGACCATGCGGCTACCTCACCCCTGCCTGGTCGGACGCGGGAGGCTATGACCAGATTCATCGAGGCGCGCCGTTTCGTTAACCAGGCCTGGGAGGAGTACAAAACGTTGGACCAGGATCTACGTCAGGCCCTGGGCAAACTGATCAATGCCTCCCCTGAAGAGATCGCCCTGGTCCAGAACACCGCCGAAGGCATCAACATCGCCGCCCATGCCATCCCTCTCCAGCCTGGCGACAACGTGGTCTTCTGCGACATGGAGTACCCGGCCAACGTCTACCCCTGGATGAACCTGGAGCGATACGGAGTGGAGGCCCGCATCGTCCCCCACCGCGATGGCGGGCTGGCCGTGGATGACCTCGAACAGCACGTTGACCAGCGGACCAGGGTGGTGGCCGCCAGCTCGGTGGAATTTCTGACCGGCTTCCGAAACGACCTCAAGGGCATCGGCGAATTTTGCAAAGCCAGGGGCCTCTACTTCGTGGTGGACGCTATCCAGTCCCTGGGGGTCATCCCGCTCGACGTGAGGGAGTGCCAGATTGATATGCTCTCCTGCGGCGGCCCCAAGTGGCTGATGGGGCCTTGTGGCCTGGGGTTCTTCTTCTGCCGGCGGGAACTGATTCAAGAGATGAAGCCAGCTTATGCCGGCGCCTCCAGTGTGGTGGATTTTGAGAACTTCCGCGATTACAACCTCACCTTCCTGCCCAACGCCAGGCGCTTCGAGCTGGGGACACCCAACCTGGTGGGCATGGTGGGGCTGCTGGCTTCGGTCAGGCTGCTAATGGAAGTGGGCATCGAGGACATCCAGCGCTGGACGCTGCACCTCACCGATGTCCTCATCGAAGACCTGCAAGAGCGGGGCTACCAGATCGCCAGTTGTCTGCGGCCCGAACATCGCTCG
>VGOG01000125.1 GCA_016875995.1 Chloroflexota bacterium
TGGGCAGTGAAAGGGAACGTATCACCTTCAAAGAGCTGGCCGCCCGGCTGGACGAAACGGGCGGCCCAATGATGGTCAGCGCGACGGTCTTTCCCGAGGGCATTGGTCCCGGCGTTGGCACCCACATCGTGGACGTGGAGGTAGACCCAGAGACGGGTAAGGTGGACATCCTGCGCTACACTGCCGTTCAGGACGTCGGCAAGGCCATCCATCCCGGCTTCGTGGAGGGCCAGCTCCACGGCGGTGTGGCTCAGGGCATCGGCTGGGCCTTGAACGAGGAATACGTCTACGACGAAGAGGGGCATTTGCTCAATGCCAGTTTTCTGGACTACCGCATCCCCACCTGCCCGGACTTGCCAATGGTTGATACCGTCCTCGTGGAAGTGCCGAACCCAGGCCACCCCTACGGCGTGCGCGGTGTAGGCGAGCCACCCATCCTGCCGCCGCCGGCCGCCGTCGCCAACGCCATCTATCGGGCCGTGGGCGTGCGCATGAACGTGCTCCCTATGTCACCGACGAACATCCTGGAAGCGTTGTGGGAAAAACGGGCCAAAGAGGGGTAGATTGGCATGGCTGTGGTGTGGATTCCGGCTTTGCTGCGTGACCTGACCGATGGACAGGCACAGGTGACGGTGCCGGGGGAGACGGTGCACCAGGTGATCGCCCAACTGGAGAAAGCCTATCCGGGCATCGAAGCGCGGCTGTGCCAGGAAGGTCGGCTGCGATCCAACATCTCGGTGGTGGTGGACGGCCGGGTGAGTTCGCAGCGGCTGCGCCACGAGTTGACAGAGACGAGCGAGGTCCACTTTCTCCCGGCTATCAGCGGTGGTTAGGCCTGACAAGTCTGGGAAGACATAACCTCCGGCGATTTGACATTGCCCGGCGATCCAGGTATAATGTAGTCACAAAAGAGACTACTATGATTGGAGAGAGAACGATGCCAGATCCTTCGCTTATGCTCAGGACAAGTGTTGGAGTGCGAGAACTCAAGGCCAGCGCTTCAGAGATCATCCGCAACGTGCGGGATCAGCGGGCCCGCTATGTCATCACCTATCGGGGGCGGCCGGTGGGTCTACTGATGCCTCTGGACGAGACCCATCCTGTATTGCCGCTCTCAGCCAGACAACCCGAGGCAAGCGCCTGGGAGACGTTGACCCGGCTGGGGGAAGAGATCGGCCGGGGATGGCGTTCATCCCTGACAAGCACCGAATTGCTGTCGCAGATGCGTCGCTAGGAGGCTGCCTGTGACCAAGACATACACCGTGGATGCCAGTGTCTTTCTCAACGCCTTCAACCCCTACGAAGCAGGACACGGAGAGAGCCATCGTTTCCTGGCTCGGTTGCAGGAGCGGGCGATTCCCATCATCGTACCGACGCTGCTGTTGCCGGAGGTAGCCGCTGCCATCAGCCGGGGTCGGGAGGACGAAGCGTTGGCCCGCGAGTTCGCCGTCGCGCTAAGCCGATTGCCTCACCTGACGATGATCCCGCTCGATAGCACCTTGGCGCACCAGGCCGCCGACGTTGCCGCCCAATACCGCCTGCGGGGCAGCGATGCCGTCTACGCCGCCGTCGCCCTGCGCTTTGGCAGCACTCTGGTCACGCTGGACCGGGAACAACGGGAGCGAGTCGTGGCCGTCCTCACCACCTGCTACCCGACCGAAGTGCTGGTAGAGGAAGAGGGAACATGAAAGGTTTCGGCAGGCTCAAGCCGACGGCTCAGGACATTTCACAGCCTCCGACGGGTGTTCTCTTCCCCGACACTCGCCCCGAAGCCGAGGCGGTACTCATTGGGCTGCTGCGCCAGGCTCCACCGTGGCGCAAGTTGCATATAGTCGGCCAACTGAACCAGGCCGTGCGCACGCTGACCCTCAGCGGGCTGCGCACACGCCATCCTGAGGCTACCTCTCAAGAGCTGCACCGTCGCCTGGCCGACTTGCTACTGGGTCCCGATCTGGCCGCCCAGGTTTATGGCCCGTTGGGAGGACAGGAGGATCCTGATGCTCTCTGAACCGGTAGCCGTGACGTTGTTAGTGATTGAGGCACTGGATACATTGGGCGTGCCGTACCTGATTGGCGGGTCGCTGGCTAGCGCTGTACACGGCGTGGCCCGGGCAACCATGGACGCCGACCTGGTAGCCGATTTGCGTCTTGAACATGCAGAACAACTGGCCCAGGCTTTGAGCGACGCCTTCTACGTGGATGCCGAATCCATCCGGGATGCCATTCGCCACCGCAGCAGCTTCAACGTCATCCATCTGGAGACGATGTTCAAGGTGGATGTTTTCGTCCGCAAGCAGCGCCCTTTTGACCAGGCGCAGTTCGAGCGCCGCGCGGCCCAGCTCGTCGCCATTGATCCAGAGCGCACGGCCTATGTCGCCAGCGCCGAGGACACCATCCTTTCCAAGCTGGAGTGGTATCGCATGGGCGGCGAGGTCTCCGAGCGCCAGTGGCGCGACGTGTTGGGTGTGCTCAAAGTGCAGGGCGACCGGCTCGACCGGGACTATCTGCGGCGCATGGCTGTTGAGTTGGGTGTGACCGCCCTGCTGGAAAGGGCTCTTGAGGAAGCAGGCCGGTAAGGCCCTCACCCCACTCCCCCCAACCCCCTCTCCCCTCTCCCAGGCCTGGGAGAGGGGAGAGGGGGCGAAGGAGGTGAGAAAGGAGAGGGCTACCACCGCGAGCGCTTCGGCTCTGGAGGTGTGTTTTCGGCGCGTGATTTGTAAAGGGGTGAAAAGAGGGAAAGCCACCTGTGTCAACTGCACGGTGGCTTTTTGCTTTTGCCAAACGAGGCGAAAGATGATATACTATTAGCAACGACATAAAAAGGGATTACAGAGGTCGGACTCGGTAATCCCAACACCTACTCCTGAAAGGCCCAGGAGAAGGCTGGGAGAAATTGTAGCACAAAGCCGTGTCCTGGGCAAGTGGGGGCGGCTTTAGTATTCTTGGGAGAGTCCAAATTGAGAAACAGGAAGCAATCTTCACAACTACAGCTTCCGCTATCGCCAGCTTATAGAACGGAGGCGCACGTTCGTACAGGTGCCTTTGCAGGCAGTAGGCTTACCCTTTCTCAACTCGAACGACATCTCTTCGCCGCAGCCGACATTCTGCGCGGCAAGATGGATGCCTCCGAGTTCAAAGAGTACATCTTCGGGATGCTGTTCCTCAAGCGGGCCTCCGACGTCTTTGAGGCTCGCCGCGAGAGGATCTTCCATGAGCAGCGGGAGGTGTACGGCCGCACAGAGGCGGAAGCACGGCTGCGTGCCGACCGCCGCGCCAATTATGCGGACACCTTCTACGTGCCGACCCGTGCCCGCTGGCCGTACATCCGGGACGAGATGCACGATCGCGTGGGCGACGGGCTCAACAAGGCGCTGGGCGAGCTGGAGGAGTACAACCCTTCCCTGGAGGGTGTGCTCACTCACATTGACTTCAACCGACAGGTGGGACGCACCAGGCTCTCGGACCTCAAGCTGCGCCAATTGATCCAGCACTTCAGTCGCTATCGCCTGCGAGACGAGGACTTCGAGTTCCCTGACATGCTGGGGTCGGCGTATGAGTATCTCATCGCGCAGTTTGCCGATTCGGCGGGCAAGAAGGGTGGCGAGTTCTATACGCCCCGCGACGTCGTTCGGCTGATGGTGCGCTTGCTCAAGCCCCAGGCAGCCATGCGCATCTACGACCCCTGCGTGGGCTCTGGCGGTATGCTGATCCTCTCGCGAGAGTACGTGGCCGAGACCGGTGGCGACGTGCGCAATCTGGCCCTCTACGGCCAGGATGCCAACGGTGGCGTCTGGGCCATCTGCAAGATGAACATGCTCCTCCATGGCATCCCCGACGCCGACATCCAGAACGACGACACACTGCTCAATCCCCTCCACCTGGAGGAGGGCGAGTTGATGCGCTTCGACCGCGTCATCACCAATCCTCCCTTCTCGCAAAACTATGATCGGCAGGGGATGAAGTTCCCTGAGCGCTTCCGCCACGGCTTCTGCCCAGAAAAGGGCAAGAAGGCCGACCTGATGTTCCTGCAGCACATGCTGGCCGTGCTGCGCTCCGGCGGGATGATGGCCACAGTGATGCCCCACGGTGTCCTCTTCCGCGGTGGGGCGGAGCAGGAGATCCGCGCTAGCATCTTGGGTGAAGACCTGCTGGAGGCGGTGATCGGCCTGCCGCCCAACCTGTTTTACGGGACGGGCATCCCGGCCTGCATCCTGGTGCTGCGAGCGCCTCGTGCCAAGCCGCCGCAGCGCCAGGGCAAGGTGCTCTTCATCAACGCCGACGCCGAATACCACGCCGGGCGAGCGCAGAACCTCTTGCGGCCTGAGCACATCGAGAAGATTGTCTCCACCTTTGAGGCGTTCCGTGACGTGGAGCGCTACGCCCGCGTGGTGACGCTGGCCGAGCTGGCTGAGAACGACTACAACCTCAACATCCGCCGCTACGCCGACAACGCCCCGCCTCCTGAGCCACACGACGTGCGCGCCCATCTGCTGGGCGGCATCCCCAAGGTGGAAGTGGAAGCCCAATGTCCCTTGCTGGAGGCCGTTGGGCTGAACTCGACCGCGGTGTTTGCCGAACGGGACCAGGACTACCTTGAGTTCCGGCCCGATATTACCGACCGCGCCCAGATCAAAGCCTGCATTGAGGCTGACGCCGGCATCCAGGCCCGTGCTGGCCAACTGCGTGATGCCTTTGCTGCCTGGTGGGAGGCGCAGGAGCAGCATCTAACTGCGCTGCCGGGGAGCAACAACCTGTTCGAGGTTCGCGCCGACCTGCTGGCCTCTTTTGAGGCAGCGCTGCTGCCGGTGGGGATGCTGGATCGCTTCCAGGTGGCGGGCGTGGTGGCCTCCTGGTGGAACGCCATCCAGTACGACCTGAAGACACTGGCCGCCCAGGGCTTCTACGGGTTGGTGGATAGCTGGATCGCCTCGCTGCGGGCGGCGATGGAGGGCGAGGGGAAACGGAACAGCGACGACCCGCTGGAGCACCCCCTGGTGCAGTACCTGCTGCCGGAGTACCTGGACAAGCTGGCTGCGTTGGAGGCGGCGGTGGCCGACCTAAAGGCCCGGATTGCCGAGGCGGAGCGAGAGCCGGGTGAGGATGAAGAAGGAGAAGAAGAACGTCCCAGCGCCAATGAGATCAAGGCGCTGCGGCGGGAGCTGCACACCAGGCGGAACGACTTGAAGACCCTCCAGGGCGAGTTGCTGGCCCGCCTAGATGCCGCCCGAGCCGCGATGGAACCCGACGAGGCTCAGGCGCTGGTGCTGGAGATTGAGCGGGAGCGACTGGCAGCGGAATTGGAGCGCTACGCCACCGCCCAGCGGCAGAAAATCATCGCCACCGTGGAAAACTGGTGGGACAAGTACCGCGTCTCGCTGAGGGAAATTGAGGCTGAGCGAGAGACAGCGACAGTGCGTTTGAACGGGTTTGCTGAGGAATTGGGCTATGTTCGCTGAAACTCCGTCCTTGCCACCACGTTGGAAATCTCGAAAACTGCGTTATTACGTTGAAAACGGGATGATTGAACTTGGGCGCGGTAAGGTGATCTCTCACATAGACATGGCTCAGGATCCAGGCAAGTATCCTGTCTATTCATCTTCCGCCGCTCGCGATGGTAGAATCGGTGCTTACGGCAAATACATGTTTGATGAAGAACTGATAAATTGGTCAGTGGATGGTGGTGGGAGGTTCTTCTATCGGCCCAAGCACAAGTTCTCCATCACGAATGTTGCAGGTTATTTGCGAATTTTGACCAGTTCACTGGATTATAAGTATGTCTATTACTTGTTGGACCTGCAGCATAGTCATTTCACCTTCGACTATACATACAAAGCACATCCAAGTGTTATCATAGATCGGTACCAAATCTACGACATGCCCCTCCCCGAACAACGCCGCATCGCCGAGATCCTGGACGCGGCGGACGAGGCCATCCGGCAGACGGAGCGACTCATCGCCAAGCTCAAGGCGGTCAGGGACGGGCTGTTGCACGACCTCCTCACCCGCGGCCTGGACGAGCACGGCCGCCTGCGTGACCCGCAGACCCATCCTGAGCAGTTCAAGGACTCGCCGCTGGGGAGAATTCCGACGGAGTGGGAAGTCTCAAGGGTCAATGAAATCTGCATTTTGGGGCGAGGACGCGTTATCAGCCAAGTCGACCTTGATCAGAATCCAGGGCCTTATCCGGTGTATTCATCACAAAGCAAGGACGAGGGTGTCTTTGGGTACTTGAATACGTTCGATTTCGACGGCGAGTATGTCACTTGGACGACTGATGGCGCGTATGCTGGGACGGTATTCTACCGTTGCGGTAGGTTCAGCTGCACCAATGTTTGCGGGACTCTGCAGGCGAAATCTCATGATTTGAGTATGAGGTACCTTGCCTCAGCCCTCTCCACCCGTACAGGCAAGTACGTTAGCTATGTTGGTAACCCGAAGTTGATGAACAGTGTGATGGCTAAGATTCCCGTTCCGTTGCCATCATATAGCGAACAGAAAGCTATTGCAGCTGTCCTTGACACCCACGACACCCGCATTCGTGCCGAGGAGGCTGGCCTGGTGAAGCTCCGCCACGTCAAGCGCGGGCTGATGGATGACTTGCTCACAGGGAAAGTGAGGGTGCAGGTATGACCAATGTTCTTCAAGAGTTGAGCCAATGGGCGACGACCCTGCCGTATTGGGAACGGGCAGCGCTGGAGAAAGTAGTGGCTGGGGTGAGATTCACCGATGCAGACTACGGCGAGCTTCTCCAGTATCTATTGGAGGACGCCGGCCTGGCAGAACCAAAAGGACCGCGTCCGGTGCTACGCTTCCCCCGAGATTTCGATGCCGATGCTCAGCCAACTGCACCGGTCCGGTTGGTCAAGATATCCAATCTCCAGAACATCAACGCCCTGGTGCCAGACCAGGTCCTCACCTTCGGGCTGGCGATGACGGCGATCTACGGAGGAAACGGTTCCGGCAAGTCGGGTTATGCGCGGGTTCTCGGGTGCGCCGGCTTCACCCGCGGCGATCAGGAGGTGCTCCCCGACGTGACCCGCCCCATTGACGACACGATCACATTGTCAGCCGACGTTGATATTGAGGAAGCGGGTTCCAGACGTGTCATCCACTACGAGATTGGGAGAGAATGTCCTGAGCTTGCCTCCTGTTATGTCTTCGATAGCACCAGTGTGCGTGTTCACCTGACAGGGTCGAACGCGCTCAGTTTCTCCCCAGCGGGCCTCTCCTACCTCACCCGCCTGGCAGAGGTGACCGACGAGGTTAGAATTCGTCTGAAAGCTCGGGTGCAAGAATGCTCTCAACTACACTGCTTTGATGTCTTGTTCCAGGGGGACTCAGAGATTACCGAGTTGATTGCCAACCTTGGTCCTGACACCGACCTCCAGGTATTGCGCCAGACGGCTGCGTTGTTGCCAGAGGAAAGGGAACGGATCAAGGGACTAGATCTTGAGATTGCTCACCTCAAAACCCAAGACGTCTCTAAACAAGTCTCAAAGCTTACGCAGAGGATAGACGACTTGGACAGCCTGGTCAGCCAGTTGCGTGAAGCGCAGGAGGGGCTGAGTGACAAGGCGGTAGAAGACGTCGGTCACGCGATAAGAACCTACCAGGAGCGACAGTCCGCGGCCCAGTGCGTCAGTGTAGATCAGTTCAGGTCGGAGCACTTCACGCAAACTGGCAGTGACGTGTGGTACCAGTTCATCGCAGCAGCGAAGGCCCTGGCCAATGTCGAGCAAGCCCCGGACAAACCCTATCCACAGCCCGATAGTCGCTGCCTACTCTGCCAGCAGCCCCTGTCACCCGAAGCGCGCGATTTGTTGCTTCGACTGTGGGCGTTCCTGGAGGGAGAAGCACAGGCCAGGTTGGAGGAGGCACAGACAGCCCTGGAAGAAAGACGAGCCTCACTAGAGGCGATTCCTCTCGATTTCTTCGATGACCAGTCCGTATCATACAGGCATTTGCAGGAACACGACCCAGCCCTGCTGGGAATAGTGAAGGCATTCGTCGCAGCTTGTCGCGCAAGACGCGGAAGTGTTCTTGAGGCCATCGCTGCAGGTGGAGTAGTGGAAGCCCCTTCCCTGCCTGCAGACGGTATTCCTGACATTGAGATGATCATTGGATCGTTGAAAGTACAGCGTAGTGAATTACAAAAGAGAGACCCTGCCGAAGAGATTGCGCGGCTGGAACAGCAGATGCGGACCTTACAGCACCGCGTTTTGCTTAGCGAGCGCCTTTCTGAGATCGAGGCATATGTGCAGAGGCGAATCTGGGCGCAACGAGCGGATAAGGTTGGGGGAAGCACAGCGCATATAACGAGAAAGCACAATCAGCTATTCGGCCAGCTAGTCACTGATCGGTACATCGAGTTATTCAAACAAACATTGCAAGATTTGGGGCGGTCGCTCCGAGTCCAGGTGAAAACAAAAGGCAAGAAGGGCGAAGTGTACAAACAGATCGTAGTGGAAACTGACCCCTCTGCTCCAACGGACATGGCGACACCAGACAAGGTCTTGAGCGAGGGTGAGAAACGTGCAGTGGCACTAGCCGATTTTCTGACCGAGGTTGCACTGGATACAACGAGTAATGCCGTCGTACTGGACGACCCGGTTACCTCTCTCGACTTGGAATGGAAAGGGTTGATTGCAACGATTCTCGGTGAAGAAGCCAAACGACGGCAGGTAATCGTATTCACACATGATCTTCCCTTTCTTTATTTCCTCAAGCAACAGTGTGAGCAAGAGGGAGTTGAGATTGCTACGCATTGGATTAAGCGGGGGGACCACGACGATAGGCCAGGCTACGTCTACTTGGATAACAGTCCTGCATTGGAACGTGAATATCGCAAACCAACGCGCGCTCACGAGATCTACGTGAAAGCCAAGGAGTCGCCCGCGGCGGAGCAAGAGGCTTTGCTGCGGGACGGTTTTGGCGCGCTTCGAACATGCTACGAGGCATTTATTATCTTCGAACTCTTCAATGAGGTTGTCTTGCGTTTCGATGAGCGCGTGAGTTTTGGACGCTTGAAAGGTGTTGTGTGGGACAAAACGATTGCAGACGAGGTAACCGTGAAATGCGAGCTTCTCTCAAGATACATCGAAGGGCATTTGCATAGTAATGCGTTGGGAGCACAGAAACCAACGCCCAAGACGCTACTGGACGAGATTGAGGCTTTTGAAGCACTTAGGAAACGCCTAAAAGATCTCAGAAAGAACTAATCCATCCGCTTCTGGCAAGTTGTTCTAGGCCAAGCGCGGGCTGATGGACGACTTGCTCACAGGACGAGTGCGGGTTTAGCGTCATTGATTGAGCTACAAAGGGGGATTGCCTCCCCCATCCTTGACATTCCACCCAATCTGTGCTACAATGTGTATGCATGATTCTCCCCTGGGGTGAATCGCTGAATCAATGTACAGAACTGCCATCCCGTCTACCTGGGAGAGTCCCTTGCGATTTTGTTTCAAGAACAAGAGGCTTGAAGCTGTTTACACTGGAGAGAAAGGAGCGCACAAGTATCCACCTGGGGTCGTTGATGCTTTCTGCGAGGTGATGTCCATCATCTCCGCCGCGGTGGACGAGCGCGATCTCTACAGTCTCAAAGGTCTGAGGTACGAGAAGCTGAAGGGCGACAGAAAAGGACAGCACTCGATCCGCCTGAATGACCAGTTTCGCTTGATCGTCGAGCGGGAGAAAGATAACCAGGGAAGGTATTTGCTGATTATTGATATCGAGGATTATCACTGAAGAACCGCTGGGAGAAGAAACAAGGAGGGCAGCGATGAGCACGGACCTTAGACCGGCCCGAGTTGCACCGCCAGGCCGCATCATCAAGCGTGAGTTGGATGCCCGGGGCTGGACCCAGAAGGACCTGGCAGAGATTATGGGGCGTCCCCCGCAGGCGGTTAGCGAGATCGTCCAGGGACGCAAGCAAATCACGCCTGAGACCGCTTTGCAACTGGCGGCTGCTTTTGGCACCTCACCAGAGCTATGGATCAACCTGGAAACCAACTACCGTCTCTATCAGGCCCGTGAAGAGCATGACAAAGCCGGGATCGCTCGGAAAAGCCGCCTTTACAGCCTGGTTCCTGTTTCCGAATTGACCAAGCGCGCCTGGATCAGGGACGCGGGCTCGGTCGAGGAGCTAGAACAGGAGATCTGTGCTTTCTTGGAAATTGATTCCCCGGATCAACAGTCCCGTCTGGCTGCCAGTTTCCGATACACGCAAGCGCGGGAGCCAGAAGTCAACGCGCAAGTTGCCTGGGTCAGGCGGGTGGAGCACCTGGTCAGTGCACAGAACGTGGGAGAGTTCGACCGGGCCCAGGTGCAAGCCGCGCTCCCTGACCTGCTGGCCTGCGCAGCGGAGGCCGAAGATGTGGCTCAGGTGCCCGCACTGCTGCAGAGCCTGGGAATCCACTTTGTAATCGTGCCGCACTTGCCCCATACCTACCTGGATGGGGCCGCCTTCACCTTTGCAGGCCGCCCTGTGACTGCCCTCACGTTGCGCCATGACCGGATTGACAGTTTTTGGTTCACCTTGCTGCACGAACTGGCGCACATCGTCGCTGGGCATGAGGGCCTTTACCTGGATAACCTGGATGAGCGTGATGGTAGCGATGTGGAGGCCGAGGCGAACCAACTGGCGCAGGATTGGCTCATTGATGCCGAGGCTTTTGCTGAGTTTGTGGCTGCAACCCGGCCCTATTTTTCGAGGGCCAAGATCACCGCCTTCGCGCAGAGCCAGAAGAGGCATCCCGGCATCGTCCTGGGACGGCTACACTATGAAGGGTTGGTGTCCTACAAGAACCTGCGTACCCTGTTGGTCAAAATAAAGCCTTGCCTCGCAGCCTGGATTGATACCTCCGGCCCTGTCTGAGAACATTTGATGAGATCCCGACCGCAGATGATTGTCTGCGGTCTTTTTCAATCGGTCCGTGTTAAAACCCGGTCAAGGAGTGCGCTCATGCCTGAATCGTCTCCTGAGTACGTCGAGGTCGAGTTGGCCTTTATCCAACAGCTCCAAGCGATGGGCTGGGACTATCTGGAGGGCGATACCGGCGTCCCTTACCTCACCGAGCGGGAGGACTTCCGCCAGGTGTTGCTCACCAGCCGGCTGCACGAGGCATTGCAGCGCATTAACCTGGACGAGAGCGGTCAGCCCTGGCTGGACGATGCGCGCATCAACCAGGCCGTGGGCCACCTGGAGCGGCTGGGCAAGCCCAAACTGATCGAGGCCAACCAGGTCGCCACCAACCTGCTCATCAAAGGGACACAGGTCGAAGGCCCCGACGGCAAGAACGTCACCGTTCAATACCTGGACTTCGAGCATCCGGAGCGCAACGACTTTCTGGTTGTCAACCAGTTCCGCGTTGATCCACCCTGGGCCACCGGCGGGCGCGACTACATCGTGCCCGACATCGTCCTGTTCATCAACGGCATCCCGCTGGTCGTGGTCGAGTGCAAGCACTGGGATCAAGAAGAGCCGCTCACCGTAGCCATCACCCAACTCCTGCGTTACTCCAACCAGCGCGAGGAGGTGGAAGAGCCAGAAGGAGCTGAGCGGCTGTTCCATTACGCGCAGGTGATGGTGGCTACCTGCTTCGAGACGGCGCGGGTGGGCACCGTCGGCGCTTCCTATGAACACTACCTGGAGTGGAAGGACACCTACCCGGTGCCGATGGAGCGCGTGGCGGAAGACTTGGGTGTGGAGCGACTTTCCGGCCAGCAGATGCTCGTCGCCGGGATGCTGCGCCGGACACACCTGCTCGACGTTGTCCGCAACTTCACCCTGTTCACCGAGGTCAGCGGGCAAATCGTCAAGATCGTACCGCGCTACCAGCAGTTCCGTGCTGTCTACAAAGCCATCCAACGCCTCACCCACGGCCAGACTCGCCGCCAACATGGAGAAGCCGATCAACGCGACGGCATCATCTGGCACACCCAGGGCTCCGGCAAAAGCCTGACGATGGTCTTCCTGGTGCGCAAAATGCGCACCCTGCCCGAACTGCGCCGGTTCAAGGTTGTCGCCGTCACCGACCGTGTCAAACTAGAGAAGCAACTGAGAGATACCGCCACCCTCACCGGCGAGCCCCTGCAGCGAGCCGAGAAAGTCACCGAGTTCCATCAATTCCTACGGCAACCTGGCGCAGGACTGGTCTTTGGTATGATCCAGAAAGCCCAGAGCCTGGACGAGGCGTCAGCGGAGGACGAAGGTATCCCTTCTTTTCCCACCCTTAACGAGTCCGAGGAGATCCTGCTCCTGGTGGACGAGGCCCACCGCTCCCACACCAGCACCCTGCACGCCAACTTGATGGCTGCGCTGCCCAACTGTGCCAAG
>VGOG01000126.1 GCA_016875995.1 Chloroflexota bacterium
TCACGCAGAGCATCACCTACTGTGAGCTCGGACGGAACTATGGTATCATCGGGACGGGACACAGTACTCCTCCTGAAGTCTTGATGGATTCTTCATGGAGTGAGTTTATGTCCTTTCCCGAAAATTACCCAGTCGCTTAACCGCTTTACTTGCCCTTATTGGGATCTACTGAATTTGACAAAAGGCCGTTTCGGTGGTACAATAAAAATACAAGTTAGGGAGGAGCGATGTTGATGAAAGCAGAGGTGTTCCCCCCCCCGCTGGAAGCGGGATGAACTGCGAAAAGAAAGTCATTGCTTGTCGAGCGCCAAGGTTGGAGGCACAGATATGCTTCCCTGCCTTGGTGCTTTTTGTTGAAAGGAGGGCATGAAGATGAAAACGATATTGAACCTCGTAAAGGGCGTGTTGGGTTTGGCAGCCTTGGCGGCCTTTGTGTTGGCGCTGGTGGGGCTCTTTGGCCTACTGAGCCAGAGGATACCGGTGGGGCAGCAGGCGTATCCGATAGGGACCATCACGCCGACAGCCCCTCCGCTCCCTGTTACACCAACGCCCCAGCCCTATCCCCCGCCGCAAACCCCGATGGTGCCTCCGCCTGCCACGCCGACATTCACCCCTAGGCCACTTCCAACAGTGCCGCCTGGGCCTATCACGTCTAAGCTTGAGATCGTTTGGGCTGAGAGCACTAGAATCACCACGGAGGTAGGCCCCAATCAGCCAGGCGTCATTACCTTCTGGCGGGCTAGTATCGCTGACTTAGCTAGCCGGAAGAGTCTGCTCACCATGCCTCAAGGCTACAGCCTGCAAAATGCCAGCCTATCGCCTGATGGAAGCAAAATTGCCTTTACTACATTGCCACCGCCTCCTAATAGCCAATGGTGGCTATTAGGGACCCTTTGGGTGGTAAATGTTGATGGCACCGGGCTGAGGGAATTAGCACAGGGTATTGATCCGGGCGGATGGCTTGGTTACAATGCCCCTATTTGGTCCCCTGATAATAGAACATTGCTCTATCTAAGATTAGTGCTCAAAGAACTCCCAACTGTGGAGCCTTATACCAAAATCGTTCCACCTCCTCCTTTTATCTACGAGCTTTACTCGGTCACTATTGAAAGCGCTGAGAGCAAGCTCTTGGTGGCTGACGATATCGGCTTGCATCTTCTTGGCTGGTCATCCGATGGTGCGCTATTTTACTATCAGCGAGATACGCCGAAAGGATGGGAGCTCTGGGCGGTGGAATCCATCAGTGGCAAAGCTCCTCAGTTCAGGGCGTTCATGGACATCGAGCCGCGCAATTCTCGTCTCTCCCCCGATGGCGCCAAGCTGGCTTTCAATATTTCAGAAGGACTCGTACTTCTGTCCACCGATGGGAGGGAAAGGAGGGTCATTTCGCCGCTTTTCCGTTGGAATTGGTCCCCGGATAGCACCGAGATCATAGGCAGAAGCCCAGATGGACAGATCAAAGCGTTAAATGTGAACACAGAAGCGGTCAGAAACATCCTGACCGATCAACAGATGTATGCTCAACGGATATCTTTAGAGGATGAACTCTTTTCCGTATCACCTGACGGACGCTGGTTGGCAATGAGGAGCTACGAGACGGGGGAACTCTATCTTTCGGAAGTTAACAGCACTGCAATGGTCCAAATCCCTGGCCCAGAAATCCTACACGACTCTTACTTCGTAGGGTGGATATCCCCTTAATCGGCAATCTCAAGGTGCTTGAAGCTCTTACCGCTTTCAGAAGGGAGGATGACCATGAAGGAACTTTTCACGTCCTATCCTATGACCAAGAAATGGGCGATAGGCTTAGTGTGTGTCATTGCGATAGCCTTTGTCGTACCGGCAGCCTTGAGCGCTTGCCCCACTTGCCCTGGGCGGCCAGCGGCAGTTTGGGGCTACCAGCCACATCGCAGCACTCTTGGCTCGACCTTCAACGATGCGGCGACGGATAGCCTGGTCAACTCCCCCGATTACGACCAGATCTGGCGTGGCGTTTGTCCTGCTTGCTACAAGGTTTCCGTGTCAACCTCGGAGCCCATTCCCAGCGTCATTCTTAAGGCTATGGGTTGGCAGGAGTCTAGTTGGAGGCAATTCGACTGCGATTACCCGGCTCAAATAGACGACTCCTGGGACTACACGCTTATCAGCTCTGACTGTGGCTATGGGATCATGCAAATGACCTCATGTATGAGTACCGGCTGTGGGTGGTTTACTCCCAATAGTGTAGCTGGTTATATTGACTACAATATTGGCACCGGCACCAACTGGCTTATCAAGAAATGGAACGGGCTGGACTTCTATATTGGTGGCAATAACCACACCAAAATCCAAGAAACTATCCATATCAAGAGGTGATTTGGGGCTATGCAGCTCATCCTCAGATTGTGGGTAGTCAACTGTGGACTCCTGTGCGGATTCCTTGGGTCCCTAGAGGCATCTTCGGCCCTGACTCGGAGACTGGCTGGCAACCTGCTAGGGAGACGCCTCGCCCGACATTTTATTACCTGCCCGATATCAGGGCCAACTGGTATGACTGGAACTCCTATATTGTCGTCCAAAACCTCCGCAGCGACCTCACCCTGGCAGTGGACATCGCCTTGTACAACCAGAATGGCACTTTCAACAAGTGGTGGCTCAATCCTGATAACTCTCCTGTCAGGCTCGCTCCCCGTGCCTCTCGCACCATTGCCGTGGCTGACCGCTTCCCCGGCAGCAGCTTCAACGGCTCGGCGGTCATTGCTGCCAGCCAAGACGTGGCAGTGGTGGTGGAGAACCAGTATGGTACCAGCCGCTCCTATGCCTACAACGGCATCGCCGCCTCCGATTCCCTCAACCCCGGCTGGGGCCAGGTGGGCACCACGCTTTACGCCCCGGTCATCATGAGAAATTACTACGGCTGGGACAGCGGTCTCATTCTACTCAACGCCGGTTCGGCTACGGCCAGCGGGAACATCGAGTACTATGGCCCCAATGGCACCACGCCGGTGCACACCGTTCCGTTTTCGCTGTCTCCCAATGGCTCGTTTTCGACCACCTACTACGGAGGGGCGGCGAACACTCTCTACTCCGCACGCATCGTTTCTGCCCAGCCGCTGGCAGCGGTCGGGATACAACACAAATCGGATGCCACTGTCTATCTGGCCTACAACTGCCTCTCCGCCGGTGCCAGCCCTGTCTATGCTCCAGTGATCATGAACAACTACTACGGCTGGGATACCAGCGTCAACATCCAGAACACCAGCGCTTCCTCAGCCACCGTCTATGTGCGGTACTACGATCCTAGCGGCAATCAGGTTGTGCCGACCAAGGAGGTTCCGATTCCGCCCTACGCCAGCCGCTCTCGCTACTCCCCCTCCGAGGGCTTGCCTGACCCCTTCATCGGCACGGCACGCATCACCTCGACCCAGCCGGTGGCCGTGGTCGTCAACCAGAGTTATCCCCGTGGCGGCAGCACGACGCGGGGGCAGAGCTACGATGGGGTGTCGAGCGGGAGGCCCTACGTTGTGCTACCAGACGTGCTTAACTACTACGGCAGCGAGAACGAGAAGTGGGTCACCAGCGTCAACGTGCAGAACTTAAGCACTTCTTCTTCCACCAATGTGACTCTTACCTATCAAAGCCAGTCTGTGGAAAGTCCCCCCCGGCATCAAGCCAAAGGGCATCTACTCTTTCTACGTGCCGTATTACTGGGGGGCGACCCCCAGCCGTGGGCCAGCCACCGTTTCAGCCGACCAGCCGGTGGCGGTCGTGGTGAACCAGTCCGATGTCACCTACCCTACAAGGGACCTGGCCCGCTCGTACAATGGCTGCAACCGATAGCCTGTCACTGTGCAGTTGAATGGTCCAAGAGGCCGGTGGATAACTCCGCCGGCCTCCTTTTTTGTGGCCACTGGTGTGCCGTCTTGCCTGTGGCGATGCGCCAGGCCGATGGTCGGAGTACCTCGGCAATCTTGAGCATTTTGCCAACCTGTGGTATCATATTGGATGTTGGAAGTTTTACGTTTCACGTTTCACGTTTCACGTTTCACGTTTCACGTTTCACGTTCTGACGTTGGAGGTCTGGCTATGATCCCACTTAAGCTTCAACTGCGTAATTTCATGTGTTACCGCCAGCCGGAGCCCTTGGACTTTGCCGGCATCCACCTGGCCTGCCTGGCCGGGGACAACGGCCACGGCAAGTCGGCCCTGCTGGATGCCATGACCTGGGCGCTGTGGGGCAAAGCCCGCGCCAAACACGACGACGAGCTGATCCACCTGGGCCAGACGGAGATGGAGGTGGAATTTGAGTTTGCCCTGGGCGAAAACCACTACCGGATCATCCGCAAGCGGGACAGCCACGGGCGAGGTCAGAGCTCCCTGGAGCTACAGGTGCGCGACGACACTCTCTACCGCCCCCTCACCGAACCCACCATCCGCCAGACCCAGGCCCGCATCAACCGCATCCTGCGCATGGACTACGAGACCTTCATCAACTCGTCCTTCCTGCTGCAGGGACGCGCCGACGAGTTCACCACCAAGCCCCCTGGCGAGCGCAAGCGCATCCTGGGCGACATCCTGGGCCTGGCCCTCTACGATCAATACGAAGAGCGAGCCAAGGAACGGGCTAAAGCCAGGGAGAGCGAAGTCGAACAAATCACCGCTCGGATCCGGGAGATGGAGCGGGAACTGGAACGAAAGCCGCAGTACGAGGAGGAGCTAAAACAGGCCCAGGCTGACGTGGAGAACCTGAACGTGACCCTGCGAAGGGCCGAGGAAGAGCTGCGCAAGCTGCGCGAGGAGTGGAAGGAGCTGGATCTTAAACGGGCCCAGATCGAGGAACTCTCGGCGCGGCTGGCCCAGGGGGAGCGGGAGCTGGCCGAAATCAGGGAGCAGATGGCCGCCTGCCAGGAGCGCCTGGCCGAGTACGAAGCGGTCATCCGGGACAAGGAGCCCATCGAGCGGGGCTTCGCCGCCCTGACCGCGGCTCGCCAATTCCACGAGTCGCTGAACGAGAAGCTAGCACAACTGGTGAAGCTAAACGAGCGCCAGGGCCGGTTGGAGGCCGCCATCACCGAAGCCCGCCACGCTCTGACGCTGGAGCAACGCCTCTGTGCGGAGAAGGTGGGAGAGCTTTCGGCCCTGACCCAGGAAATGGAGACACTGGAGGCCGAGTTGGTCAGAGTTCGCGCTGAACTGGAGCAGTTGGTCCAGCGGGAGGGTGAACGGGAGGCCAAGCAGCAGGAGATCAGAGAGCTATCCAACGAGACAGCAAGCCTCAGGACGCGAAACGAGCAGCTCAAGGGCGAAAGGGATTCCCTCCAGGAGAAAAGCGCGCTTCTACAAGTGGCCGAAGCCCACTGCCCCCTGTGCGGCCAGGGGCTTTCGGAGGAGCATAGGGTCAGACTGGTAAGAGAGTTCTCCTCCAAAATCGCGGAGACCGAGGCCCTCTACCAGGCCCATCAAGCCAGGATCGAGGAACTGACTGCCCGGAGCCAGGTCTTGGAACGAGAGATCGAAGCCATCGGACGGGAGCTTGCAGCCAAGGTGACCCTACAAAAGCAAGAAGCGACGCTGGAGAAGAGCCTGGCCGAGGCGAAAGGGGCCGCCGAGGAGTTGGTCAAACAACAGGAAAAGCTGACCGAATTGGACGCACGTTTGACCCAAAGAGCATACGCCGAGGCCGAACAGGCCCAACTAACAGAGCTCTTTTCACAAATCGAGGAGGTGGGCTACGACCCTGAGGCTCATCAGGAGGTGCGGCGCGACCTCCAGGTCCTCATCCGCTTCGAGGAAGCAAGAGCCAGGCTGCAGGCAGCTTTGGAGCAGGTTGACAAAGAGCGGGGCAACCTGGAGCGGTGGCGCAAGAACCAGACTCGCTGGCAGGAGACCCTGGCCGCCGACCTGGCCAAAAAGGAGACGTTGGCCCAGGAGGTGGCTCAGCTTCCTGAGCTAACCATCCGGTTAGAGGCAAAGAGCAGGGAGATGGACGAACTGCGGGGTAAGGAGGCCCACGCCCGCCAGGTGTTGGGAGGGGCCAGACAGAAGCTGGACTACTGCGAGTACCTGACCAGGGAGCGGGAGAATAAGCTCAAGGAAAGGCGCAAGGCGGCGGAGGAGAAGGCCATCTACGACGAGCTGAGGCTGGCTTTCGGCAAGAAGGGCCTGCAGGCCATGATCATCGAGAGCGCCATCCCTGAGATCGAAGACGAGGCCAACCGGCTCCTGGCGCGGATGACCGACGGGCGCATGCACGTGCGCTTCGAGACCCAGCGCGAGACCCTCAAGGGCGACACCGTGGAGACGCTGGCCATCAACATCTCCGACGAGCTGGGCATCCGTGCCTATGAGCTCTACAGCGGTGGGGAGAGCTTTCGCGTCAACTTCGCCATCCGCATCGCTTTGTCTAAACTACTGGCCCGCCGCGCTGGGGCCAGGCTGCAGACCCTGGTCATTGACGAGGGCTTCGGCACCCAGGACACCCAGGGGCGGGAGCGGCTGGTGGAGGCCATCAACTCCATCCAGGAGGATTTCGAGAAGATCCTGGTCATCACCCACATCGAGGAGCTCAAAGACGCCTTCCCCGTGCGCATTGATGTATTCAAAACCCCCCAGGGCTCACAGGTGGCGATCAATTGACTATCTTGACAGAGATTCAATTTCACAGTATCATGACTTCCACACACGACTCTACCAGTTTATCAACATAGAGGAAACGACAAGGGAGCACCATGAAACTCTCCGTCATCATGCCTGCTTACAACGAAAAGGACACCATCCTCACCGCCCTGGAGAGGGTGAAGGCGGTGGAGATCGAGAAGGAGATCATCATCGTGGACAACTGCTCCACCGATGGCACGCGGGAGCTGCTCCAGCAGATCAACGATGACGATATCCCTTCGACAGGCTCAGGGCACTGCCGCATCATCTTCCAGCCACAGAATCTCGGCAAGGGAACGTCTATCAGGACGGCTATCCCCTACTGCACGGGCGACTACACCATCATTCAGGACGCAGATCTGGAGTACGATCCCCAGGACTGGCACAAGCTCGTTGACCTGGCCCTGGAGAAGCACCTGGACGCCGTCTACGGGTCGCGAGTGCTGGGTGGTCCCAAGGCCATCTACACCCACTACTATTGGGGGGTAAGCTTCCTGACGTTTCTCATTAACCTGCTATTTGGAGCCAAGCTCACCGACGCGGCCACGGCCTGCAAGATGATCAGAACCACCGTGCTCAAGGAGTTGAAGTTAACCTGCGCAGGCTTCGACCTGGACTTCGAGCTGACGGACAAGCTTCTCAAGAAGGGCTACCAGATCGTCGAGGTACCCGTTTCGTACCGGCCGAGGTCCTTTGAGGAGGGGAAGAAAATCAGGGCCAAGGATGGATTGAAGGCGCTGTTCACGATTCTCAGAGACCGGTTTTGGGCTTGAAATAGTCGGATGATCAGATAGTCCTTGGTATTTGGTCCAATGGTCGAGGAGAGTAGATGAAGATTGAGTGGGTAGCACCCCAAAAGCGTACCCCTGGAGGGGTTGCAAGCTTCGTTCTGGAATCGGAGGGTGGTTTGTATTGCAACACTACAGCTTGAAAGCTGTAGCATGGGCTATCTCGCACCGTCGAGAAGACCGTTCCCTGCCAGTCTACACCGTTCATGGTGTAGTGCTGTTTACCCAACCACCTCCCCATTATCTAATCTCCTCCCAAGAACTGGCCGACCAACTTAGGATAATCAGCCGTGCGGCAAGTAAAATCTCTCACCAACAAAGACCAAATCCTGTCTTTCTTACAGCAGGACCGCCTCTACGCCGCCTACGCCATCGGCGACCTGGAGCCGAGCCTCTTTGCCCAGTCTCAATGGTTCGGGGCCGAGGACGACGGGAAGATGCAGGCTCTGGCCTTGTTCTTCACCGCCCTCAATCCTCCCGCCCTCTTCACCACGGGGGATACCGATGGCGTGGCCGCTATCCTGGCTTCAGCTTTGCAACCAGAGCGGGCCTACTTCACCTGTCGGGCGGAGCACCTGGCGGTGGTGGAGGCTTATTATGACCTGGATGAGATCGAGGAGATGTTCCGTATGGCGATAGCCCCGGCAGACTTTCGCCCCGTCCCCGGCCCAACCGTAAAGCTCGACCTCTCCCATCTGGACGCTCTACACCAACTGTACCGGCTGGGCGGCGGGGATGCCTTTGCCCCTTACCAGTTGCGGGACGGCGTCTACTACGGCGTCGAAGCTGATGGACAGTTGGTCTCCGTAGCAGGCACCCACCTGATCTCGCCAACTTTCGGCGTGGCGGCAGTGGGCAACATCTTCACCCACCCCGACCATCGGCACCGAGGCTATGCTACCACCTGCACCAGCCACGTGGTGGAAGAGCTCCTCGCTCAGGACCTCGACGTCGTCCTCAACGTGAATCGGGAAAACACAGCAGCCATCAGAACCTATGAGAAATTGGGCTTCCGCAAGTATTGCCCTTACATCGAAGTGATAGGCAATCGCAAATCGAAAATCGCAAATCGAAAATAAATGAAGGAGAGTGACAATGAGAAACATCATTCTAGAAAGCCTGAGCCGGATCCCCGTCGAGGAGCAACGGGTGGAGCTGGTGGAGAGGAAAGGCGTCGGCCATCCCGACTCCATCTGCGACGCCATCATGGAAGCGATCTCGGTCGAGCTCTGTCGAGCGTACCTGGACACTTTCGGCCGCATCCTGCACCACAACATTGACAAGGGGCTGCTGGTGGCTGGAAGGACCACGCCGCGCCTGGGAGGTGGCACCGTCGAGGAGCCCATGCGCCTGGTGTTCGGCGACCGCGCCATCTACGAAATGCAGGGGAAGAGGGTGCCGGTGGGTGACATAGCCGAGGCCACGGCTAAGGCCTGGCTGCGAGCCAACCTGCGTTTCGTGGACGTTGAGAAGCACATCGTGTTCCAGAACGAGATCAAGCCCGGCTCGCCGGAGCTGACCGACATCTTCGAGCGAGAGGTCATCGGGGCCAACGACACCTCAGCGGGGGTGGGCTATGCGCCCTTAACGGAGACCGAGGAGCTGGTGCTGGCCACCGAGCGCTATCTAAATTCCACGGCCTTCAAGGCCATCTATCCTGAGGTGGGTGAAGACATCAAGGTGATGGGCTACCGACACGATCACGAACTGGTGCTGACAGTTGCCATCGCTTTCGTTGACCGCTTCATCTCCACCGAAGAAGCCTATTTCGACCACAAGGCGGCCATCCAGGCTGATGTGGAGGAATTCGTAGCTCGGCGTGAGCACAATATCGAACAAGTGACCGTGCACATCAACACCCTGGACGTGCCAGGCCGGGGGGAGGGCGGCATGTACCTGACCGTGCTGGGCACCTCGGCCGAGGGCGGCGATTGCGGCCAGGTGGGGCGGGGCAACAAGGTCAACGGCGTCATTGCCCTCAACCGGCCCATGACCACCGAGGCCGCAGCGGGCAAAAACCCCGTCAGCCACGTGGGCAAGATCTACAACCTGCTCTCCCACAAAATCGCCGAGAAGGTCTACGACACCGTGCCCGGCATCCGCGAGGTGTACATCTGGCTGTGCAGCCAGATCGGCCAGCCCATTGACCGGCCCCTGATCGCCTCGGCCCAGCTCATCCTGGAGCCCGGCGTGGAGCTAGAAGCCATCCGAGGCGACGTGGAGGCCGTCGTAGAAAACGAGCTGGCCAACATCTACGACTTCACCGCCCGCCTGGCGCAGGGGGAGTTTATGGTTTGGTGAGGGGAAAATGAGCAAACTATCACCACACAAGGCAATTCAAATCAAGTGGTACGACAGGCCAGGCCGCATGGTGATCGGCAGCCTGGTCGCTATCGCGTTGGTACTGCTACTATTCGGCGGCACACCTGACTCCAACGCTGGCAGCCTGACGGTGGAGACTTTGGCCACACCAAAGGGACAGGAAGGCCCAGTTGCCCCACCCGTTCCTGCCGACGGCTCTACCCTCACTATCGCCAACTGTATCCGCGACCCGCAGGGAATCCCTGCTGACCAACTCAGTACGGCAGTGGTGCCGGCTACCCTTTGGAAGTGGCAGTACGGCATACAGCCTATGCACGCACTTCACTTCAACGACACCAACGAGGGGTGGGCCGTCGGTGATTGGGGCCTCATCGTTCACACTACTGACGGTGGGCAATCCTGGAAACGCCAGGAGTCAGGGGTCGGCAACTGGCTTGGGGGGGTTCAGTTCGTAGACGCCGACACAGGCTGGGCTATTGGATCGGCAGGCACCATCCTGCACACCGCTGACGGCGGCCTCACCTGGGGTATCCAGAGCAGCCCTGTAGCGGTGGATCTATGTGGGTTGTCCTTCGTGGACAGTCAGAGAGGATGGATTGGCCTTCCCGACGGTGTGTTGCGAACCACGGATGGAGGCACCAACTGGATCAAAGTTGGCAGTGGTGTGCCAGCCCAGGTTCTGGACCTCCAGTTCCTCGATGAGAACAACGGTGTGCTCATTAGCAACTCAGGCAGTCCAAGCGGCGGCCATATCCTGCGCACCACCGATGGGGGCATCACCTGGGTACCAACTACCTGTAGCCGTCCCGGCTCCGTCTTCCCGTGCGAGAAACATTTCCAGGCCCTCCACTTCCCCCCCCCATCCCCCCCTGCCAGGGGGGGGAGCGAGAGGTTTGGCGTCGCCGTAGGTGGATGGGTCAACCCGCAGTTCTACCTCACCAACGACGGCGGCGCAAGTTGGGTCCAGCAAGAGACTGACATCACATTTGCCAAGCCGGAGTCAGTCTACTTTCTTGATGAAAACAATGGATGGGCCGTAGGCTCCTGTGACTATCTGCGTACAAACGACGGCGGGCATACCTGGACTAAGCTGGACGACCTTTGCGCTGGTGATATCCAGTTCGTTACTGCCAGCACGGGGTTCGCCGCAGGTAAGGGGAATTTTGGCATCCGTCTAAGCACGGATGGGGGGGATACCTGGTCCAGGCCGGATTGCTTCGATGACGCCAGGCTGTACGGTGTCAGCTTCGTGAATAGCAGCGAAGGCTGGGCAGTCGGCGGTAAGCCATATCCCTGGTATCCTGCCACCGAGGGGAGAATCTTACACACGGCAGACGGTGGCCAGACCTGGGAGGTGCAACAAGAGTACAATTCGTGCTTGATGGCTGTCCATTTCGTTAGCAGGCTGCACGGGTGGGCAGTCGGCGAAAGTGGTAGAATCCTTACCACTATCAATGGAGGGGGCACCTGGACTGCGCAAACTGCTGGAACTAACTACACTCTCTATGGCGTAGACTTCGTGGATGATTCTTACGGCTGGATCGCTGGAGCGGAATCCGCTTCTGGCTATGGCGATGGTAGAGTCTGGCGGACGACCGACGGAGGCACCCATTGGACACAATCAGGCTACTTCGAGGCATGGAGCGGTGACTACGGCCAATACAGCATTGACTTCGTTGACCGCAACATCGGTTATGTTGCCGGCGCGGAGGCGGGAAAGGGCAGCGTCCACAAGTCAAACGATGGCGGTCAGACGTGGGTCGAGAAGCCTCTGGGCGGCGACTACCCAGTTCTGCGTGGCCTGAACTTTATTAGCGCTAACGAGGGTTGGGTTGTGGGAGATGATGGCTTCATCGCCCACACCACCAACGGTGGCGACACCTGGGACCTCCAGGCCAGCGGCACCGGAAAGGATCTCGACGCCGTCTCATTTCTGGATAGCCAGAGAGGGTATGCAGTAGCAGCAGACCCCGCAACGGGTAATGCCCTCCTGAAGACAACCGATGGTGGTCTGACGTGGGTCGAGGAGACCACCGGGACGTACCGTTGGAGTCGCATGCGCGGCGTCGCCTTTCCTGATCTCTATCACGTTTGGGTGGTGGGCGATTACAGCCTGATCACAGCCTACACCGATCCGAACATGCCGCCGACCCCCACCCCAACCCTGACGCCCACTCCAACCAGCACGCCTCCACCTACCAACACGCCGACGGTGACCCCCACACCGACGGCGACAGCAACCCCCACACCGACGGGTACGCCAACCTCAACCCCCACATCTACTGCTACCCCCGCCTGTAAACTGTACCTGCCGCTGATCCTTAAGAAGACGCCATAAGGAAGGAGAAAAATGACTGACAACAAGTACGACGTTAAGGACATATCCCTGGCCACCAAAGGCCGATTCAAAGTCGAGTGGGCGGAGCAGGAGATGCCGGTGCTGCGGCTGATCCGCGAGCGCTTCGCCAGGGAGAAACCCCTCAGAGGAATCCGCATCGCCGCCTGCCTCCACGTGACCTCGGAGACGGCG
>VGOG01000127.1 GCA_016875995.1 Chloroflexota bacterium
GCTCAAAGGCTTTGATGGCCTCCTCTTTGTTGCCCTGGAGTTGATAGACTGTTCCCAGGCCGAAATGGGCCTCGGGTAGGCTGGGATTGTATTCCAGAGCGGTCTGGAATTGCTTCACCGCCTCGTCGTACCTGCCCATCTGGACGTAGGCTGCTCCCAGGAGATAATGCACCTCGGCGTCTCTTGGTTTGATATCCAAAGCCGCCTGGAACTCGCTCACCGCTTCGGTCAGTAGCCCTTTTTGATAATAGATTACTCCCAGGTTAGAGTGGGCATCGGCGTGATTGGCGTCCAGGTCCAGGACGGCCTTGAACTCCTGGGCGGCCTTGTCTAACTGGCCTTGCTCCGCATAGGCATTGCCCAGCCGGAAGCGAGCTTCGATCAAGGTGGGATCGGCCTGGACAGCCGCTTCCAGCTCGGTGACAGCTTTGCCCAAATCGCCTGCTTGTAAGTGAGCACGCCCCGCTTCCAGGTGCGCCAGGGGATCCCCCGCCGCAGTAGGCGTACCGCCCCCACAACCGACAAGGACAAAAATCGCGCCTAGAATCAAAAGTCCTGCTAAGACTCTCATCGAAGAGTATCTCACGATCGTTCCTCCGCCTGCTGTTTGTAGTTCAGCAACCCAGAGTTGAGACTTCCGAAGTCTGGTCGGCTTGAGGCTGAACTTCCCCAGTATTATACTCAATTTGGCCTAAAAGGGAAATGCCCACCCTGGCTGGGCGGGCATGGGTAACGAGCAGTTATTCACCTTATCAGTCCCGCCTGTCTGTGCTGGAGTAAAGAGGGAGGAGGAGAGTGCCCACTATGGCCGACAGAACGCCGACTGCGCCTCTGGCCAGAGATCTGACCCTGTCGAAGGAATGTTCCCTCAGAGACACCAGCGGCCAGGGGATGTACCACGCCAACGTCTCCGGCACCCCAACTTTCACTACTGCGGCGGCCCAGGTCAACCCTGCACCAAAGCCAAGAAGGACGATGTTATCGCCATCCTTTACCCGCCCCTCCTCCAGGGCCTCACAGAGGGCAATGGGGATAGAGGCAGCCGAGGTGTTACCGTACCTGTCGAGGTTGACGTAGACCTTCTCCATGGGGATCTCCAGGGACCTGGCGAGCGACTGGATGATCCTGAGGTTCGCTTGGTGGGGAATGAGGAGGGCGATGTCGTCAACGGACAGGCCACTGCCCTCGATAGCCCGGACGGCCGCCTCGGCCGGGGTCGTGGTGGCGAACTTGAAGACCCGCCTCCCGTCCATCTTGACGTAGTGCATCCTTTTGTCCACGACCTCCTGGCCGAAGGGATGCCGGCCGCCGCCACCGGGCACGATGAGGGCATCGTACTCACTGCCATCGGAGCCCAGGACGAAGGAGAGAACCCCTACTGGGACCTCGCTGGCCTGCAAGACCACAGCGCCCGCTCCGTCTCCGAAGAGGACGCAGGTGGTGCGATCTTCCCAGTCCACGAAGCGGCTGGTGAGCTCAGCGCCAATGACCAGTATATTGTCGTAGGTTCCGGCGGCGATGAACTGATGAGCGGTGGCCAGGGCGCAGACGAAGCCGGTGCAGCCGGCGGCAAGATCGAAGGCAGCGGCGTGGGGGGCTGCTAACATGCCTTGGATCATGCTGGAGACGGGGGGTATAAGGTAGTCAGGGGAGGAGGTAGCCGCGATAACGAGGTCCAGGTCTCGTGGATCCAGTTTGGCCACCGCTAAGGCATCCTGGCTGGCAGCGAGGGACATCGTCGAGACCGTCTCATCTGGCCCTGCGATCCGTCGCTCCCTGATACCTGTGCGGGCCAGGATCCACTCATCGCTGGTCTCGACCATCTTCTCCAGATCCTGGTTAGTCAAAACCCTGTCAGGGATGTACTTGCCCCAACCGCTGATTACGGAATATCTCATCTATTACCTCATGAGGACGAAGCTGGTTGGGCTTTGGCAGCCGTGCGGGAGTGGATAAAGTAAGCGATCGCTCCAGCCACGGAAACAGCCGAGCCCAGAGCCGCCGCGCTGATGAGGACCTGCTTTCCGTGGCTTTTAGCCAGTTGAGGCCCTTCTTCGCCCAGCTTGCGGCGACCAGCAGTTAGCAAATCCTCGTGCAGGCTCTGGCAGAATGTTGGCGCAGGCTCCACCGGCTCCAGCACCTGCTTGATTTTCTCCGCCGTCTCCAGCAAGGGTTTGAGCTTCTCCTGATAGTCGGGAAACATAGCCAGATAATCGTTTCCCTTCCCCCGGCCTTCCACCAGTTGATCGGCGTGAGCTGCCAGTATCTCAGCTAACAGTTTGTCTTCCATAGCCTTCCCCCTTGAAAGCGAAGACCCCTTCTCAGACCTTATAAGAGATGATGCCGATGATGCCTGGCCCGCCGTGCACGGTCAGCGAGCAAGCCAGGTCCACGACGTGCATCTCGTCGCAGTTAAAGGTCCTCTCCAGGCGCTCCCTCAGTTCTTCTGCCTCGTCAGGAACTTCAGCATGGGAGACACCCAGCTTGACAGGATCGGTCGTGCCCACCGCCTCCGCCGTCAGCTCTACTATCCGATCTAAGGACTTGCTCCTGGTGCGCACCTTCTCGAAAGCCTCGAGCGTGCCGTCCTCGACCTTGATGATGGGCTTGACGTTCAGCAACGAGGCCAGCGCTCCGGCCAGTTTGCCCACCCGCCCACTCTTCTGAAGGTACTTCAAGGTGGCTGGGGTGAGATACAGGTACATCCTCGACCGTATCCCTTCCAGGATCTCGATGATCTCCCCCATGCTCTTGCCCTCCTGGGCGGCCCTGGCGGCAGCGAGCACCTGATAGCCCGTGCCTATGGAGATGGAGAGGCTGTCGAAGACCTCGATGTCGGCCTCGGGCAGCATGGACTTGGCCAGCAGTGCCGACTGATAGGTGCCGCTGTGCTTGGAAGTGACGTGGAGGGAGATGATAGAATGGCCATCCTCCACCAACGGCCGATACACATCAACGAACTGCCCCGGCGAAGGCTGCGAGGATGTAGGTATGGTCGGATACTCGTCGAGCATCCGAAAGAACGTAGGCCGGTCGATGTCAATGCCCTCCTGGTAGGTCTCCGTGCCGAACTGAATATTGATGGGCACCAGCCGGATGTCGTACCTCTCCAGAAGCTCTTCAGGGACATCGGCCGTGCTGTCGGTGACAATTTTGATCATTTTTCCTCCTCTCTTAGCTTGGATACAATATGAGTGTGTTTCATTATCCGCTTCAGCGCGGAGACCTGGATGCTCCCCCTCTCTCTCAAAATCCCCCCTTCTCCAGGTCTTCTCTCAGGGCGATCAGGGTGCGGAAGTACAGGGACTTGATAGCCCCCTCGCTACGGCCCAGTACCTGGCCGATCTCAACGTTGGACATCCCCCCCATGAGCTTGAGGATGAGCAATTGCTGGCGGTCGGAAGGGAGTCGCTTGATGGCTTCGAGGAGGGCCTCTCGTTCCTCGTTGACCTCGGCCTGATGTTCAGGAGCACTTCCGCCAGGCTGTTCAGTCAGGACCAACTCATCCAGGGCGATAACCTTACGCCGGCTGCGGTCACGGAGCCAGTTAGCCACCAGGTTGTGGGCAATTCGGTAGAGCCAGGCCGAGAAAGGCAAGCCCCGGCTCTCGTAGCGGTCTATGTTGGCGAGAGCCCGGTGAAAGGTCCTGGAAGTGAGGTCTTCGGCATCGTAGCGGTTGCCGGTGCGACAATAGATGTAGCTGTAAATCTTCTTCACGTACCTTTTGTACAAAACACCGAAGGCCGCCGGATCGTCTTTGGCCCTCTGCACCCAGGTTTCTTCGTTTTCTGTTTCCGCCACAGGAGAGCCCTTTCCTATGGCCCTTCGCTGCTTTGTTTATTACAACACCGAAGGGCGGTAATAGTTACGGAGTCTAACGAGTAACGAGACAACGAGGAATCGAGGTAAGTATAGCAGGGTTTCCGAATGGGGTCAATAATCACTGATCCCCGCTTGTCCTCAACGCCTTTTTGTGCTAAACTTAGGGTGGAACAAAAGCTGGGAGGAATCCAGATGAACAAACATGTTTTAGCTCTCTGTTTGCTTACCGCCCTTTTTATGGGGCTCTCAATCGTAAGGCTGGAGGCTGCTCCGCCGCAGCAAGGGGCAGTCATCACCTCCCCTCGCGATCGTGATGTGGTGCGCGGTCTGCTGGTCATCAAAGGCACAGCCACTCATCCCAATTTTTGGAAATACGAGGTCCATTACGCACCGGAGCCCAACCCCACTGATCAGTGGATGCCTGTGGGGATTGTTCACGAGGCGCAGGTCATTGATGGGCGATTGGAGACCTGGGACACCTCCCTGGTGCCCGATGGAACCTATAGCCTGCGGCTCAGGGTCGTTCGTAAGGACGGCAATTACGACGAGTATTACGTGCGCCAGATCTCAGTGGCCAATGTCCAGCCCACGGAGACGCCGACGGCAACGCCAACCCCTACGGCTACTCCCACCCCCTTGCCCCCCACACCCACGGTGATCATCGAGCAGCCGCCAACGGCCACCCCCAGGCCCATCCCAACTCCTGGGCCGGTGGTAGTCACGCCAGAGCCGCAAAAAGGGACCGGGCTCGGTATCACAACGCAAGGGCTGAGCAAAGCCCTCCTCTACGGCACAGGAGGAACCATAGGCCTGTTTCTGCTGATGGGCACGTTAACCACTTTGCGACGACTTCTCTCGTGGCTGATAGCTCAGTTCTGAGGAGTGAAACGTGAAACGTGAAACGTGAAACGTGAGATGATGCGAGCTTTCGAGCGTTTGCGGCAAAGGGACGAATCTGGCATAGCCAGACTCGTTGTTGGCTTAGGCAACCCCGGCCGAAAATATGCCGGCAACAGACACAACGTCGGCTTTCAGTGCCTGAATCGGCTGGCCGAAGCCTGGGGCCTGTCGTTTAGCAAGCGGAAGCACAAGGCACTGCTGGCTCAGGGCGAGACCGCCGGCCTCAAAGTCGTCCTGGCTAAGCCCCAAACTTTCATGAACCTGAGCGGCGAGACGGTGGAGCGGTTAGCTCGCTTCTACAAGCTGCCCCCTGAGAGCATCCTGGTGATCTACGACGATCTGGACCTGCCTGTGGGCAGAATCCGTCTGCGCCCTGAAGGTGGATCGGGAGGGCACAAAGGCATGAAATCCATCATGGAGCACCTGGGCAACGATGGCTTCCCCCGCTTGCGGGTGGGGATAGGCCGCCCCACCCACGGCGACCCCGTGGACTACGTCCTGAGCGACTTCGCCCCCGACGAGCGGATCGCCATCGAGGAGGCCTACGAGAGAGTGGTTTCCGCTGTGGAGCTCTGGCTGGCCGAAGGCATCGTGGCGGCCATGAACAGGTACAACGCAGGAGATACGCAAGATGCAAGTCTGAGCGTCAGCGGAGAGGATTCAGCGTGAACGAATTGAATTTGTCGGGGCTGCTCTCCCTCATCGAAGACATACCCAGTTATCGTGAGCTGCTCGAGGGTTTAAAGGTCCGGGATACGGCCCAACGATCTATACCCTACCCCGTAACCCTCAGCCTGCTGTCCGCGGCGCGGCCTTATCTCATCGCCGCCCTGCAGCGGGACCTGGACACCCCCATGGTGGTAGTGACCGCCCGGCCAGAGCAGGCCAACCAACTCCACAGCCAATTGCGCCTCTGGTCGGCCAGGCCAGAGAGCGTTCTACTTTTCCCCGAGCCCAATGCCCTGCCCTACGAACAAATCGCCTGGAACGTCGAGACCGTCCAGCAACGCATCCGTGTCCTGGCAACGCTATTACGAGCGCAGAGAAAGAGCACCATCCCCCCTGTCATCGTCGCCTCAGCCCGCGCCTTGATGCAGAAAACCATACCCGTGCGTGAGTTCCAGGCTGGCGTACACACCCTGCAACAGGGCCAGCCCATCTCCCTGGAGAAGATGCTGACCAGGTGGGTCTCCCTGGGCTACGAGCCAGCCAGCCTGGTCGAGCAGCCGGGCACCTTCAGCCGACGGGGCGGGATCGTTGACGTCTTCCCTCCCCACAGCAACTGGCCGGTGCGCATCGAGCTGTTCGGAGATGAGATCGAGTCCCTGCGCCTCTTCGAGCCGGACACCCAGTGCTCTCAAGAGAAAGTACCCTCGTTTACCCTGGTTCCGGCCAGCGAAGCCCTGCCCAAGCGCGGCCCGTTGGCAGCTCAGCAGGCCGCCCAATTGGACCTCTCAGTCTGTCACGAGTCGGCGGCCGCCGAGTTCGAAGGCAACCTGGAAGCTCTGAGGGAAGGACAGCACTTCAGGGGTATCGAGTTCTACATTCCCTATCTTTACTCCCAAACGGGGAATCTCATAGATTTTCTACCACTCGACGGGCTGTTAGTCATTGATGACTTGACCGAATTGGAAGCAGCTATGGCTGACCTGGAGGCTGGCGCCCTGGAGCTTGAGAATAACTTACTCGAAGCGGGTGAATTGCCCGGCGGCTTCCCCATCCCTTATTTCACCTGGGACGAGCTACAGGAGGCGCTGTTGGACAGGCATCCCCTGGTGCTGGGATACGACGGTGGGGAGGAGCAGCCGCTGCTTCGGCAAGGCTCAGTACAGGTGAGCCAGCTCTTTGTCCCAGGCCCCCGCTACGGCGGGCGGCTCAAGCAGGTGCTGGACGACTGGCAGCGGATGCTCCGCGAGGGTCAGCGAGTCGTGGTAGTGAGTCGCCAGGCCCAGCGACTGGCCGCGCTGTGGGGAGAGCGAGAGGTCCACGCGCAAACCCCAAGAGTCTCGGAGACCCTTCTCCCCTGCGAAGCGGGGGGGACTGAGGGGGGGGTGCCCCCCCCGCGCAGCCTGACCATCGTGCAGGGCACCCTGGCCGAAGGTTGGGTGCTGGCCCCAGCAACGTGTTGCCTGATGACCGACGCGGAGATTTTCGGCTGGTCGAGGCCCCTCCCCCGTCGGGTGCGCCGGCCGAGGGCGGTGACTCCAGAGGCGTTCTTCGCCGACATAGCCCCCGACGATTACGTGGTGCACCTCGAGCACGGCATCGGCATCTTCCGCGGCCTGGTTGAGCTGACCCTCCCCCCTTCCCCCCCCCTGGCAGGGGGGGAGGGGGGAGTGAAGCGGGAGTACCTGGACGTCGAATACGACGGGGGCGATAGGCTATACGTGCCCATTCACCAGGCGGATCGCCTCAGCCGCTACGTGGGGGGAAGAGATCACCTTCCCAGACTTCACCACCTGGGCACAGCCGATTGGGCGCGGGTCAAAGCCCAGGCCAAACGGGCGGTAGAGGACATCGCCCGGGATCTCCTGGAACTCTATGCCGCGCGGGAGGTTATACCCGGCCACGCCTTTCCTCCCGACCATCCCTGGCAAGCTGAATTGGAGGCCTCTTTCCCCTACATCGAGACTGTGGATCAACTGCGGGCCGTCGAGGAGATCAAGGCCGACATGGAGCAAGCAAAGCCCATGGACCGGCTGGTCTGCGGCGACGTGGGCTACGGCAAGACCGAGGTGGCCCTGCGGGCCGCTTTCAAGGCAGTGATGGATCACAGGCAGGTCGCCGTCCTGGTGCCCACCACCGTACTGGCTCAGCAGCACTACATGACCTTTCAGGAGCGGCTCAAGCCCTTCCCCGTCGAGGTGGAGATGCTCTCCCGCTTCAGATCGCAGCGAGAGCAGCGGGAGATACTGAATAGGCTACAGGCAGGGACGACGGACATCGTGATCGGCACCCATCGTCTGATTCAAAAGGACGTGACCTTCAAAGACCTGGGTCTCCTGGTCATAGACGAGGAGCAGCGCTTCGGCGTGACTCACAAGGAGACGCTCAAACAGATGCGCAAGGAGGTGGACGTCCTCACCCTCACCGCCACCCCTATCCCACGCACCCTCTACATGTCGCTGACGGGGGTGCGGGACATGAGCACCATTGACACCCCGCCGGAAGAGCGGCTTCCCGTGAAGACCCACGTGGGCGAGTACGACGAGACGCTGATCCGGCGGGCCATCCTGCGGGAACTGGACCGGGGTGGGCAGGTCTATTTCGTGCACAACCGCGTCCAAAGCATTCACATCATCGCCCGGCGCCTGGAGCGCATCGTGCCCGAGGCTACCCAGGCCATTGCCCACGGCCAGATGGCCGAGGCGCAGTTGGAGCAGGTGATGCTGGATTTCGCCGCCGGCAAGATAGACGTTTTGGTCTGCACCTCCATCATCGAGAGCGGCCTGGACATCCCCAACGTCAACACCCTGATCGTCAACCGCGCCAATCAGTTCGGCCTGGCCGATCTCTACCAGTTGCGAGGCCGCGTGGGGAGGGGGGCTCGTCGGGCCTACGCCTACTTCCTGTACGACCATCCCCACCGCCTGACCGACACCGCCCGCCAGCGCCTGCAGATCATCCTAGAGGCCAGCGAGCTGGGAGCCGGGTTCAGCATCGCCATGCGCGATCTGGAGATCCGCGGCGCCGGGGACTTGCTGGGCACTCGGCAGCATGGGCACATCGCTGCCGTGGGCTTCGACCTCTACTGCCGCCTCCTGGCCCAGGCGGTGCAAGGATTGAAAGGAGAGAGGAGAGAAGAGAGAGAAGAGAAGAGAGGCTCTCCTCTCCCCTCTCTCCTCTCCCCGCTCTCTTCGGTCTCCATTGATTTACCCCTGCCGGCCTTCATTCCCAACGACTACGTGCCCGATTCGTCCCTGCGTCTACGGCTGTACCGCCGCATGGCAGGCCTGACCACCATGGACGAAATAGAGAACATGGAACGCGAGCTGACAGACCGCTTCGGCAGCCTGCCTGAAGCTACTGCCAACTTGCTCTATCAACTGCGCCTGAAAGCGCTGGCCCTCAGGGCCGGTGTGCAGGGCATCTCCACGGAGAAGGGACAGATCGTCGTTCGCATGACACCTTTGGAAGACGCGGCCCGCAGGCAGTTGCAGATACGCCTGATCGGCCGAAGCCGGGTGGGCCAGCGCCAGGTGTGGCTGCCGCTTCGTGGGGGGGATAGGTGGCGGAGGGAGTTGGTGGAGGTGCTGGAGGCGATCGGGGAGGAACAACAGACGGGCGGGATGTAACGGACGATATTTTTGAGTGAGCTACTTGCTCATCCTCGGTCTTTCTGTGGGATATTTGTGGGATATGTGGGATACCTGTGGGTTATTGCCTGATTTTCTCATTACCTCATTGCCTCGTTGCCTTATTCCCTCATTGCCTCATTTCCTCATTGCCTCAACTACTTGAAAATGTAGTACGTTGCCCGCTTCCGGCCAATCTTCAGCAGCACGTTCTTGTTCACCAGGTCGGCCAGGTCTCGGCGAATGGTCTCGGAGCTGACGTCGGGGCATAGCTCCTGGTACTCGCGGTTGGTGATGCGCTCTTTCTCCAGCAGATAGGCCAGGGCCTGCTCCTGGCGCTCGTTCAGGTCCAGGTGGGACCAGCGACTCATATCTATTTCCTCCTCGCTTACCAGGCCCTCGCCCCCCCTGCCCCCCCAAAGTTGGGGGGAATGGGGGGAGTAGAGGGTGACGCGGAATCCGCCCGCCGTCTCCTGGAAACGCGGCGCCGGCAGCCCGTAGTCCCGCATCAGCTTGATCATGCGATCAATGCCGTAGCCCAGGTGCTCGATGAAGCCCATGTCGGCCAACACCTGGACGATGACCTCGTTGCGGGAGAACCTCTCCTCGACGATGTTGTCCACGGTTACATGGCCTGGCAGGCGGCCTGGGCTGTAGAACTCGATGCGGTCGCTGAACATGAAGATGCGGATCTCGTCGCCGCGGATGCTGTAATCGCGGTGGGCCACGGCGTTGACGATGGCCTCGCGCACCGCCTTGGTGGGATACTCCACCTGCTCCTCCCGCTCCAGGCTCACCAGGCGAACCCCGCGTTTCATGTTGCTAGTCAAAAAGGCCTCGGCGCGGCGAATCTGATCGGGCAAGGTTCCTCTGATGTCCTCGCGTACGAAGGCATCGCTCATCTCGCGCCCGGGGTAGCGGGCCACGATGATCTCGCTGGACTTGACGAAGCGCTGGGGCTGGATGCCAAACAGAAGGATGCCGGCGTTGGTGGGCCGATAGCCCCCCCTCTTTCCCCCCTCCCCCCGTTCCCCCCAACTTTGGGGGGGCAGGGGGGCGGGAGAAAGGGGGGGCTGCACCAGGCAGCCACGGTTGTGCAGGGCCTCCTCAGCGGTAGCCGCGCTCAGCCCCTCCAGCGAGGCTAAGTATCTCTCCGCCTTATCCCAGTCTACGTCGTCGAGGGTGGCGCCGGGCGGGATGAGGGACTCAAAGCTCACCTCACCCCGTTCGATAATCAGTCGGCGCAGCATCTTAAGAGCCAGGGGCTTGTTCTGGGCGCCAACGCGGATCAGGTACTTTCCACGCAAGCTATAGACGTGGGGCAGCCCTGGGGGGACGGTGATGACCAGGACGTCTTTGTCGTCCACGGTCACCACCTCTGGCAAGGGGATGATGAGGGGAGGCTCGGTAAGAAAAGCCGCCTCCAGAGCCTCGTCGCGAGCTGCCTCAGCGTCCTTCAGTCCTCGCGGCTTGGCCAAACCGGGGTCAACGCCGACCAGCACCGTGCCGCCGCTGGCGTTGGCCAGGGCCATGAGGGATTCCGCCAACCTGCGGGCCGAGGTCCGCTCGGGCAAAAAGTCTATCTCCTGTCCCTTGCCCTGTCGCAACAAGGCTAAAATCCTATCTCCGGTCAAGCTCGCCCCTTACTTAAGCGTTTACGTGCCAGGCACTTTCATGGGCTTCTTGAAGGTTGCAGTGCCTCCAAGCCAGGTAAGATCGCTCAATCACTCGGCTATTCGCAAGTGCCTGGCACGTTGAGGCTCGCCCCTACCATCCACCTGAGCAGCAGTTATGGCATCTGAACTCGCAGCCACCTGGTAAGGTAGAAAAGGATAAATAGTATGAATAACGCTAGCAGAGACAGAAAGGCCAGCAAAGCCAAGATAACCACCCCCACGAGGGCCAGGCCGACTTCACCGGTCGCCGGGGATGTGGCGGACAAAGAGACAACCACCATGCCATAAGCGGCGGCGTTCCAGAGGGAGTGGAGGCTGACGCTGGCCACATAAGCACCCAGGAGTCGCCAGGGTCGTCGAGTCGCAAAGAGGTAATACCAACCCAGGCCCATCAGCCCGCCCCCCAGACAGTGCATGGCCGTAGCCCCAACGCGCATTATCGCCACCCCGGCCCAGGTCTCCAGGGAGGCAGCTCCACTAAAGAGCGCCTCGGCCAGGGCGAAGCCGGCGCCGCCAGCCAGTCCCCAGAGGAACGATTGAGCCTTACCGGGCCGGCGATAGCTCATCATGACCACGCCCAGAGACTTGAGCATCTCCTCGACCAGGGGAACAATTACGAGCACCATCAAACCCAAGACGATGAGGATCGGCGGGGAGAGCAAGAGGTCGTAAAGGTTCTCGAGGCTCTGAAGCCAACGCGGATCTTGCAAGTAGGTCAACAATTCCCGTAACCAGGCGGCGCCGCCCGGCGTCAGAGCGGCCAGGGTGAGCACAACCACCATCAAGAGCAAGCCCAGCACAGCCTCCAACCCAAAGGCTCCAAGGGTGGTCAGGAAAGCACCGCTGGCCAGTTGAAGCACCACTTCCCGCCAGCGGATGCCGCCCTCCGCCAGGCTGCGGCCAACAAACGCCAGGATGAAAAGCGGAGGCAGGACAGCACCCAGGATGTAGAAAGGGGGAAAAGTCAGCGCAGGCAAGAGGTCAAAGACCAGGACCACGTGGCCGAGGATCACAACCACCACGAAGATGGCCACCAGCACCCAGGCACGCCGGGGGCAGAAAAGTCGCGAGGGTACGCCCCGCAGCGAGTTCAAACCTTGCCAGGCCAGGGGCAGGCCCAGCCCTAAACCCAGGACAACGAAGGAAGCAGCCACAGTTGACCTCAGCAGGTCAATTTCCCCTCCTCTGATGAGCGAGGGGACGAAATACAACGCTCCTGCCAGCAGGCCCGCGAAGGCAATACCAAAACCGGCCATGGCAACGAAGAATTTGGCGATTCTAAGC
>VGOG01000128.1 GCA_016875995.1 Chloroflexota bacterium
CCTGGGAGACGGGCACGCCGAGGGCTTTCTCCACACTGAATTTCACGTTGCTCATGATATTGTGGGCGACGGCGGAAATCCTGGTGCCATATTCGATGATCACGTAGAGGTCTATGATGATTTGATCGCCCTCCAGTTTCACCTCCACTCCTCGCCTGCTCTCTGGATGGAGGAGCTCGGCCAGACCGCCCACCAGGCTCCTGGAGGCCATGCCGACCACGCCGTAGCTATTCAGCACCGCCTGGCTGGCGATGCCGGCGATAGCTGTTGGCGAAATCTCGATCCTACCCAGTCTCATCTCTTCTGTCATTTTCACCCACCTCCGCCGATTTGCGCAAAGCGGCTTGTTGTGGTATGATATACCCTGTGATTTGAACATTACTGAAAGGGAGTAGACATGGCTAAGTGTGACATCTGTGGCAAGGGCGTCCAGTTTGGGCATAACGTCAGCCATTCCAAAAAGGCGACTAATCGTCAGTGGAAGCCCAATATTCAGAAAGTGACCATCACCAAAGATGGCGTTACCAGGCGCATGAACGTCTGCGCCAAATGCCTGAAAACACTTTCAAAAACATAGCTCGTGGCTTTTGCGCCATTTGCCATGCAGCAACCAGCCAGCTCAGATCATGGGGCTGGCTTTTTGTTTCCTGGTAATTTCCCTTATCGCCACCTCAATCACCTCCTGCTCACTTCTGAGGCATAATCATACACTGTATTGTGGAAAAATGCAAGACGGATCCGTTCACCCAGTCGGCATTCGCTGACAGCGCAGTTGGCCGCAGCCGGCCTGGATGTCTGCGCCCCGCTCCACCCGCAGGGTGTTCGACACTTTCCAACGGTTGAGCTCGGCCTGGAAGGCCAGAATCCTACCCTGTGGAGAGGGTTGGTAGAGCGACTCAGGCACAGGGTTGAGAGGGATCAAGTTGACGTGACAGAGCAGCCCATCCAGTAGCCGAGCCAACTGGCGGGCTTGCTCTGGGGAATCGTTGATCCCATGGATGAGAGCATACTCGAAGCTGATACGTCTCCTCGTTCGTTCCACGTAATGACGACAGGCAGCCATCAAATGAGTTAAGGGATACCGGCGGTTGATGGGCACCAGCTCGTCGCGCAATTCATCGGTGGCAGCATGGAGGGAGATGGCCAGGCCGATCTGGGTCCCTTCCTCGGCCAGGCGGCGGATACCAGTCACCAGGCCCACCGTCGAGATAGTGATGCGCCGCGCCCCCAGGTTAAAACCCTCATGGTGAGTCAGCGTCTCAACGGCCTGCCAGGTGGCCTCGTAGTTGGCCAGCGGCTCGCCCATGCCCATGAAAACCACGTTGGTGATTGGTCTATTGGTCCTTCGTCCTTGGTCTTTCAGTTGCCGAGCAAAGTAGAGCACCTGTTCCACGATCTCGCCGGGCGTCAGGTTGCGCACGAAGCCGCTCTGACCTGTGGCACAGAAGACACAACCAAAGGGACAGCCGACCTGAGTGGAGATGCAGGTGGTATGCCGCTGCTCATAGTGCATCAGCACGCTCTCGATGGTCTGATCGTCCCGCAGGGCGAAGAGCACCTTGCGCGTGAAGCCATCAGCGGACACTCTCTCCCCCAGGGGTTCCATGGTCCGCAAGAGGGTTGCCTCTGCTAACCTCTCCCTCAGCTCCCTGGGCAGGTTGGTCATCTCCTCGAAGTCGGCGGCCAGGGAGCGATAGAGCCAGCCCCATATCTGATCGGCGCGGTAGGCGGGCTCACCCCAGGAGGCGAGGAGTCCGTTCAACTGCTCGTAGGTTAGATCGAGCAGGGGTGTCTTCCCAAGAGGTTCAGGATTTCGGCCAGGCCTCATACAACTGCCTCAAGTCGTCAAACACTAAGTCCGGTTTGACAGGGGAGTTTGCCAGCTCTTGCCGGCTGGTGGCACCCGAAAGGACGAGGATGGTGATCAGGCCAGCCCTCTGCCCACCCAGAATATCGGTCTCCAGGCGGTCGCCGATGACGGCCGCCCCCTCTTTGCCTGCCCCCATCCTGGCTAAGGCCAGATCGAAGATGGCCGGCTCCGGTTTCCCAACTACGAAGGGAGCCACGCCGGTGGCTGCCTGCAAAGCCGCTATGATGGCTCCATTGCCTGGGACGAGCCCCTCCTTTGTCGGCAGAGTCTTATCTGGATTGGTGGCGATAAACCTGGCCCTGCTGCGGATCAATAAAGTAGCGGCTCTGAGTTTCTCGTAGGTGAGCCCCCTATCCATGCCGACGACTACAAAGTCGGCCTCCCCCTCGGTGATGGTGTACTTCTCGCCCAGGGCAGTCCGCAGGCCCTCCTCGCCGATGGCATACACCCGGGCCCCCGGCGGCGCTATCCTCTCCATATACAGAGCCGTGGCCTGGGCCGAGGTCAAGATATCCCCCTCCTCGACGGCGATGCCCATCTGAGCCAGCCTGGTTACGTACTGGCCCGGCGTGCGGGTGGAGTTGTTGGTAAGTAGCACAAAGGGCACGCCTTCTCGCTGCAGGAGAGCAACGAACTCCCTGGCCCCGACGATGGCCTCGTCGCCCCGGTAGACGACGCCGTCCAGGTCAATGATCAGGCTGTTGATGGATTTGGATATTGGGTATTGGGTATTGGATATTGGATATTGGAGGTTGGAGGTCGGAGTCCCGAATCCTTCGCTCTGGCTCAGGACAGGCTTGTTCGGGGTATTCGGGTTGGCGGCTCGATAATCGTCGGCGGTATCAATGTCTACAAGAATAGCCTCTGTTTCCACCTCCACTTCCTCCAGATGGTCGCTATGTTGGGCGATGAGCTCCCGCCCACCCTGATCGCCTTTCACTTGCATTAACTCTCCGAAAAGGGAACGGCCGAAGAGCACCGGATTACCCCGTCGGCCGCGATGGGTGGGGACGACGATGGGCGCGCGGGTCTGCCGGTAGCGTTCGACCAGCCTGGCAATGACCTGTGGGGTGACGCCCGGCTGGTCGGCCAGGACGAAGAGAGCCGCGTTGACCTGCGGCTTCACCGCCGAAAGTCCCGCCTGCACCGAGCTACTCAGGCCCGATTTCCACCTCTCGTTGACCACCATCTGGACGGGGCGGTCGGCGATGCTCGCTTTTATCTCCGCCGCCCGGCAGCCCAGCACGACGATCACCTGCTCGACGGGCGAGCTTAGAGCAACGTCCACCACGTGCTGGATCATGGTCTTGCTGCCGACTGGCAGCAGTTGCTTGGGCTGGCCGAAGCGCTGCGACTCACCAGCAGCGAGCACGATGGCAGCCACTGCCGATTTCCGATTTCCGATTTCGGATTGCGGATTGATCATCACTTCCAGCACCGGCTCAGGGGCTACTAAGAAACAAGTCACGGCTGTGTCATTGCGAGGCGTCTTTTTGCCGAAGCAATCTCCCGCCAGCGAATTGGGGATCGCTTCGTCGCAAAACCCGCTCCTCGCGATGACACCTGCGATTGTTTCTTTACCAATACCAATGAGTGGCGCGAATCCGCGACGCGAAGCTCGCAAGGAGGCGATGACCACCCTCTCGACACGCTCGTTTCGCAGGATGAGATGGGCAATCTCGCGCGCCTCATCCATGGGACGGTCTTCCGCTATTTGGTTCAGGATGGGGACCGCTCTGGCCTGCTCCGGCAGGGCCTTCAGACCGCCCTGCGGATGGCTGAGCACGGCGGCTACCATCTCGACAGTCACGGGCTGGCCAAGGGCAGCGCCGGTGAGGCCCGCCACCAACCCAGGACGGTGGACGTGCTGTTCAGTCAGGGGTTTCCTCAGGACGGTGAGGTCGGCCATGGGCACGAGGATGGTGGTCGAGGCGGGCACCACCGGCTCGTAGGCGGCGGGGGCCTTGAGGGCGCAGTGACGAGCCCCATCGGCCTCTACCAGGATGACCACATCGCTGAGCTGCCGGGCCAGGAGGTCCACCAGGGAAGGGGGCACCCCGTCCAGCTTGTTGGGGCGCATGGGGTAATCCCTGTCGCTCTCCCCCAGGCCTGCCCTGAGCCCAGTCGAAGGGGCGGTCAAATCCACCTCCTCCAGGCGCCGCTTGGCCAGGAAGACCTTGGGATAATGGCGCAGGAGCTCGGGCACCTGGGCCAGTGCTTCTTCATCCCCACCTAAAAACAAGTACTCGTCCTGCTTAGGGATCGGCTCCAGGATCTTGGTCGTGGTGGTGAACAGCACTCGCTGTTCGATTCCAGCCAACTCCTCCATCAGGCGCAGGGCGGCCGTCGTTTTCCCCCCGGCTCCGACGAAGGAGATGACCTCGTTGGCTTTGACGTTTAGAGCCTGATAAAGACTAACCCTCATAACGTTGCAGCACTTCGAAAATGGCACTGGTCCCGAAATCCACCGCCTCCAGCGGGATACGCTCGTCAGCGGCGTGAGCCAACTGTGCGAAGTTAAACTCCGCAGGCAAGTTCATTGGGGTGTAGCCATAGGTTTGAATGCCCAGGCGAGAGAAGAAGCGAGCATCTGAAGTTCCAGTTAACAACAAGGGCATGGGTAGGCCATCGGGGTCGGCCTCACGCAAGATGTCCGCCAACAGGTTAAACAACCCCATGTCTGGCTCCGCCGGGCCGGGATCGTGCCGGACCAGTTCAAGCTCCACCTCATCACCGATGATCGGGCGCAGCTCGGCCATCATGTCGTGTGGGGTGTAGCCAGGAAGCAGCCGCCCATCCAGTGCCAGGACAATTTCACTGGGGATGACGTTGATTTTCTCCCCACCACGCACCATGGTGGCGTTGACCGTGTTGTGGAACAAGGCTTCAAACATTCGTCCCTTTTCGCCCAGTAGCTTTAGCACGGTGTCTGTCAGAGAGGGATTGAGGAGGCGGCGCAGGAAAATGCCCGAAGGGAATGGCAAGGCCGAAGCCATAGCCTCCACCATCTGGCGTGCCACGGGCGTGATGTGCACCGGCAGGCGGTGTCGGTCCAACCTTTGGAGCAACCGGGCCAGCCTGGTCATGGCGCCGCCACGCATGGGCAGGGACCCGTGTCCGCCTGGCCCGCGCACCGTTGCCTTCATCCAGCAAAACTGCTTCTCGGCGACCTGAATGGGGTAGAACTTTCGCTGGCTAATGTACATCGCAAAGCCCCCCAACTCCCCGATGGCGTAACGGATGCCCTCGAATTGTTCGGTGTGGTTCTCCACCAGGTACTTGGCCCCGTAGTCGCCGCCCGCTTCTTCGTCGCCCACGATAGCGAGCACGATGTCGCCGGCTGGCTTCAGCCCCTCGGCCTTGGCCCTCAGCAAAGCGGCCAGCATCATGGCCACGCCACCTTTCATGTCCAGAGCGCCCCGCCCCCAGACGTAGCCGTCTACTACCCTGCCCTCGAAGGGTGGATGCGTCCATTCCTGGCCGGCCGTCGTTACCACGTCCACGTGCCCGTAGAGCAAAAGCGGTGGTGCGTCTCCCCGCCCTTTCAAGCGGGCAATCAGGTTGGGGCGGTTCGGGTCTCTGGCCAGGAGAGCAGTTTCAAAGCCCACCTCGGTCAGCAAGCTGTTGATGTAGGCCACGCACTCCGCCTCGTCGCCGGGAGGATTGGTGGTGTCGAAGCGAATGAGATGTTGCAATAACTCCACTGGTCGTTCGTAGATTGTTTGCATCATATAGAAGCCTACCTCCTCTCGTAACAGTAACGTCGGTCGTCCGGTGCTCTCAAAGAGCCCGATGCAGTTTTCCCGCACCGGGCTCTTCAGAGATACTCGCTTTCGCATCAGCCTAAGCCGTCAAAGCCGCCTTTCTCCTGGCAGTTACCACGACCCGACCTCCACCGGTTAACAGACGACAGCTTTGCAGGGCATACCAACGATGGCTAGGCCGCTTCCTCTTGTAAGTCCAGGCAAAGTATTTCCCGCAGGTGATCGCTGTATGACACAACTGCATATAAGGTAAAGTCTTCTATGATGTGGGCGCGTTTCCCCCTATCCCCGTTGTCCATCTGGACCTCTGAAAGATTGGCAAACTCAAATAGGGGTAAAGAGCCTGTTGTCTTTTTCTCGCTAACGAAATCCCCCATTGGCTCCAAACCGTGAGTAAATCTTTTTAGCATAGTTGCTATGGCTTCAGAGCTATTATCTATGCCAATCCAGCGTCTCCCTAATTGAGATGCTACTGCAAGGGTTGTCCCAGAGCCAGCGAAGCAATCGAGTACCAGGTCGCCTTCGTTTGAAGATGCGCTAATAATTCGAGCCAGTAACTCGGGGGGTTTCTCTGTTGGATACCCCGTGATTTTTATCATCTGGTTGTGCGCGTCCTTCACATCCATCCAGATGTCTTGTACAGGGATGCCTTTACTTTGGTCCCAATACACTTTCCGCCTTGGGTTGCCAGTAGGCGACCAGTATATCTCTCCACGAGCGTCCAATTCATCTAACGTATCAGGGGGGTATTGCCAGTGTTTGCCTGGTGGCGGCTCCATCCCTCGCCAGGGCTGCCCAGTTGCACCTTTCCGTGTCCCAGGGGCATGGATGGGAACTTTCTTGTAGCGCCTGCCCGTGTCATGCTCAACGTAGGAATACTCTTCTGCTGCTCGTTCTTCTGTCCAGGGAACATAGGCTCGGTTCCAAACCGATCTCTCTGACTTGGCGTAGCATAGAATGTGATCGGAGATGTTGCCATAGGTTCTCCTGGTGTAGTTTTTGGGATTGCACTTTTGGCGAGTGATCAGGTTTCTGAAGTTCCGGTTGCCAAACAGCTCATCCATTACAATCTTGATGTGGAAAACCATATTCTGATCCAGATGAACGTAAATCGAACCATCTTCAGCCATCAACTCACGCAACAGGATTAGCCTTCGGCGAAGAAACTCAATGTAGTGCGCTCCTACAAGCGTATCGCTGTAGGCCTCAGCCTGCTTACGCGACCAGTACACTTTATCTGTAGAGAAGGGGGGATCAATGTAGACCAACTTCACCTGACCACGCACCCCAGGGTCTTTAAGCAACGCAGCGAGTATGGGGAGATTATCACCGAAGTAAAGCCGGTTCTTGCCAGTTGTGCCTTTCCAAATCTCTGTAACCTCTGCAGGTGATGTTGCCAGGACATCGTGTACTGAAAGCTTCCCTCGATAGTAGAGATTGGCTTCCAGTGCGACATCTGAGAAGTCATCCGCAGGATCATCTATTAGAACTTCTCCATCCCACTTCGTCTTTTGAATTCCTGTAGCCATTGTTATTCTCCTGTCCTCTCCTCCATCCCAAGCCACTCGGCAGTGATTCTTTCAGGCATCATACGGAGAGTAACGACCTTGATTTTGCCAGGCCAGCTTTCCTCCAGAGCGGCATAGTCGCGCCACATTGACCCAAGTAGTAGACCTGGGCCATCATTCAAGAATATCACCCGCAAGTCAAGCCCTTGCTCCTGTGCATAGGCGAGTACTTCATCGGCGCAATTCTTGTAGCCACCTGTGCGGTCATCTTCTTGAGCTCCACCACGGTCTGAGTCATAACGAGCCAACCCAACGGCCAGCACATTCCGTTCCTCGTCACGGATGAGGAAATCAACGGGGCGACCTGGATTTGGATAGTCCTTGAATACGCTACCAAGCGGTATATCTTGGCCTGCGCGTCGTGGGCCTGCTACGCGCAGGTTGGGGAAATATGATTGAAACAGGTCAAAGAACTTCTCAGTCAGTGTGTAGCCTTTCTGTCCTCTTGACTTGTATTCCCATAGAAGTGCGCACAGTGCTTCATCTCGCTCAGGCCTCTCGTTGAATCTGGCCTGTACTACGTGTATCGGCCTGAAATCCCTACCGAATGTATCAAGCACCTGTTGTTTTCTGCTTTTGACTTTCATCATCTCGACGGGAGCGGCTGGGCTCACATATCTTTTGAAGACCCTGCACAATGTCTGCTACATGGCCTCCTGGCAGTTACCGTTCGGCTGAGCCTGTCGAAGTAGGCGTACATCCGCTGGCAGATGTGAGGGTCAGGATGAAGGACTTGAGAGAAAATTCGGCTTGGTGGTTCATATTGACAACTCTTCCCGCTGTGTTACAAACGGAGTGGCCAGGTGGAAGTACAGCAAAATCGGAGCGTCAAGCATACACTTCGACCGGAACCTCAATGGCGAACTGCGGCTTGGCAAGCTGTTTGTAAATCTCCTTGAAACGACGCTCAATTTGCAGCAGAACAGCGCCTTCGTAATAACGTTCTCCGCAACGCAGACAAACTTCACACGGTACGTCTCGTACCACGAGATAGTTGCCGTGCCGCCTATAAATGTACTCGACTTGGCGCTTTTCAAAATCGGTACCACCACAGATGTGGCAACGTTCTTCGTTCATGGTGACCTCCTTCGGGTCCAGGGATCCTCAAACTTGGGTAGCTTCGGGATATAAACGGTAATGACCACGACTGATCCACGACGCCAACCACAGACCACGTGAATCGGCCGGTCTTTCGCAAAACCCAGGATCAGGCAACTCGGGCCTCGTCCCGTGTCCGCATACTGCTCCAGGATCTCGCCATCTAGAATGGCATCACGGATCTCGGCGATGTCTATATCCTCGTCGGCAGCCTCTTGATCGGCGTGAGCACTGATCACAAACTTACCGCTGCGTACTCTGGCCTTGATGGCTTCAATATCCACCGCCTATCCTCTCAATTGCTATACGAACCCCTTTATCACTCGGAAGCCCGCCGGGCACGCCAGGAAGCCAGCCTTGCACTGAGCCCAGCCGAAGTGCTGGCCAGCAGGCGTTGCCACAGGCTGAGCTTCGGTGGCTCTGGCAGGTCGGATGCAGCCACGGGTGAAAGCTGCGCCAGGTCCTGGGCGATGGACTGCATCACTTCAGCGGTGAACACAGCCGGCGCCAGGCACTGGGGGTAAGGATGACCACACATTCTACTGACTATTGTATAGTATAGCAGATTTCCCCTCGTTTGGCAACAAAAAGCCACCTGTGCTGACTGCGCAGGTGGCTTCTTGGGTAGTGCAAAATACACTATTCGCCGCTGGTCACGGTGAACTTCCCTCCGTCGCTGCAGCCAAAGACCTCGGGGGAGTACATCGCTCACGTACGCTGATCCCCTGTCAGTGACTTCTCGACTTGAGCTACAAACGCCTCCGCCTCTTGACGGCACCTCTCTGCCGCCTCTCTGGTAGCCAGCCAATAGACGTCGTAATCGGACTTCTGTCGCCACTCAAAGCCATCAAGGAGCATTCGATGATATCTGGAATCTATCTTGCCTGTCTTGACATACTCCCTTCCAAAAGCCGCTGCCACTGCCGAATGTTTGCTCACATCAATGCCATCCATGAGCAAAAGGGCCTTGGCCGCATAGAACATGGCGTAGTAAGAACGCGAGATGGATTCAGCGAAGAGCGCTTCCTCCAGCAGTTTTCTCGCTGCGGCGAGGCTCGAACGGGCTTTGGCCATCCATCGCTGGCTCTCCTCTAGGCCGCTTTCCATAGCACCTTCCCTTCCCTTTGAACGTTTCTCAAGAATGAGGAGCCGTGCTGTTCCAGTGCCTGGTAATGGTTTGTGTCGGTCAAGTACAGGGAGATTACGTAAGCAAAATCCGCCTCCCACATCACATCGTAGGCCACTTGGCGCACCTTCTCCTGAGCTGCTTCGGACGACAGGCGCAGCACAACGAACAGGTCTACATCGGAGTCTGGTTGGGCCTCACCTCTGGCATGGGAGCCGTAGAGAAGCAAAAGCCTAAGGTCAGAACCCAACTGGCGCTGAAGTTCCTTAGTCAACGTATCAAGCAAGCGAGAAAGTTGTCCATCCCCTCGGTCCCCGGTTTCATGAGCAGTTTTCATGTCCGTCTCCTTACCTTATTACTCAGGCAGGGAAGCACATCAGCAATTCCTCTTTACCAGAGGAAACGCAGCCCTCCTTGCCCGCCATCGGGCATCACCCAAGCACTCGCCTCAGGTTCTCCGGCGTCAGAATGGCAGGGTCTGCACTCGGCTCTAAGAAGGGACGCACGTCGGAGACGACCTGATCCCATCGCACGGCTTGCAGTCGCTGCTGCACCGCCTCCCGCCAGTTGCCTTCGGTCAGCGGCTCACCACGCCAACCGGTTTGCCGCAGGGCGTTGTTGAGTAGGACCAGATTCGGCGCTGGCCAATCGGGATCGCTGAGAAACCACAACAGGTCGTAGAGGTCCCTTCCCTTAACGTAGGAGCGTTGAAGGATGGCGTGCAGTTTGCCAGCCAGGAGCGATGCTCTGTCGTGATGTTGCAGTTGAAGAGTCACGTGGCGACGTACGAGGCTTGTGGCCAGCGCCGCGCCGGCAGGCGGGTTCGTGTCCACTTCGATCCTGACCGAAAACACCTCGCTCCGCTGGGGCGACAGACCCAATTCGTAGAGCAGGCCAGGAAAGCGAATGAATGTGCTGTGGACCACTTTCCTGTCATTCACCTTGAGTTCCAGGGCGTAGCCCTCAGCAGCAAACTCGGCCCGAATCACGCGCAGGTAGGCCCGAAAGTCGTATTGGTCCCTGGCTCTTTCCACAGCAAAGTCCAGGTCTTCGGAGTAGCGAGCGCTGGCAAAGAGGAAGCGGAGCGCTGTCCCGCCGTGGAAGGCAAGCGGGATCATCGCTCCGGCACGCTGGAGTGCCCCCAGAATCCGCGCTTGCAGGTATTCGCGCGTGACGTTGCGCGCCTGGGCAGGTGTTTGGCTGGTGCGGATGAGGTCGGCCAGGTGCTCTTTCACAGCGTTTCGTATTCCTGTCTCTCAGTGCGCCTCAGTTCCACGACAAACTCGGCGGCTCGCCGCAGCTTGGGGCTGCCGGCGCGCTCGGCCTGGCGCCGGAGTTCCTCCGCATCCAGGCGATCCAGATTCTGCAGACGGAGTTCCCGCAGATAATCCGGCGAGTCCCCGCCGGGCTGCAGGTAGACCAGGTCCAGCAAAGCCTTCTCAGGTGTGGCGACGAAGGCTTTCTGGCCTCCGCCCAGATCGGTCAACCGGTAGCCGGCCAGAAGATCAATCTTGATGTGACGAAATTCATAGACACCGAGCGGCGTCTCCCAGCGGCCGGGGCGCGCTGTGGTGACGCTGGTGACTACGGGCACGTACTCCGGGATCAGGCCGTAGTGGGCCAGTGCCGACTGGAGGCTGACGTAGGAAGCACGCACCATACGATTGGCCACGAGGAAGGGGTGCGGCTTCACTTTTTGAAACGGCGGTGCCAGTGCATAGAGCCCGCGCCGCAACTGATAGAGGCGGCCTGCGTTTGTCCACCTTGACAACTGGCGCCGCGCGTTGGCCGGGTCCACATCGCCAGCCAGGAGCAGGCCGGGCTCAAAGATTGGTTCATCACCAACGATCTCAAGCAATTGCTCGAATTCCATACGAGTATTATACCACAAATGGCATATTATTGCAACGAATTGTCATTCAGAGCCCATCACATAACGCATAATCGGCCTCGTTTCCGAGCGGCGGGCGACCTCTTGGAAGCCTGCGCCTCGGAATATAGAGGCCAGGCCGTGGTAGGCAAATAGGTCGGGTATGCCGCTCTTCCTGGGTTCGACAGGATATCCTTCCACAATTCTGCCTTCGCAATCTCGCACGTAGTCCAGTGCAGCCTTCAGCAATCGCCCTGCCACCCCTCTGCGTCGGTATGATTTGGCGATGAAGAAGCACACCACAGACCAAACAGGCTCGTCATCCACTGGCTTCAGGATTCGGGATCGTCCCAGCCTGGGGAACTCCTCACGCGGCGCCACGGAGCACCAGCCGACCGGATATCCCACGTGGTAGGCAAGGATACCTGGGACGCGGCCGGAGTCCACGATGGCCTTCATTGCCCGGCGATTTCCCTCGCCCTTCTGGGCGTCGAATTCCCGTTGCGTCAACCGCCACCACATGCACCAGCAACCCCCAGC
>VGOG01000129.1 GCA_016875995.1 Chloroflexota bacterium
GGCGAAATTGGTCGAAGCATCGGCGAAGGTGCCCACGTGCCAGGGCCCGTAGTGGCGGATGAACTGGTTGCCGACCAGGTCCCGAACCGCCAGGTGCACGTACCAATCCCCAGGAGTGGCAAGGGAGCGTACGGTGGAGGTAACTACGCCCAGGTTCTCGGTGGGCAACGTATCCGTCACCTGGTCCACGGTGATCAGGGTCTCGGCGTAGCCGCTGCCATCGAAGGGCCTGGCCCAGGTGATTCGGAGGCCGCTCCACGGTAGGATGAGCGGCATGTCGAAGTGGGTGCCCGGCGGGGCGTCTTTCTCGAAGGGGCCGATAAAGGCGGTGAATTCCTCCACGCGAGGGCCAATGGGAGGCACGTTGTCAATGGAGAAGGTCCGCGCCTCCTGGGTGGAATTGCCGGCCTGGTCGCGGGCGCGCACCCACGCTGGATAGGAGATGAACTCCTGATCCTCGGGCGCCTCCCAGGTCAGCTCCCAGTCCGTGCCGTCCACGGTGGCCGGTTGCCAGGTGAAGCCGCCGTCCAGGCTGACCTCCACGGCGGCGACCCCGCTCCCGACATCTGTTACCGTGCCGGAGAAGACGACAGTGGACGTGAACCAGCCGCCGGCAGCAGGTGCGACGACGACCAGAAGCGGCGCGGTGGTGTCGGCAGGGTCCTGGCCGGACACGGTGAAGCCGACCGGGTCGCACTGCCCCTGGTTGCCGGTTCGGTCCTCGGCCACGGCGAAGGCGCTGTGGGCCCCGATGGCCAGTTCAACCCAGGCGCGGAAGGTGCGCGGGTCCTGGGCCTCTTCGTCCCACGGGTCAGCCGCCCACTCGGCCTGAACCTCGTCGCCGTCTACGACGAAGTACACGTCCTCGACGCTGAACTCGCCGGCGGCGTAGTCGGATACCTGCGCCCGCAGCTCCAGAGGGGTGTTCAGGATGGTGCCATTGACCGGCCGCGTCCAGGTGACCACGGGCGGGGTGCTGTCGGCCACGAACGCGCCGTCGTACCAGTCCTGCTCGTCCTGTTCCTCATTGGTGGCCACGTCTGCCGCGCGGCTGTAGAAGCGATACAGGCTCTCCACGGTGGGGGTGTAGCTGGTCTGCCAGTAGGACACGGTTTCCTGCGGCGTGTCCAGCGTCACCGGCGTCCAGGTGCTGGGCAGGGTGTCGGTGACCGCGCTGCTGGGGTCGTTGACCTGGCTGAAGCCAATCTCCACCTGGCTCACCCCGGAGTTGCCAGTGGCGGAGGAGACGTCCTCCCGCCCCAGGAAGACCGCCGCCGGCGTGGCCGTCAGTTCGTAGTAGCCCATGTCGGCCCGTTCCCCGCCACCGGGCGGGACCTCGGCGTAGGGTGAAGCAGCATCCCTGGCTGGCGAAGCGGGTTCGGGGCGGTAGGTGCCGTACTCAAAGCATGGGCCATAATAAGGCAGGTCGCCCGGCCCCTCCGACAGGCCGGTGTTGGCATCGTCTTGATATGGTATGAGGTTGCGGAGCAGGTTGTAGCCATTGAAGATCTGCCCATAGTCCAGCGTGTGCAGGCCATAGAAATGCCCCTCGTAGAAATCATCACAGCCGTAAGGATCTTTCGTGACGAGCGGGCCGGTGAAAATATTGTTCTCGACCGCCACCCAGGTCCCCACTCCAGAGCTGGAGATGCCGTTGTCTCTTTGTCCTTCGGGGGTGTCATACCAGCGATTGCCAATGTGAGACGCCAACGTGTTAAACGACACCCATCCAGTCGCCCGGCCGCTGAAGGCCACCGCCGACGCGGTGCTGGTTTCGTTCCATGTCTCGATGATGTTGCGGGTGATGGTGATGGCGTTGGACGCCCCGGTGACGCTGATGGCGGTGGTATTGGTGTAGGCCCGCACGGTGAAGCCGGTGATCTCGGACTCCACCACCCCGTCGAAGGTGACCGCAGTTCCATTGATGGTGTGGGCGTCAATGACCGTCTCCTCTGCCCCGGCGCCCACCAGACGCACGTGGCTGGGGACGGTGAGGGTCTCGGTGTAGGTGCCGGCGGCGACGGCAACGGTGTAGCGCAGTCCTTTCAGATCATGGATGTTGGCGGCGGCCTTGTCCAGGGCGTCCTGAATCTTATCGAAGGCGTCCACCTGCCACGACAGGCCGTCGTTGGCGCAGGTCGCGCAGTAGTCGTCGTCCACGTACAGCCCGGCCCGATTCTGGTCAACGTAGCCGATGTCCACCCGCGCCCCGGCCCCCGGAGGCGGTGGGTCGCCGGGGTCGCCAGCGTCAATTACCGGAGAGCCGTCCTCGGTGTGATAGTCGTGGGAGGGCGCGCCTGGATTCACGAACAGGGGATCCAGGAACAGCTCGCCAGCCCCTGGGTCGTTCGGGCTGAGGTCGGTTGTGTTGTTCCAATACAGGTTGTACTTGTGCAGCTTGCGGGTGGCGCAGCCTTCGTAGGCCAGGCCGGTGTTGGTGTGATAGGCAAAGATGGTGTTGCGCACGTCCAGCGGGGCGCAGTTGCTGGCCACCATGCCGTCGTCGTTGTAGACGATGGTGTTGTTGACCACCTCCAGCTCGGTCTTACCGCCGCTCACGGTGATGCCGGTGTCGGTGCCGCGGATAATGTTCTGCTTGACGACCACGTATCGGGTGCCGTCCTCCGCGCTCAGCCCGTCCATGCCGCTGCCCGCGCCGTTCAAGGTCAGCATGGAGAGCTTCGCGCCCACCACACCCTCGGCGCGGACCAGGGCAGGCGCAAGGCCTGCCCCTACCGGCGGCTCCACGATGGTCAGGTCAGCGCTGTCGCCGACGACCTCCACCCCGCTGATCAGGTAGAAGTTCTCTTTGTAGGTGCCCGGACGCAACAGCACGCGGTTGGCGCTGCTGAGGACGGCGGCCTGGATACTGGTGAACTCTTGGCTGCCGTCGGCAGCGACGATGGCGTCAGGGCGGTAGGTGTGGTAGCCGCCGTCCAGCTTGGTGCCGGTGCCCACGCGGTAGACGTCGCGGTCGGGATCCAGCAGGCGCGCCCCATCGTGGGTGATCTTTGCACTGCGGTCGAGGATCGGCTGCGGCGACCAGGCCATGCCGCTGCGCCCTACCCAGGTGTTATCGGACCCGCCGACCACGAAATCGTCCGGCCAGACCACCAGGTCGTCCAGGTTAATCCACGTCGAGGCGGAGGCTGTCTTCGGAGCGATGACCGCCACGTGGTCCAGGGTCAGCTTCTGCGGGTAGATGGCGATGGGGTCGTAGCTCCACAGCTCCTGGCCGCCGCCGGGCACGCCGTACACGTGCTGGCCGATGCGCGCCAGCCCGCCGCCCAGGTTGACGACCTTGCTGGTATTGTGGAGGGTTTCCCATTTGTCGGCGTGGATGTGGTAGCGGAGGAATCCCGTGCCGTTGCCGCCGGCCAGGACGTAGAGCCAATCCCGCCCGTCCCAGGCCAGAGAACCGCCCACACCGACGACAGGTCCCGCGGCCGGTATCGGCGCCCGGGTGCCCCATTTGTTTTCGGTGGGGTCGTAGCGGTACAGGTCGCGGGTATTGCCGCCGCGCAGGGCGTAGAGGTAGCCGTCAACCCAGGCTAATCCGCCGCCGGCGCCCAGGCCGCCCGGCAGGCTGGCCTTCTTCTCCCAGGTATCACTGCTGATAGTGTAGCGATAGAGCTCGCGGGAGCCGCTGCCGGGCACAGCGTACAGGTGCCCGTTCCCATCGCTGACGAGGGACGCGCCTTCGCCCACGAAATCGGGGAGCACGGCCCGCGCCTGCCAGGAGCCACCGAGGTACTCGTAGAAAGCCTGTTCGCTCAGCCCGACCCACTGGCTGCCGTCCCAGTGGGCGAAGCGGAGGGCGGCGTTGCCCCCGGCCAGGGTAAACGTGCCGCCGATGTAGGTGTGGCCGTCGCGGTGAACCAGGGCGCGAACGCTGCCGTTGACGCCGCTGCCCAGGGTGTGCCAGGCGCCTCCCCCGCCGGGGAAGCTGTCGTAGTAGGCCACGTGCTCCGCCGCGGTGCTCCCCCCCACCTGGGTGAAGTCGCCGCCGATGTAGAGCTGATTCCCCACCACCTGCAAGGTCCTGACCGGGGCGTTGGCTTTCAGGTAGCCGGGCACGTGCCAGTACTTGTTGGCGAAGATCGCCAGATTGCTGGCATTCCCGCTGGAGACGCAATAGCTCGACTTGGGCCACCAGCCGTCGTAATAACCGTCTTCATAGTAACACGTCACGTTATCAAACCTGCCGCCGACCACCATATCGTTCCCGTAAAACGCAAGGGTATAGATGTCGCTTCCCTTTCTCAAGTCGCTCTTCTTCGGCAGCCCAGAAATCCAGTAGCAGCACCCAGATTTAGCCAGACCATATTCGGCAGGGTCCCTGCAGCCTTGCCACCCATAGGCCTCAGCGCCTACCTCGTGGAACTGCCCGCCCAGGTAGACAATGCCATCCTTGTTCACCAGCGCCGAGACATGACGGCCGGCGGAGAGGATCCCGTTGCACGAGTCGCTGGGCGGGTCGGCGATCCGTTTCCACTCACCGTTGGCCTCCCGCTTGGCGATCTTGTGGGCTGTGACACCGCCGATGTTGTCAAAAGTACCGCCCACGAACACGCCACCATCGTGGAAGACCATGGTGTACACCGCGCCTCCACCTGAGATGTCGCCCCAGTTCTCCCAGGAGGGGAAGGGTTGCTGCTGGGTGGGCTCAGGCAGGTAGCGCAGGCCGAAGGTGCCGCCAGCGTAGATTCGGCCCCCGTTAACCAGAATGGCATAGACGGGACCGTTGGGGCGAAAGCCGCGGTCGGGTGTCACCGCGTGCCACTGGCTGCCGTCCCATTGGGCGATGTACGGTGTCGCCACGTCGCCCGCGTGCTGGAAATCGCCACCGACGTAGATCTCGTTGGCGCTGACGTAGGCGATGGCGTAGACCGGGCCGTCGAAGCCTGTGGATGGATCGCGCCGTAGCGCCCACAGGTGGCCGTTTTCGTCAGCCGTGGCTGCAGCGTGAACCCCTTTCGGTGGCTCGGCCAGGGATCTCCAGCCGCCAGTGCCGGGCTTGTAGATGTCCATCTGCCCGCTGTCGTCCACGAAGTAGATCTCGTCGCTGTCGGCGAAGATGCCGCCGTCCGCGGTGGTGGCGGTGCGGCTGTCCGTGGAGACGGTGCTCCAACTGGCGTCCATGGCCGGGTCGGGGTCGCCGTACAGGTGAATGTGATTATCCCCGCCCGCCAGGGTGCAGCGGGTGAGCTTCGCCGTGCTGACGCGGTCCATGGCCAGGGCATGGGAGGTGAAGTCGTAGAGCAATAGATATTGGATATTGGTGATTAGAGATTGGTTTTCGTAGCCGCCCACCCCCGCGTGGTCCAAGTATACGGCGTCGTCGGCGTTGCGCAGGGTCAGCTTCTTGAGCGTGACGCCGGTGGCGTTCTGCACCTTCACGGCAAAGGCGCCGCCAGCCCCGTCCACGAAGACCGCGTCGGCGTGGACGCCGGAGATGGTCAGGTTGTTCTTGCTGTTAACGGTGAAGCTGGCGTAGACGCCTGGCTCCACGTTGATGGTGTCGCCGTCGCTGGCCGCGTTCACTGCGTCCTGGATGCTGGCGTAGCACGGCGTGCCACCTTCGCAAGTCCCGTCGTCGTTCACATAGTGATGTGTTTGTAGTAACGACTTTAGTCGTTCCAAGCGACTGAAGTCGCTACTACGAGCACTTTGTGCCACCGGCAACGCGGCGGGGTCAATGTGCGGCAGCTTGCCGTAGGCCAGCACGCTCGACACGCCCAGCTCGGCCGGCACCAGCAGCAGGTCGGAGGAGCCATCGCTGTTCAGGTCAGCGCCGGCAGGATAGAGAGTGGAGGCGGCGGCTTTCACGTCGGTCAAGGTGGCCTTGACCTCGGAGAGATCCTTGCCCAGGATCAGGTAGGCGTCGCCATCGGCGTTGCCGACCAGGATGTCGGCCAAGCCGTCATCGTCCACGTCGCCGGGCGCGGCCAGGAAGCCGGACGGCGCGGGGGTGAAGTTAAGCGCCTGGGTTGTCCAGTTGCGCTTCGCATTGCCGAACACCAGCTTGGGCTGATTCCCGTCGGCGTAGATGAAGTCGGCCAGACCATCGCCGTTCACGTCGCCCAGAGCGGCCACCTCAGGGCGGGTTTCGGAGCTATTGAAGGTAGCGATGGCGTCGTCAGCCAGGGTCAGGGTCTCGTTGGGCTCGCCCCTCCCCGGAGCGAAGGAGTCTCGCCCCTCGAACAGGTAGACCGTGGTGCCATCCACGACCACGAACTCGTCGTACTGGTCGCCGTCCATGTCGCCGGCCGTGCTCAGACCTGACAGGTTTCCCAGACCTGTCAGGTCTATCACGGCGGCGGCCTTCACGTCCAGGGGCACGGTCTCCAACCAGGGGTTGGATTGGCCCAGCAGCAGGTAGGCGTTGCCCTCCGCGCCGGCCGTGCCGATGAGCAGGTCATCCAGGCCGTCGCCGTTCACGTCGCCGGCCGCGGCCAGACCTGACAGGTCTCCCAGACCTGTCAGGTCTATCACCGACCAGTAGGGGTAGCGCGGCCCATCCAGAGCCCGGTCGCGCCCCAGCGAGCCGGGCTGGCCGAAGACCAGGAAGGCGCGGTCGTTCCTGGAATCGCCAATCAGCAGGTCGTCGAAGCCGTCGCCATTGACGTCGCCAGCCGGGGCTACCATATCGCCAATCCTGGCCCCATCCTTTCCCACGAGGGAGGTGGGACTATCGGCCAGAACCTCGGCGTCGGTGGGCGTCGGCCAGCCGCCGGCCCGCCCGTAGACGATGGTCACCTCCCCCTTCCCGCCTTCCGCCGCCGGCAGCCCGATGACCAGGTCGCCCAGCCGGTCGGCGTTGAAGTCGCCTATCCAGGCCACGCTGACGCCGTCGTCGTCATCGGTGACGGAGGACAGCTCCAGCCAGATAGTGGCGTCGTCCAGGCCGTCCAGCTCGCCCACCAGCTCCACCGGGCGAGAAGGCTGCGGCACCCGGCCGGCGTCGTTGGCCACGCCGTAGAGGTCCAGTGGCTGGTTGGTCGGCACGTGAGGTGGCGGGTCTTGCAGGTAAGTGCGGCCGGTCAGCTCAGAGGTCGGCGGCACCACGTCCACGATGATGGTGCGGCGTAGCACGTCGCTGCGGTTGCCCGCCCGGTCAATGGCCCGCACGTCCACCGTGTGCCTGCCTTGCGCGGTTTCCTCGTTCGGCAGCGTCCACTTGGTGCTCCAGTTGGCGGTGAGGGGTGCGCCGCCTTCGGCCCAGACCTCGCGCCAGGGGCGGCCGTCGGTGCTGACCTGCACCCGCGTCAGCCCGGACAGGTTATCGCTGGCGCTGCCCTCGAGGGTGATGCTGATGACGTCGCTGCTCTGAGTGGTCACCACCTGTCCGTCTGCCAGGTCCAGGGTGACTTCCGGCGGGGTGTTATCTACCGTCACGTTCACCATGCCGGACAAACCCTCGTGCTTCAGGTAGTCGTGCGCGCGGGCCTGCAGGGTGTACTGGCCATCAGCCGGCAGTTCCCAGGTGTAGGCCCAGGGGCTGATCCCTTCCGCCTTCACCCAGCCTCCGTTGGGCAGGTTCACTTCCACTAGGGTGACCCAACTGGTCTCATCGCGGGCGGCGCCGCCGATCACGTAGTGGCTGATGCCGCCGCCCAGCAGCGCGCCGTCAGATGGCGCGGTGATGGTGGCTTCGGGATCGTCCACGTCCACGATGACCGTAACCTGGTCAGTGATGTCCTCCTCTTCGTCGCCCATCTGGTAGGGCAGGGTGGCGGTCATCTCGGCGGAGGCCGAGGCGCTGAGGTTGGCCACCGTGGTAGTGATGGTGGTGCTGACCACCTCATGCTCCAGGAGGGTGTGTTGATGGGCAAAGGACCATTGCAGCCCGTGACAGGAGGCGGCGGCCTGGGTGGGTGGATGGCGGTCGCCGCTCATGGTGGCCTCGTATTGGAGGTCGGTGAGGAAATCGCCCATGCAGAGGGTCAGCGTGGAGGTGACAGGTCGCGGGGCGGTGTTGTCCAGGGACAGCTCCACGCTCACTCTGTCGCCCGGCTCGACGTAGACGGCGGTGGCGCCGCTGGGGCTCGTCGCCGACGGGCGGGCCTTCAGGGTGAGGTGGGGCGAATCGTTGAAGGCGTAAGGACTGGTCCCCAGGCTGCGCTCGCTGCGGTCGTTCAGCCCGTCGCCATCGGCGTCGGCGACCAGCGGGTTGGAAAACACCCGCACCGGTTCGGCGCGGCCGGGCAACGAGATCAGCCAGCCGCCCACCCAATCGCCGCCTGCGTCCTGGTGGAATACCTCCTCGCCGTCCGTCAAGCCGTCGTCGTCGGTGTCAGCGGCGTTGATGCTGGTGCCGATGCGATACTCCAGCCCGTCGGACAGGCCGTCGCCGTCGGTGTCGGCCCTGGTCGGGTCGGTGCCTAGCGAATCCTGGGAGTCAAACTCGAACTTGTCTGCCAGGCCGTCACCGTCGCTGTCCCACTTGTTCCGATCGGTACCGAGGCTGTTCTCTTCGTCGTTGGTCAGGCCGTCGCCGTCGAGGTCGGGGTTGATGATCACGCTCCAGTTAAACAGGTCGTGGATGTTGTTCGGCAATACGTCCAGGTAGAAGGTCATCGGGTCCCAGCGGTCTTTTTTCGGCAGGTCGTCCGGCAGGTGGGTGTATATGGACTTCCGATCGCAACTCAGCCCGAACCAGGTGCACTCCTCGTAGAAGGTCTTCGCTTCGACCGATGAGTTGACCGTAAGTTTGGCGTCTCGCTTCGCGGTATCCAGCCTGTATTCTACTCCGACGTCGTTGCGGCAGGTCAAGATCCTGTCGCTGCGGGAGCAGGTTCGGCGGCTGTTCTTGTTGACTGCAGTCGCTCCCGTTGCGCTGCCGTGATACGCAGCGTCAACCCAACTGTCGTCCAGGTCCTCATCGTCGCCCTCGCTGGTGCGCTTGATTTTGCCCACGAACTCGTCGCTGACCCGGAAGCGATTGCCCACGATCAGGCCCATCTCTTCGTCCATCACTGCGGTGTCGAAATCCACAAAGTCAGCGTCCTCGAATTCGGTGAGCATCTCCCAGTCGTAGAAGAGCTCAGCAATAGATCTGATAGCCCACTCTATGGCGCTGAGCTCACCCACGGAAACAGCAAAGAAGATCAAATCTATGAAAGAGAGGAATGCCACAAGAATGGCGCCGATGGGGTTCAGGCTGATCACAAATAGCAGGACAGTGACGACCGTCGCCACGGCCGCATAGGCCAGAGCCTCTTTGACCACCGGGGAGTCCCAATCCCAGCCAGTGCTATAGGCAGTAAAGAAGAACACGCTCCAGATGACCGCAACGCCGATAATGGCGCCGATCATACTCAGTTTCCTGGAGCCCACCCCCGCGTTATCGGAGAAGATCTTCATCCGGCCCCGAAAGCTGTCCGTCAACGCCGCAAACTTCACGGCTTGAAAGGCGGTCTTGATAGAAAGGACAGTCTTCACGCCGCCTGCGGACCACATCCCCACCATGACCAGCTTCGGGTCAATGAAACCTGACTCGCTCCCTTTCTGCTCCTGGTCGCGCATGTACGTCCAGGTCTGAGTCTGGTCGTCGCCAATCTTCAGCCCACCGCCGGGTTGGCCTAATCCGGTGGCCTGAAGCAAGTAGGCCGGCAGGGTATCCTCGTCCTGGTTTAGCTCGTCATACACATCCTGGTCCGAACGGCTCTCCGACACGAGGGTCTGGCCATCGGCCTTGATGATGCGAACCTGGCCCATGTACCAGGCGGTGTAGAACATATTGAGAAGGAGTTTCAGGTCCTCTTCCGTCAGATCCGGATACTCGTCCTCCAGGTCTTCCAGGATGTCGGCCAGGTCATCCTCGTAGCGCTGCTCTACCAAATCCAGCGTCTCTTCCAGGTCCAGGGATTGCCAGGCCCCATCTTCATATTGGTAGCTGTTGCTCTTCAACCCCCGCAGGGTGCTCATCTCAACGTTGTTCAGATTGACGTTGAACTGGGGCGGTGGCTCGAACCGCCCCTGGTCGTCCAGGCCGTGCAACCCCACTTCTTCCTGTGTGGCAATCACCAGGGACGGGTTGCTGTCAGTAGGATAGTTGTTGGTTTCCAGGAAGTTGCGGATGCGGGTGGGCAGGTCGGCGATGCCCTCGTCCGCGTGGCCATAAGGGTCAGCGGGCAGGTCTATAGTGACCAGGGTTGAGGTAACGCCCCAGGTTTTCTCGAGGGGGGTATTGGGGTTGGTGAAGCGGGTCTTTATGGAATCCTGGCCCGGTTGCGCTTGCAGGACCGGTTTCTCGTGGGTCAGGAAGGTGTTGCTCGATCCGAAGAGCAGGTTGAACAGGAAGCGGTCTTCGTCGGGGTAGTCCGGCGTGCCCAGGATGGCGCTTTCGTAATTGCGGCTCTTGGTGATCTGCAAGCCGGTGACGCGGAAGGATTCCTCCACGTAGTTGTGGAGCGGGGTGACGGACGTCTTGATCTTGCCGCCGGCCTGCTGGTCCATGCTCATCTGCACCATCCAGACCAGCTCGACCTTCTCCCAGCGGATGTCGTCCAGTTCATCTGGCCCATACGCCACCTTGGCGTAGAAAGCCACCATTCTGCCCCCGTCGCCGATGGGCGACAGGGACATGTAGAGGTCGTAGGCGCCGTCATCCTCAAACACAGTGACGCCGTAGCGCCGCGCCAGGTCCTTGTCGGGGGGCTGATTGGTGCGGACCTTGAGGATGGGGAACAGGCGTATGTCCTCAGGCGAGTCGTCCAGGTCCATGATCTGACCCAGCTCATCGTACGGCCAGTCCAGGAGGGTGGTGCTGTAGCGCAGGTGATCCAGGTTCTTCGGCTGCACCTGGATTTCGACGTAGGCGTAGCCGTCGAAGCCGCCGCCCTGGATGGTCAGGGAGAAGGCATTGGTGTAGGAAGTGCGAGCAAAGGCAGACAGATCGAGGCTGTCCGGCACCTGGTCGCCGTCGTTGTCCTCATCCCACAGATTTGGCACGCCGTCGCCATCTGGGTCCCAGGCGTCGGCCACATCGAGGCGAGGCGCCGACCCTACTGGTTCCGGCCACTCGGCGAAGTCGGCCAGGCCATCGTTGTTGGAATCGGGCTTGAAGGGGTCACTGGACCAGTGTCGGCCAGCGCAGTAAAAGCCATCAATCTCCACCGTGTCCGTGATCAGGTCGCGGTCGCTGTCCTCGTGATACGGGTCGGTGCCCAGGCAGTTCTCGGCGGCGTCGCTCAGGCCGTCGTTGTCGGCGTCTTCGGCGGTGCTGCCTTTGCCGCAGTAGAGGGTGGGGGAGGAGTTGGAGGATGAAGAGGCACGTGAGGCGTGAAACGTGATGCGTGATGCGTGATCCGTGATGCGTGTTGCGTGATCCGTGATGCGTGTTGCGTGTTGCGTGTCCGTGGGGATTGACGACTGATCACTGACACCCAGGGCTTGGGCGATGGATGGGGTGGACGCGGCGGCCTCGGCCTGGCGGGCGTGGAAGCGGACGATGCCGTCGGCCTGGAGGAGGGGCATGACCACCATGATCATGCTGACGGTGACCACGACGGCTGCGTAGACCCAGCGGCGGCGACGGAGGGTGATGAGGGCGGCTGCCAAAACAAGAGCGACCATCAAACACAGCACATCGCTGGGAGCGATGCGGGGGACTAAGGTTGCTAATTTGCTTGCCGATTTGCCGATTTGCTGGTTTGTTGATTTGCCGATTTGCTGATTTGCTGATTCGCTAAAGTCGAAGTCCACCACCAGGTGAATCCGGGCATCGTACTCCGGGGTGACCTTCGGAATCTCCAGATCAATCACCTGGCGGCGGGGCAGGCCGTTTTCATCCACCCACAGCTCGCCGTGGCCACTCATGCGCT
>VGOG01000130.1 GCA_016875995.1 Chloroflexota bacterium
GGTACCCATCGGATGGTATCCGCGCCTGGCGCATGGAACACCTGCCGAGCGCGCCAATTTTCAAATCAGTGGCGCGGGCTACGGTATCCACTGGCCCGAACTGGATGAGGATATTGGTGTCGAGGGGCTGGTGCTGGGCAAAAGGTCTACCGAAGGTCCTGCCTCGTTCGAGCGATGGTTACAGAGACGGAAGCAACTCTATCTCCAAGCCGCCACCTAACCAGCGTTTGGTGCCGATCGCCTTCGGCGCGGGTATGCGCACGCAATGAGGCAACCAGCCCAGATGCCCAATGCGCTGGGGGGTTATGCGTTCAGGCAAGTCAACAGCTTGGCGGGGATGGACAAGATATGGAATCACTGAAACACTGAGAGCACTGATCACACTGAAGGGACCTCAGTGGCCTCAGAGGTTTCAGTGAAGTCAGTGGTTCAGCGGACGTGCGCAGATTGACGAGCCGGTGGGCGAGCAAGCAATCGAGGATTGGCTCAGAGCCATCGCCATCAGACCAGATGACCAGGATCCTCTTGAAACTAGGGGTTGGCCGCGATATGCCGCCAGGGAAGGCGAAATGGCCATGCCATTGCTGACCACCAAACTCTATATTCCCCCCGTCCGGCCTGACCTGGTGCCGCGCCCGCGCTTGATCGAACGGTTGAACCAGGGGATGACGTACAAGTTGACGCTCATCTCCGCCCCCGCCGGCTTTGGCAAGACCACGCTGCTGAGCGAATGGATCCCCCAGAGTGAGCGCCCCGTGTGCTGGGTATCGCTAGACCCGGGCGATAACGACTCTACGCGCTTCTGGTGCTACTTCATCGCTGCGCTGCAAATGCGGCAACGGCAACTCGGTGAGAACGCCCTCTCGTTACTCCAGTCACCCCAACAGCCCCCGATAGGATTTTTCCTCAATACCCTGCTCAACGAAATCGCCGCCTTCCCCGACCGTTTTGCCCTTGTCCTAGATGATTATCACGCCATCGAAACTCTCGCCCTCCACGACGCCATCGCCCACTTGGTTGACCATATGCCACCGCAGATGCACCTGGTCATTGCCACACGCGCCGACCCGTCTTTGCCACTCGCCCATTGGCGAGCCCGTGGCCAGTTAACCGAACTCCGGGCGGGCGATTTACGCTTCACCCCCGATGAAGCCGCCCTGTTCCTCCGCCAGATGATGGGCTTGCCACTCACCGCTGAACAGGTCGCCGCCCTGGACACGCGCACGGAAGGCTGGATCGCAGGATTGCAACTGGCGGCGCTCTCCATGCGGGGACGCCAGGATATCTCTGGGTTCATCGCGGCCTTCACCGGCAGTCATCGCTACGTCCTGGATTACCTGATGGAAGAAGTGTTTGAGCAACAGTCCGCCGATGTACAGGATTTTCTGCTGAAGACATCCATTCTCGACCAGTTGAACAGCCCCTTGTGCGATGTCGTCACCGGCCAAGCAGGCAGCCAGGCAACACTGGAGAGGCTCGAGCGGGCCAATCTGTTCATCATATCACTGGACGATGAGCGGTGCTGGTACCGTTATCACCGTCTCTTTGCCGATTTGCTACACCACCGTCTGCGTCAGGCGCAGCGCGATCTTTTGCCCGAGCTGCACCGGCGGGCTAGCGAGTGGTACGAGCGCGAGGGCCTAGCGGTCGAAGCCTTTCAACATACTCTGGCGGCAGGTGATCTTGAGCAAGCCGTGCGCCTGGTTGAGGAAAACGCCCGTGATATGGTACGTCGTGGTGAACTGGCTACACTTCTGAAGTGGCTGAAGGCGTTGCCTGACGAGGTAGCACGTTCCCGGCCACGGCTTTGCATGGCCTACGCCTGGGCCTTGCTATTTACAGGCCAGGCGGGCGCGGCTGAACCGCGCTTACAGGATGCCGAAAGAGCTCTGGCGCAGCGGGTGGCATCACCCCTGGCGGCCAGCGATGAGCACAAAATCGCGCCGCTACTGGGCGAGGTGGCTCTCCTCCGGCTTCTCTTCGCCCGCTATCAGGAGGATTTGCCCAAGACGATTGAACTGAGCCAACTGGGGCTCGAACAGATTGATGAGGATGACTTCTTCGCCCGCGGCCTTGTCTATTTGAGCCTGGGTGTCGCACTCCGCCTGAGCGGTGACGTGACAGGTGCCGTTCAAGCCTGTACCGAGGCCGTGCGTTTGTGCCGGGCGGCCGGGAACATCATGGCCGCTATGATCTCCGCGTATAACCTCTCTCGCCTGTATGGTCTCCAGGGGCAACTTCATCGTGCAGCCGAGACTTGCCGGCAGGTACTGCAGTCCGCCGAGGGGTGGACCGGGCCCGGTCTGGGCATGGTCTACTTGGGCACGGCCGATGTGCTGTACGAGTGGAACGAGCTGGCAGCAGCCGAACAACACGTGCGGGAAGCCCTTGCCCTGGGTGAACCCGGCGGCTATCTGGGTCTCCTGATAAACGGCTACACGCTGCTGGCGCGCATTCGGCAAGCCTGTGGAGACGTACAGGGCGCGCACCAGGCCATTCATAAATTGGAGCAAGCTGTCCAACAGAGAGATCTGCTCCAGACGTCCGTCCAAGAGATAGCCGCGTACCGGGCCTGGTTTTCGCTGATGGAGGGCAACCTGAGAGCATCGGCCTGTTGGGCCCAGACAATTGAACCTGACCCAGATGACCGGCTTGACACCTTGCGCGAATTCCAGTGGATCACGCTAGTGCGGGTACTGCTTGCTCAAGGCCGGCCTGATGAAGCCCGGCCGCTGTTAGAGCGGTTGCTACACACTGCCGAAGCCGAAGGGCGGATGGGGAAGGTGATTGAGATCCTTGCCTTGCAAGCCTTGATGTGGCAGGCGTGCGGCGATACAGCCGGGGCGCTCGCAGCGTTGAAACGCGCCCTGGCCCTCGCTGAACCAGAAGGCTATATACGCACTTTCGTTGACGAGGGCGCGCCAATGGCCAGGCTGTTGTATCAAGCCGCATCGCGGGGCATAGCACCGAAGTATGTGAGTGAACTGCTGGCATCGTTTGATGCGTCAGAGCATGGGCGTGTGGGAGAAACACTCCCATACCCCTGTACTCAACCACTCATAGAGCCTCTTACCCCACGGGAAGTCGAAGTGCTGCGACTGATCGCCGCCGGGCTGATGAACCAGGAGATCGCCAACCAACTCTTCATCAGCGTAGCCACCGTTAAAAGACACATCACCAACATCTACAGCAAGCTAGGCGTCAGTCACCGAACCCAGGCCCTCACTCGCGCACAAGAACTCAGTCTACTGTAGAGACTACCACCTCAAACCTTTCCCCCTGCAATCCAAATACGACCCCCATTTACGACCTTTGGAGGATCACAACAGCCGTAATTCAGTGTATAATGTCTTTGCCAAGGTCCGCGATGAAGGATGTGCACATTGCCGCACGGCCCAACCGGACAACGGGAGAGCCTTTCCTGGGATTTGAGTGATGTGTGAAACGTACGAGATTCGGCTCAAGGGACACCTCGACTGCCGCTGGTCAGATTGGTTCGATGGCTTTGCCATACATCATCAAGAGGACGGCACCACGCTGCTCACGGGTGCCGTCACTGACCAGGCCGCCCTGCACGGTTTGCTGATGAAGATGCGCGACCTGGGCCTGACGCTGCTCTCAGTGAATCAGGTTGGTGTCCCCCAAAGCCTCTGTGAGCACCTGTAGGCGGGCCGGCGTCGTCCGGGAACGGGTGAATCACGACGAGGGCTTGGCCATACTGGACATGGACATTAAGGAGGTGAAGAACGATATGACCTTGCCGTGCTCTATCTTACCCAAACCTCGGTCTCTGCTAGCCTTTTTTCTTTTGGCCTTTGGGATTTCGTGGATTGTCTGGATACCAGCAGCCCTAGCCTCACACGGCTTGCTTTCTTTTCAGCTAGGCCAATCCACCACCAGTTTGCTCGGTGCCTTCGGCCCATCCACTGCGGCATTGATCACAACAGGAATATACGACGGTAAAGCGGGGTTTCGTTCGCTGCTTCGGCGTTTGTTGACATGGCGCGTTGGCCTACAATGGTATCTCTTTGTGCTTTTCTGGCCTGCCCTCCTTTCGCTGGCGAAAACGGCTCTCGCTGTTTTGTTCGGAGGTTCTGCTCCAGACTTTGCCCAACCGCCCTTTGTACACCTCTACCCCTTACCATCTGAGCTCTCGAAGGTCAATCCGCTGCTGTTCTTGCCTTTCGTTTTCCTTCAGCAAACCCTGATCGGCAGTTCGATGGGTGAAGAAATCGGCTGGCGGGGATATGCCTTGCCTCGATTGGAGGCCTATCGAAATGCTGTTCGCGCCGGTATCATTCTGGGAATTGTCTGGGGCGTGTGGCATTTGCCCCTATGGCTGACCAAAGGATATCCTCTGGCCGAGGGATTCTTGGGATGGACGATGCTCAGCATCCTAGCTGATTCTGTCTTGTTTACGTGGGTCTACAACAACACCAAAGGGAGTCTGCTACTAGCCCTCCTCTTTCACACGTCCATTGCCATCACGGGACTGTTTCTTTCTTCTGCAGAAGCTTCTGCACCGATAGGCTTGGCCCTGAAATGGGGAGTAGTCGTACTCGTCGTCGCCATGTTTGGGTCAGAGCACCTATCGCACAAAGCAACGGCTACGGCCCAATCATCCGTTCGGTAACGTGGTTGAGGGCACCTGCCGGAGGTCAGGGGATAGCTACTTGCCCTGGAAGGAGAATGCAGTGGAGAATCTCTATATGCTATTGGGGGTATGCGGCCTTTATTGTGGAGCGTGCTATCACTACCGTGCTTCGCTTGCCGAGGGCCAGCACCTCCTGGAAATAGCTGCCGGTCAAGGGCGAAGTCTGGAAGGCTTTGGCTGTAAGGGGTGCCGATCAGGAATTCTCTATTCTCATCTCGGCTGTTCGCAATGTGTGATCAGAGCATGCGCGGAAGACCGTCGGCTGGTTCATTGTGGGCTCTGCTCCGAGTTCCCGTGTGAGCGGATCAGTGCTTTCCAAAGCAACGGGCGAATTCACCACCGCGATGTGCTAATCCATCTTGAAGAATTGAGGACGAAAGGTCCTGACCGTTGGCTGGCAGAGCAGGCGCAACGTTGGAGATGCAAGTGCGGGGCTGAGTTTAGCTGGTACGAGGTGGTTTGTAACTGCTGTGGCGCGGCGTTGCTGTCTTACGGGTCTGATCCGGCGGCACTGTCACACCGCGCAGACACGTAGATTACAGACATGCCAACCCAGAGTGACGGTGGATTCATCACCACCTTTCGACAGGAGGCGAAGAATGAGCGACAATGTGGTCCAAGAGAAACAGTTGCGAGTCTGGCAGACCGAAACAGAATTGCCGCCAGATGTGTTCCAAGTCTGGCACAAGCCGAACGGCGCCATCAGTCCTGTTGCCATTGTAGCCACAGTGGATTCTAATGGCAGTCCCCACACTGCTCCCTTCGGCAGTCTACGCGCGATCTCGCCGCGGCTATTGCGGCTGTTCGCGTGGCGTCAACATGACACCTACACCAATCTCTGCCGCGACGGGCAGGTATCGGTAGCGCTGGTCTCTCCGGACGTCGCCGTGAGCGTTACCGGACGAGCCAGAGTGGTCCGTGAGCACGCACACCACGACGAGCAGTTTGCCATCTTGGAGATAGACATTGAGGCAGTAAAAAACGATATGGCATACCGCGTCGTCATCAAAAGTGGGATTGAGATCTCTCCCAAAGAAAGGCACAAGTCCTGGTACGCCGCGGTTATGGCTGAACTGGGGGATGTCGGATGCTCCATGGAATCAGAGGCGTCATCTTTGACATAGATGGCGTTCTGGAGTATCAGGGGCAAGTGTATCCCGGCGCCATTGACGCCATCGAGACCCTCAGACAAAAGGGGTTCGTCCTCAGATTCTTGACCAACAGCACGTTGCACAGCCGACAGTCGCGGACTGCCAATCTCATAGCAATGGGTTTCCATGTTTTTGCCGGAGAGGTTATCACCGCGTCCTACGCCACTGCCCGCTACCTCCGGCACCGGAATCCCAGGTCGTGCTGGGTCATGTTGGAAGGCGAGGGACTCGATGAATTCTCGGCTTTCCGCCAAGACATGGAGAATCCGGAATACATCGTGGTGGGGGACAATCGGAGCAAGTTCGACTTTGATCATCTGAACCATGCCCTGCGGTTGTTGCTGAAGGGAGCAAAGTTGGTCGGTACGAATCCGGACTTGGTAGACAACAGCAGGGGAGCGACAGAACTCAACGTGGGAGCATGGGTCAGGTTGCTGGAGGTAGCCTCCGGAGTCCGGGCGGCCTATGTTGGCAAGCCACAGCCCTTTGTCTTTGAACTGGCGCTCACCGATATGGGACTGGACAAGGACCAGGTAGTGATGGTGGGTGACCGAATCCAAAGCGATATCCGGGGAGCGCAGGCGTTTGGGATCCGGTCGGTACTTGTGAAGACGGGGGAGTTTCAGGTCGGAGACTTGGATGCTGACATCAAGCCCGACTTTATCCTTGACTCGATAACAGACCTGGTGGGGCTGTTGACGAAAAACACCGTTAAGCGAAGTCAGCAACCTGGAGCATGGAGGAACGGCTGAGTATGGCAGAAACAGAGTGGTGGAAAAGCTTCTACGCGGGACTCTGGTTGGATGTCCTTCGGCAATTCAAGACCGAGGAGCTGACACGCGCCGAAGCAGACTTTATCGAGAAAGAACTTCAACTCGCCCCACGGGCTAAAGTTCTGGATGTGCCGTGTGGCGCAGGTCGCCTTTCTCTCGAACTGGCATCGCGTGGCTATCGTGTAACAGGCGTGGACTTGACATTGCCTTTGCTGGACGACGCGCGACGGAAAGCCGCCGAGCGACAGTTAGAGATCGCTTGGGAACACCGCGATATGTGTGATCTTCCCTGGAAAGAGGAATTCGACGGGGCTTTTTGCTTCGGGGGAAGTTTCGGCTACTTTGATGAACAGGGCAACGCCGACTTTCTGGAAGCTGTTTGTCGAGCACTCAAGCCAGGAGCGAGATTTGTTCTGGACGCCATCATAACCGAAGTGCACCTGAGACACCAGGACTGTGCTTGGGGGCAAGTCGGGGATATACTGATATTGCAGGAACTTCACTACGACCATGTGCAGAGCCGAGCTCGCTTCGATTGGATATTAGTACACAAAGGGAAGGTGGAGAAGAAATTCAGTTCGATTCGGCTATACACATACCATGAGCTTTGTCAATGGTTTGAAGTGGTTGGTTTTGTGAATTGTAGAGGGTATGGCTCATTGAGCCATGAGCCATTCAGACTTGGCGCGCAAAAGTTCTTTTTGGTTGCAACGAAGAGGGGTTGAGAGAGCAGTCTCCCAAGTACGCTCAACACGCTACGCCGATCACGCACGCCCGTGCGTTTCGGCGAAGGTGGCTGGCATAATTTGGAAGTTGTCTTCATTTCGCGTGGCGCGTCGATGTGCTAAGCGTTTGGCGTCATGCCATCACATTCGGTAGCAGTCGGACTTGAGAGCAATACAAGGAAAACGAAATGAACAAGCAGGCGATGCTTGACCTCATCAGACAGGAACGTAAGCGTTTTGACAATGTCTTCAGGCAGATCAATGAGATGCACTTGGCCGAAGCACCCATCGTGGATGGCTGGACAGTCAAAGATGTTGTTGCTCATGTTACGACATGGGAACGACGAACAATTACCTGGCTGGCAACTGCTGCGCGCGGCGAGCCTCAGCGAATTCTCGACACAGAAGCAATAGACAGGCTGAATAATCAGACGCTCATAGAGAACAAGAATCGTCCTCTGGAGTTGGGCGCGGTGGGGAGCCGCCTTGGGCATTGATTGCGAGTAACACATACGAACATTACCGCACACATCTTGAACCTATCGTGGCGTGGTTAGAGCAACGGTTTCATTGCACCGGGACTCTTGGGGACGCACCGTGAGAGGTGATGCTTACCTGGAAGAGCGCTTGACCCAATATGATGGCTGGCTACAAGAGAAGAGAATCCGCTTCTCCTCCAGAGTGATCCCTGTCCGTGAAGCACTCGACGTCAAGCAGTGGGTACTGCCCACTGAACAGGTCGTCGAGTTTCTGCGCAATGCCCGGTCTTTTGCGCTCACCCACTGCACGTGTCGCAGCCACTATCAGCGCTGCGATAACCCAGTGGAAGTTTGCTTTCTGCTCGACCACGCGGCGGATCAAGCCGTAGCGGATGGCGCCGCGCGCTACGTCTCGCTGGAAGAGGCGATGCGCGTTTTGCGCCAAGCCAACGCGCGCGGCTTGGTGCATTTGACGATCTATGAGCCGGAACAAAGAATATACGCAGTGTGCAGTTGTTGCTCCTGCTGCTGCCACGACCTCCAGTTCCTGCGGCTCTATGGCCGGAGCGATCTGATCGCCCACTCGGAATACGTCGCGCAGACCAACATGGAGGCATGCACGCAATGCGGTGACTGTGTCGAACGATGCGTATTTGGTGCCCGGGTGTGGCAAGATAGCCACCTGAGCTACGACGCAGGCGCCTGTTTTGGCTGTGGGCTCTGTGTAACAGTTTGCTCCGTTGGCGCGAACGTTTTGGAGCCGAGATCTCTACCAGCATCCAGATGACTGGTGCCCGAGGAGGAGACAACAAATGAACAGCGGGACTCAGAAACCGCGTTTCAACCCACGCGAATTGATTTTTCTTGCCGTTCTGTTCAGCGCAACGTTCGTTGTGGCGACCGGCATCCAGATGGGCAATGTGCTCTTTCCAGCCCTATCCCGACTGCTAGGCGTACCGGTCGGCACTGTGACACTCTTGGTCTCGGTTTGGGCATTCACCGGACTTTTGACGCCGTTGTTCGGCCCGCCTTCGGATCGGTGCGGACATGGCGTGTTCGTGCTGATCGGACTGGGTAGCTTCACGATCGGCAACCTACTCTGTGCTTTCGCTCCTGGATTCATTCCTCTCTTGGTTTTTCAAGTGTTCGTTGGCTTGGGCTACGCCATCTTTAATTTCAGCGCATCGGCTGTCGTGGGAGACTTGTTCATCTACGAGGTACGCGCGCGGGCTATGAGTCTCGTGCGGGTTGCCGTGTCCGTGACCGCGCTGGTTGGCGTGCCTGCTGTGGCGGCCATTGCCAATTGGGCAACTGCTCGGGCTGCGTTCGGAGTTGTGGGCGGGCTCGCTGTGATCGTTCTATTTTTGGCTTGGGGCTTTCTTCCCAGGTTGCCTCTGCAGAAAGCGTATGCTTCATCTGTCGAGGCAAAGGTCAGTCTGTGGCGATCCGTGAAAGAGACTGCCCAACAACGGTCGGCGCTGGCGTGCCTGTTCACGTTCGCAGCTTGGGCCATGATCCCAACGGGCGTGTTCGTGTACCTCGCCGCGTGGTTAGAGCAAACATTCCGGCTGGATGAAGCCCAAGTGGGACTGGCTTTTGCACTGATTGGCGTGGGTGGATTGATCGGCAATGCGCTGACGGCTGCGTGGACTGATCGGCTAGCATGACCTTTGAACGCTCGTTAACAACTGCATAGCTGGAATTTGACCTGCGGGTCGAAAGGTGGTACACTATGGGCCATTTTGCAACTCGTGACGACAGGAGGTGTGCCCATGGATCACCCAGCCGCTGTGATCGAGAAGGCCAGGCGCATGGAGCAACTGCTACAGCGCGTCGAGCAAGGCGAACCTTTAGAGCAGGTGTGTGCCGAGTTAGACCTGGCAGTTGACGCCAGGCATCTGGCCAGGTTGCAGGCCCAGTATGAGGCCGGTGGCCGCACCTGGGAGGCGCTGATCGACGGGCGGTATGGTCATCCTCAAAAGGCCCATTCCGCGCTGCGGGAGTGGCTCTCCGGGCGCAAGCGCCAGGATAAGGAGTTGACGGCCTCGCAACTGGTGGACGAAGTGAGAACCCAGTTCAAGGTAGAGCTGAGTGCGGGCCATATCAACTATTTGCTGCGCAAGGTGGAACTGACCCGGCCTCCTGGCCGACCGCCCAACCAGTCAGCCACCGAAGCCGAGTCAGAGGAGCCCGAAGCCCCCAGCCAATCCCTGGACAACGCGGGGATTTTTTTCCCTGGAAGCAGCAAAAGGAGAGATGGGCATCCCTGAGACGGTAGAAAACTGTCTGGAGATGGCCCGCCAGGAGTATCAGGCCGAAAACCCCAAGGCGTCGCTGAGGGTGGTAGTAAGTGAGCCTGAGACCCTGTGGCACAAGCTGGACCACTTGCTCTACCTGCCCATCCTGAACCTGACTCGGCCGCGGGACCTGTACTACGACCAGGGAGACGGATTACAGGTGCTGTACGGTTTCACCTACAAGTACCTCACCCTGGAGCATTTCCTGGGAGAATTGACCCGCTTGGCCATCGGCCAGCCGTTGGCCGAGCAGTTGGCCCAATGCTACAGCCAGGCCTGGTATCCCGGCGACACCGCGCTCTTTATCTTCAGCGACTGGCACATCAAACCCCACTGGACCAAGTCCTTCGCCCATTCGGGTCACGTCACCATGTGGGAGAGGGTGATGCCAGGCACCAAACAACTGATCCTCAACGGCCCAGGCGGCCATCTCCTTGGGGGTTGGAACTACGCCGTAGATACCCACCTGACCCACCTGTTAGTTGATTTGGAGGCTGACCTGGCCACCCTCCTGGAGCGTCCCATCGCCTACAACGTCTTCGACAGCGAGGGAAGTGGCCTGCCCATCGCCCAACGCTATGCCCAGGCGAGGCGGGACTACATCAGCGTGCTGCCGCGTCAGGGAGACCAAAGCCTGGCCGCCTTCCGAGTACAAGGGGCGTGGCAACCGGTGGCGGGCGATCCAGATCACGAAGCGGTGGATGCCTGCTGGGCCGATGCCCAGAAAGCGGCTGAGGACCCGCGCCGTCTGGTGTTGATGCGCCCGGTGGGACACACCGATCCCACGCGGGTGTATGCCGGCCGGATACCGGCCTACCTCTCGGCGGCCGAAGTGCCGGCCACCCACCGTCAACGCTGGCAATACCAGGAACGCCGCATCCGGGAGATGGTAAACGGGGCTAACCTCAACGCCAACTTCGGGTACACCTACGACCTGGTACCCAATCGCACCCGTCAGCGACGCTGGGAGGAAGCTCAGACCAAAGTCGAGGTCACCCAAGGCAAGCTGGCCGAACGGGAGGAGGCCATCGCCAACCTGTGGGCGCAACTCCAACACCTCAAGCAGGCCTACAGCGAGGAACAGGCAGCCCAACAAGTAGCCATCGAGACCCAGCGGGAGGAACTGGCTGAGCGTCAGCAGGCCGGGAAGCGGACCCGCCGCTGTGAGCAGCGCCTGGCGCGCCAGGAACGCCAATTGACAGAACTCACCGCCCGCTTCCAGCGGCGACGACGGCGGTTGCTGGAACGCCTATGCTGGCATCGTGCCCAGCGGACTCAACTGCGTGGGCAACTGGCCGAACGGGAAGCGGCGCGGGAGGCCATCGACACCGAAACGCTGTGTCGGGAGCGTCACCTGGAGAAGGACCAGATCATGCTGGACTTGCAGGTGCTCCTGACCGGCCTGCACGACTGGGCGTGCCAGCACTACTTTGCGCCCGAGTGGCAACGGCTGGAGCTGGACACGGCCACGCGGCTGATCTACCGCAAGCCCGGTCGGGTTACCTGGTACGAGGATCGCATCGAGGTGATGCTGGACCCATACCGCTATGCCGACCAGCAACGGGCCATGGAGGCCACCTGTCAGCGCTTCAACCAGGCCAACTTACGCTGGCGAGATGGCCGCCTGCTGCGCATCCACCTGGCGCGAGAGCCTTGATTCCAGTTATGCGATTTGTAAGGTGCCGTTCAAGCCTGATGCTAG
>VGOG01000131.1 GCA_016875995.1 Chloroflexota bacterium
GCTCGACGTGAGGGAGTGCCAGATTGATATGCTCTCCTGCGGCGGCCCCAAGTGGCTGATGGGACCGTGCGGCCTGGGGTTCTTCTTCTGCCGTCGGGAGCTGATCGAAGAGATGATCCCGGCCTATGCCGGTGCCGAGAGCGTGGTGGATTTTGAGAACTTCCGCGATTACAACCTCACCTTCCTGCCCAACGCCAGGCGCTTCGAGCTGGGGACACCCAACCTGGTGGGCATGGTAGGGCTGCTGGCTTCGGTCAGGCTGCTAATGGAAGTGGGCATCGAGGACATCCAGCGCTGGACGCTGCACCTCACCGATGTCCTCATCGAAGACCTGCAAGAGCGGGGCTACCAGATCGCCAGTTGCCTGCGGCCTGAGCATCGCTCGGCCATCGTCTCCTTTCCCACATCCAACGTCAAGGCCGACTACGAAAAACTCATCGCCCACAAGGTCATCGTCTCCCGGCGCGAAAACTACATCCGCGTCTCTCCCCACGGCTACAACACCGAGGAGGAAGTGTTGCGGGTGGGGGAGGTCCTTGAGGCCAGGGACCAGGGATCGGGGGCCAGGGATCAGGGATCGGGGACCAGGGATCAGGGATCGGGGACCAGGGACGCCTGACCTCCTTGTCCCTTGTCCCTTGTCCCTTGTCCCTTATCCCTTGTCCCTTGTCCCTTATCCCTTATCCCTTATCCCTTGTCCCTTATCCCTTGTCACCAAGATATTATGTCCAAAATTCGCCAGACTCCAGAACTCTATCAAAGCAAGGTTTTGAACTTCGCCCACCGCGGGGCCAGCCGCCATGCTCCAGAGAACACCCTGGCTGCCTTTCGCCTGGCCAGGGAGATGGGAGCCGACGGCGTGGAGCTGGACGTGCAGGCTTCCAGAGATGGCGAGGCCGTGGTCATCCACGACTTCACGGTAGACCGCACCACCAACGGACAGGGACGGGTCAAGGACAAGACCCTGGCCAAGCTGAGGGAGTTGGACGCTGGATCTTGGTTCGATGCCCGGTTCGCCGGCCAGCGCATCCCCACCCTGGAGGAGGTCATCCTCGAGGTGGGTCACCAACTGCTGCTGAACATCGAATTGAAGGCCAGGGCTTTTGGCAGCGCTGATCTGGTAGCCGAGGTGGTGCGGCTGATCGAAGATCACAACCTCGTCCACCGGGTGATCGTCTCCTCGTTTAACCCCCTCGCCCTGCGTCGTGTCAAGAAGCTCAACCCCCGCATCCCGACCGGCCTGCTCTACTACTTTGACCTGCCAGCTCACCTGCTTCGGACGCTGCTCCTGCTCCTGGCTGATCCCGACGCCTTGCATCCGCAGAAGCACCTGGTAGCCCAGGACTACATGGATTGGGCCAGAGAAAGGGGCTATCGAGTAAACGTCTGGACGGTGGACGAACCCGCCGAGATGAAGCGCCTGATCGCCCTGGGCGTGGACGGCATCATCACCAACCGTCCCGATGTGCTGACAGAGATATTGGATATTGGAGATTAGAGACTGGAGGAGAGCATGACAAAACAACTGATTGTTAATGCCGACGACTACGGACGCACCGAGGGGGTAACGCGGGGCATCATCCAGGCTCATCGTGATGGTGTGGTGACCAGCACCACGGTGATGATGAACATGCCCAACGTGGAGGAAGCTCTGAGACTGGCCGGTGACTACCCGGACCTGGGGATGGGCGTGCACCTGGTTTTCACCGCCTGGCGTCCCCTCCTCCCTCCCCCGGAGATACCCAGCCTGGTGGACGAGGATGGCCATTTCCACAGCCAGGAGGCAATCCTATCCCATCCAGGACGGATAGAGACAAATGAATTGAAAGCCGAGCTCAGAGCCCAGATCGAGCGCTTCCGCGCCTCCGGACGCGAACCCGACCACCTGGACTGCCACCACTTCGTCCACCTCTATCCACCCTTCTTTGCCGTTTATGTCGAGCTGGCGGAGGAGTACGGCTTACCAATACGGCTACCCTTCCCTCCTGAGGAGGAATTAAGCGGGGCGGTGGGCAGCGTGGACGTCTTCCAGGAAATCCCCCTCGACTTTCTGCGGGAGATGGCGCGCCAGGACATCGCCCTGGTAAAAGCCAGAGGGATACCCCACCCCGATCATTTCGTCCACAGCTTCTACGGCGAGGATGCCGTGGCTTTGGACAACCTGCTCGACATCCTCGCAGGGCTGCCCGAAGGCGTCAGCGAGCTGATGACCCACCCTGGCCTGCCCGACGAGGAGCTCCTAACCAAGAGCGCCTACGGCCCAGAGCGGGAGAGGGAGCTGGAGCTGTTATGTCACCCCAGAGTCAAACAGAGGATCGGCGAGCTGGGCATCGAGCTGGTAACCTTCGGCGTTTTGAAGTAAAAGTGAGGAGATGCCGTGCGAGTCATAGCGGGGAAGGCCAAGGGTAGGAAGCTGCGGTCGGTGCCAGGCAGCGTTGCCCGCCCTATCACCGACCGGGCCAAAGAGTCCCTGTTCAACATCCTAGGCGACCAGGTGGTAGACGCCCTCTTCCTTGACCTCTTCGCCGGCACGGGGAGCGTGGGCATCGAAGCCCTCAGTCGTGGGGCGCGGCGGGTGGTATTCGTGGAACGGGAACGGCGAGCCATCGAGACCATCAAAGAGAACCTCAAGATAACGGGTTTGACCGCTCAAGCAGAGGTGATTCGGGACGATGTCTTCAGGTTTCTGGCCAGGGAACCGGCCGAGAGATTCGACCTGATCTACATCGCTCCACCCCAGTACAAGGGCCTCTGGGCAGAGACGCTGCTGGCCCTGGATGGGAAAGGCTTTTTGACCGAGGGCGGCCTGGCCATCGCCCAGATCTTTCCCAAAGAATACCAGGACCTGGAGTTGAAAAGCCTGGAACTGGTGGATCAGCGCCGATACGGCAGCACCATGCTGTGTTTCTACTGTAGGAAAGGGACAAGGGATAAGGGACAAGGGACAAGGGGCAAGGGATAAGGGACAAGGGACAAGGGATAAGTGACAAGGGACAAGGGACAAGGGACAAGGGATAAGGGACAAGGGATAAGTGACAAGGGCAGGTGATGATCATGAGAGAGCTAACGAGAAGGGAGTTTGTCAAAAGGGCACTCACCGCCGGGTTGGGTGCCAGTATGGTTTCCTGCGCCAGTGTTGAATCGCTATTGCCGCAGCATAGGGAGGATGACCGAATGGGGCTCGAAGAGCCTACCCCCCTGTCAGGGGAGCTTCACGAGGCGAGATACTACGTTTCGCTGGACAAAAATGCAGTTCAATGCCAGTTGTGTTTCAGGCAATGCGTCGTTGCGGAAAACGAGCTGGGCTTTTGCCGCAACAAGAAGAACGTGGGCGGCAAATACTACACGCGGGTCTATGCCAAGCCATGCGCTCTCCAGGTTGATCCCATAGAGAAAGAGCCGTCCTTTCATACGCTGCCGGGAGGGACCATCTTCTGCACCGGCACGGCCAGTTGCAACAACCGCTGCAAACACTGCCACAACTGGCACATGTCGCAAAGAAGTGTGGACGAGACCGTCAACTATTTCGCTCCCCCGTCCAAAGTGGTCGAACTGGCCATGCGTGCCAGGTGCGATGCTGTGTCCTTCACCTACAACGAGCCCACCGTCTTCTACGAGCAGATGTTCGACACCGCCAGGCTGGCCAGGGAGAGCGGGCTGAAGGCGCTGTTCCACACCAATGGGTCCATAAGCGCCGAGCCCCTGTTCGCCCTCCTTGAGCACATGGACGCCGTCACCGTAGATCTCAAGGCCTTCACCGCCGAGTTCTACGAACAGGTGAGCGAGTCGGAGTTGGAGCCGGTGCTGGAGACGCTGCAAAACATCAAAAGGGCCGGGAAACACCTGGAGATAGTGAACCTGGTCATCCCCACCCTGAACGACGACCTGGACGACATCAGGCGGATGTGTGTCTGGATCAGGGAGAACCTGGGGGACGAGGTGCCCCTCCACTTCACCCGTTTCTCCCCCGCCTACAAGCTGACCAGCCTGCCCCCCACCCCCATCGAGACCCTGGAGGCGGCGGCCAGGATCGCTGACGAGGAGGGCCTGCAATACGTCTACGTCGGCAACGTCCCCGGCCACGAGCGCAACAGCACTTTCTGCCCGCAGTGTGGGGAGCGAATCATTCATCGGGTGCATTTCAGCGTGCTTTCGCTGGACGTCGAGGACGGAAAGTGCCGCTTTTGCGGCCACCAGATACCCGGCATTTGGAGCTGAGTTTAGATGAGAGTATTGAGGAAGTCTAGCCAGCTTCTTTTTCTGGCCCTGTTCGGCTACCTCCTGATCAGGACCAGATCCCCCTTGCCTTCGACCCTGGCGGTGGATTTATTCTTGAGAACCGATCCCTTGTTGGGTCTGGTCAGCATGATCTCCTCTCGAACTTTGGTGATCAAGGCTCTTCCCGCATTGTTGCTTCTATCCTCTACGGTCATCCTGGGCAGGTTCTTCTGCGGCTGGATCTGCCCCCTGGGAAGCATCCACTTCAAACTTCAAACCTCAACCTTCAAACTTCAAACCTCAACCTTCAAACTTCAAACCTCAACCTTCAAACTGAAAGAGCCGCTGTTGATCTTTATCCTCACCGCAGCTTTGTTCTCGGCGAGTTTCGTTTGGCTGTTCGATCCCCTGGCCACGCTGACCAGGACGTTCACCATGGGCCTTCGTTCCGGCGTCTTTCTGGCTATCTTGCTGTGGGCCATCCTCCTGGCCATCGTGGCCCTGAATGTCATCGGGCCCAGGTTTTGGTGCCGTAATCTGTGCCCCCTGGGAGGTTTGTTGGGCCTTTTAGCCAGGTTTAACGTCTTCCAAAGACGGGTGAGCGAGGAGTGTGACGATTGCCTGGCCTGTCAAGAAGCCTGCCCGGTGGGGATGTCTCCCTCCCCATACCTGAAGAGCGAGTGCCTCCAGTGTCGTAGCTGCCTTGGCGCCTGTCCGGTGGAGGCCATAACTTTTCAGACCCGCTGGCCCAAAATAAATCCGGAGGACAAATTCGACCTGTCGCGGCGTCGTTTCCTCGCTTCCCTGGGCGTGGGGATACTGGCGGCAGCCTCCCTGAGGGCCAGTCGGCTGATAGGGAGCAGAGGGCGAGGCGTGATCAGACCGCCGGGAGCCCTCGAGGAGGATAAGTTCGTAGCCTCCTGTGTCAGGTGTGGAAAGTGCGTGCAGGTCTGTCCCACCGGCGGCCTGCAGCCTGCCCTTTTTGAGGCGGGAATCGAGGGCCTCCTCACCCCCCGCCTGATGCCCAGGATCGGGCCCTGCCAGGCGGATTGTCTCCTCTGCGGTCGGGTCTGTCCCAGCGGCGCCATCAGCGAACTGACGCTGGAGGAAAAAAGGAGGACCCAAATCGGCCTGGCAGGTATTGACAGGCAGCGCTGCCTGTCGTGGTCTGAGGGCATAACCTGCCTGGTCTGTAGCCAGGTTTGTCCCTATGAGGCCATCGAGCTCCGCTGGATGAATGGCAGCTATCGTCCTACGGTTAAGGAAGGGCAATGTGTGGGGTGCGGCACCTGTGAATACCAATGTCCAGTAGAGGGGCCAGCGGCCATCACCGTGTTGGCTACCAGGGGATAGTGCCATGATCTCGTTTAGAGAGCCTCTAACCAGAAAAGAATTTCTCAAAAAGCTGGGGTTGCTGGGTCTGGGGCTGGGAGGGCTCACGGTTATCAGCAACTGTTCCTCCGAGCGTCCTGCGCCCTCGCCAGATGCGGAAGGTCTTCGTGAGGCCAGGTGGTATGAACAGTCGCCTCGCCAGACGGTATGGTGCCAGCTCTGCTTCAGGGAATGCATCATCGCCGAGGGGAAAAGGGGGTTCTGCCGAGCCAGAGAGAACAGGGGAGGGAAACTCTACACTTTGGTCTACGGCAAACCATGTGCCGTTCAGATAGACCCCATCGAATTGGAGCCAATGTATCACCTGTTGCCTGGGCATGGCAATCTGGGTTTGGCCACCGCGGGCTGTAACTTCAGGTGTAAATTCTGCCACAACTGGCACATCTCCCAGAGAAGCGTGGAGGAGACGAGGAATCAGGATTTGTCGCCGCAAGAGATCGTTGCCATGGCTGTGGAACGAGGCTGCAAGTCCATCTCCTCTACCATGAACGAGCCGACGGTGTTCTACGAATACATGTACGATATCAACAAGCTGGCCCAGGAAACGGGGCTTCGGACTCTCTTCCACACCAACGGATCGCTAAGGCCTGAGCCCTTGCTCGAACTCCTCAGATTCGTGGACGCCGTCACCGTAGATCTCAAGGCCTTCACCCCGCAGTTCTATGAACAGGTCAGCGAGTCGGAGTTGGAGCCGGTGCTGGAGACGCTGCAAAACATCAAAAGGGCCGGGAAACACCTGGAGATAGTGAACCTGGTCATCCCCACCCTCAACGACGACCTGGACGACGTCAGGCGCATGTGCGTCTGGATCAGGGAGAACCTGGGAGACCAGGTGCCCCTCCACTTCACCCGTTTCTTCCCCGCCTACAAGCTGACCAGCCTGCCTCCCACCCCCGTCGAGACCCTGGAGGCAGCGGTCGGGATCGCCGACGAGGAGGGATTGCAGTACGTCTACATCGGCAACCTCCCCGGCCACGAGCACAACAGCACCTTTTGCCCAAGGTGTGGGGAGCGGGTGATTCATCGGATCCATTTTGAGGTGGTCTCCTCGGATGTTGAGGACGGGAAATGTCGCTTCTGTGGGCACGAGATACCGGGCATCTGGGGGGATTCTGAAAAGGCGATCTCAGATGAGGAGGATGAGCAGACGTGATTTCATGAAGGGGCTAAGTGGTCTCGGCATCTGCGCCTTGGGCGGTGGAGCTCTCCTTTCTTGTGCCAGGTGGGAACAAACTTCTCCAGTGACAGAGCAGAAGGAAGTATCCCTGAAAGAGGCACAGTTTTACCGCAGGTTGAAGGGCGAAAACGTCCAGTGCGAGGTCTGCCCAAGAAGGTGCGTTATCCCAGATGGGGGAAGGAGCTTCTGCCGCAACAAGGAGAACCGAGGGGGTAAGCTCTACACCTTGGCTTACGGGAAGCCTTGCACCGTCAACATGACCAGGCCCGAGAACGCTCCCCTGTACCATTTCGTCCCCGGCCACAAGCGCCTGGCCCTGGCAAGCGTGGGCTGCAATTTCAGATGCAAATACTGCCAGAATTGGCAGATCTCCCAGGCCAGGATAGAGGAAAGGGAGTATTATGAGCTATCCCCGGAGGAAGCGGTGGAGCTTGCGCTGAGGGAGGGGGCGGAATCCGTCTCCTTCACCTACACCGAGCCCATCGCTTTCTACGAGTATATGTACGACGTCTCGAAATTCGCCAGGGAGAGGGGGCTGATGACCTCCATCGTCTCCAACGGCTTCATCAATCCCGAGCCCCTGAGGGAACTGCTCAAGGTGGTGGACGCGGTGAAGATAGACCTCAAGGGCTTCACAGACGAATTTTACCATGAGGTATCCTCAGCAGAGCTGGAGCCCGTGCTGACTTCCCTGAACATTGTGAGGGAAGAGGAAGTCTATCTGGAGATAGTGAACCTCGTCGTCCCCACGTTCAACGACGGCCCGGAGATAATAAGGGAGATGTGCCAGTGGATCAGGGAGAACCTGGGCGATGACGTCCCCCTGCACTTCACCAGGTTCTTTCCAAATTACAAGCTGACCCATCTTCCTCCCACCCCTGTTTCAACCCTGGAGATGGCCAGGGGGATTGCCCAAGATGTGGGGCTGCAATACGTCTACATTGGGAACGTGCCGGGGCACGAGAGGGATAACACCTACTGTCCGAAGTGCGGCAAGCTGCTCATCCTCAGGGCGGGCTTCGCCGTATTGGAGAACAACGTGGCTGACGGGAGGTGCAAGTTCTGCGGGGAGAGGATACCGGGGATTTGGTAGGATCAGTAGAGAGAAAATTGCTAGCAGCGGCGGCTCCCACGCCGCCGATTCGCGGGCATGGGAGCCCGCTCTGCTTCAAAATTACCATCTACTGAGGATTGAGAGATAGAGCTGTTACGGGGTGCGCATGGTAGCTACCAGAACGAGGCTGCCCAGCTTTAACACCGCTACCAGGAGGCAGGTTTCCAGGACGCCCAGGGCGGGGAGAAGCATCACCGAGACCAGCAGAGACCCCAGGAAGGCACCCAGGAGGTCGGAGGCGTAGAGGGTACCGGCCGTCTCGCTGAGGCTCACCCTCAGGTACATCTTGCTGGCCAGGGGGAACTCCATGCCGACCAGAAACCCGGCCAGGGCATTCAGGACAAGCAGGATCGGCCCCACGGCGGCGGAGACCCCAGGCCGGCCTGCCTGGGCATATAAAATCGTGAGGGCGGCGGGGAAAAGGAGCCAGCAGGCAGCGATGATCCCCTCAAGCCTCAGAAGGACGGATTTGCCCTTCTCGATTCGCTCCACCCGCCGGGTCATGACCCATCCTCCCAGGCTCAGGCCAGCCATGAAGGCTGTGACCAGCAGCCCTATCTGCTGATAAACGTAACCGTAGAAGGCCTGGAAGGCGAAGAGGACCAGCAGGTCGAAGGCCATCCCCGCGAAGCCGGTGGTGACGATGACGATGGGAACAGAGGCCACCCTCGCCCTGCGGCTCAACCTCCTCGCTACCAGAAAGGCTATAGTCAGCAAAACTACGATGGCGCCAAGAAGCGGCAGACTGATCCGCTCCAGGAACTCGAAGTACCCAGTGAAACCGGGGGAGAAAAGCTCGTTCCAGTAGAACAGGCCATACAGCAATCCCGAAGGGCGAAGATCCTGGTTCACTCCCCCTTCATCCTCCCTCCCCTCGTTGCCTTGTTGCCTCGTTGCCTCGTTGCCTCGTTTTTGCATGGAATCCCAAAACCAGACCAGCCACCGTTCGTCCAACCTCAACCGCACGTGGAAACCCGTCATCAGGCTGGTGGGCAAAGCCCTCTCCTCCCAGCGTCGGACGAGCGTTTCCAGCGAAACGGCCTCCAAGGGCGCTTCCGGCGAAGCTAACCAGAGATTCGTATCGCCGGGGATGACGTGCGTGTGAGGAAAAACCTGCTTCAGGGTTTCGTAAATGGTAACATTCAGGTTGCGCATCCCAGGGCTCATGTAAGTGAGCGTCCCCGGCGAGGGCAGGGCCACCACCCCCTCCTCGGTCAGGATCTCCCGCACCAGGCGGAAAAATTCCACGGTGTAGAACCTGTTGAGCTGGAGCGTCGAAGGGTAGGGTAGGTTGACGATGACCAGGTCATACCTTTCATTCCCTCCAGCCGCCAGCTTTCTGACCAGCAGCCGGCCATCCACGTGCTGGATGTGAACCCTGGGATCGCTCAATTCGCTGGTTGTCAAGGGAGTTGGGAACTTCTGCACGGCCTCGATCAGGAGGGGATCCAGTTCGGCGTAGTCCACCCTCTCCACCGGGTACTTCAGAATCTCATTCAACACCCCGCCCACGCCTCCGCTCACCACCAGCACCCTCCTGGGCTGGGGAACGAACAACATCGGCAGGTGCACCAGTTCCTCCACCGCGGTGATGTCGGGGACGGGGGCGGTGAGGATGGGGACGCCGTTGGCGAAGAAAGTGTACTGTTCCTCCTGTTTGATAGCAGCCACGTTGCCGTAGATGGAGTTCCCATAGTAGACCAGGTTGTATCCCCGCCACTGCTGGCCCACGAACCAGCGGTGGATGGCATCGGCCTGGGGAGAGAGGAGCAAATAGAGGCTGGCGGCCAGGAGGAGGAACAACGGACTGTAGGATTTAACGGACTTGGGATTGGGGACTAGGGACTGGGGACTAGGGACCAGGAGGGAGGCTGCTGAGGCCAGGTTGAGGGTGGCTAATATCAGAATTACCTGGATGGAGTGAAGATGGGGGATGAAGAGGTAGGTGAAGACTAACCCGCCGATGATGCCGCCGATGGCTTCCAAAACGTAGACGTGGCCGATGGCAGGGACCTCCCTGGCGTAGGCCCGGCAGCCGAAGGTGAACATGGCCCCGTCAACCAGGCCCAGGGGGAGGAGGACGAGGAAAGCGGAGTAGAAAGTGGGCAGCAGGCCCATCCCCTCGCCGGGCGTGATGCCCGCGATGCGGCGCACAGTGAAAGCGGCGTAGACCGAGAGGGGGAGGAGCAAAGAGAGGGCCATTTGCAGAGCGGCGTAGGATGGGGCCCCGCCCCTCACCCGTCCAGCCAGCCTGGCCGCCAGCCCGCTACCCACCGCCTCCAGGATCAGCCAACTCCCCAGCACCAGCCCGATGGACAGCTCATTGCCGGCGAAGCTCACCAGCAGCTCCCTGGCCATCAGCGTCTGCATCACCGTGAAGCTGAAGCCCATCAGCAGGAAGGCAAATCTCAGGCTGCCTTTGGCGAATCTATCTCCAAGGTATTTCATGCAAATTTCCTCGCTCTGAGATGCAGGCCTATTTTACTACGAAGGCGATTGACTGTAAAGTCAGCCTGCTAAGGAGGGTCAGGAAAGTCAGGTTGAGGTCATGAAGCTGGTCGGTTCGGGTCAAGCAAAATCCTGGCATCGCTGGTATAATCTACGTAGACATGAATTCCCTGTTGACATCCGTGACATCCTATGGTATCATATTGGTAGCCCACGAAATCGGGGCAAGCTCTTCGACAGAGCTCAGAACAAGCATGAGATAGTCTAACTCAGGAAACCGAGGCGATTAATGAGCGCTGAAAGGAGTCCCAAAATGGTTTCTGACAACCTTGCCAAACAATTACATGATAGGGCTACACGGGGTCAGACACTCTTGGCAGAAGAACAGAAGCAATTGGAAAACTGGTACGCAAGTCAAGATACTGCTGAGAGCAAGACATTAGGCTTAGCGACTGGCGAAAGAACATTGGCCACGCTCCAAGCCCAAGTGGACGCGGCGTTGGCCCAGTTAATGACGGTCACAAAACGTATCCAAAAAGTTGCTTCTGAGAACGAGACCTTGCGACACGAAATCGCTATCCTGCGCCGCCAACTGGTTCATATACTTGAGGCACAACCAGCGTGACAATCACCGACGATATTCGAGAGCAAGTACGGCAGCGCGCTAACTTCGCCTGTGAGTATTGCGGTGTCACGGAAACGGACGCGGGCGGTGAACTTACGGTTGACCATTATCAATCGAGAGCCAAAGGTGGCAGCGATAATCTTGAAAATCTGCTCTACTGCTGCCCCCGCTGCAACCAGTACAAAGATGCGGGTATCAGATAAATGCTACTGATTGTCGTTCAAGGCTTCGAGAAATCGGAGATATTGCGCAATGAGGACGTAGCAGAATATCTCTCCACCGAATTGCCAGAAGAGCATAGCGATGTCAGGCGGATTGAGGAAATCGATTACACCGATGAATACATCGGTGATGAAAGTACATACGTAGCAGGAAGGTGTATAACCGATGAGTATGGGGTGAGCAGGATAAAGATCAACAGGCAATCACCTGAGGGGTCACACGATGCCGAAGGGATGAAACAAACAATAACTCATGAAGTCGCCCATAACGTTTACTACAATCTTGAGGAAGGACAAAGGACAGAATGGCGCGAAATATACGACAATAGTGCTCGCAGACAATTCGTGAGCGCCTATGCTTGGACAAATGAGCGGGAGGATTTTGCCGAAAGCTATGGGGCTTATGTTCATGATCCTGAGCGCTTGAAGAGGAGAAGTCTGGCCAAGTACAAGTTTATGCATCATTACGTATTTAAGGGGAGGGAATACCGATGAAAACATTGGTTATACAAACATTTGATGATGAAATAATAGGAGCTGTGATTCAGGACGA
>VGOG01000132.1 GCA_016875995.1 Chloroflexota bacterium
CGGGTCGGGCACGCGCAGCAGCGTGCCCCGATGGCCGTTGACGTTTACGAAATCCTCACGTTGCAGGATGGATTCTCCGTCGCCCTCGATGATCTCGCGAGTGTTGGGATCAAAATGGTCACGGAAGCATCGAGCTTGCCACTGTTCGTCCCAACCCCACGTCTTCTCGACGTAGGGCCTCATCGTAGCACGGTGTAGCCACCACAGGAAGTCGAAATCCTCTTGAGTCGCGGGGCGGAGCGATATTTGCATCGTAGCAAGTTGGTACATTGGTAGATCGGTAGATTGGTGGATTGGTCAGTTTCCCGATTTACCAATCTACCAGTTTACCAGTTTCCCAATCTACTAATAGGCGTTCTTGCTGGTAAAGGTGTTGAAGATGGTCTTGAGAATGATTTTGAAATCCAGAAGGAGGGACCAGTTCTCGATGTACCAGAGGTCGTACTTGGTTCTTTCGGCGATGGAGGTATCGCCCCGCAGGCCGTTGACCTGGGCCCAGCCGGTGATACCGGCCTTCTCGCGATGCCTGTCCATGTAGCGGGGGATGCTCCGCTTGAACTGCTCGACGAACACGGGGCGCTCAGGCCGCGGCCCCACCAGGCTCATCTCGCCCAGCAGGACGTTGATGAACTGGGGCCACTCGTCAATGGAGAAACGGCGAATGAAGGCCCCCAACCGCGTGCGGCGAGGATCGTCCGCGGTAGCCCAGATAGGACCCGTCTCGGCCTCGGCGTCTGCCCGCATGGAGCGAAACTTGATCACCCAAAAAGGCTTGGCATCCAACCCCATGCGCACCTGGGCGTAGAAGACGGGGCCCGGGGACTCTAGCTTGATGAGAGCGGCAACAAGTACCATAAGAGGAGATAAAACCACCAGGCCAATGGCACTGCCCATCAAGTCCACCGCCCTCTTCAGAGTCAGCCGCCAGCCCCTGAGGGCGACATCCCTGACGGTGAGGAGAGGCAGCCCCCCCAGGTCGCCGATGGTGACCTGGGCAGCCATGATCTGGAAGACGTCGGGATAGACCTTGATGGTGACTTTCCCCCGCTCGCAGAGGGAAATAATGGTGAGGATTTCCTCGTGGGAAGCTTCGGGCAGGGCGATGATGACCTCGTCAATAGAGAGCTCATCAATGAGAGAGGGCAGATCAGCGACCCATCCCAAAACGGGGACTCCCATCACGGCCTCCTGGCCGCCATCGTCCACGAACCCCATCACCTCGTAGCCCAGGCCTGGCAGATAGCGAATTTTCTGCAGGATCATCTGTCCCACCTCGCCTGTACCCACGATGAGCACCCTGGACCCGCCCAGGCCCCGGGCTTGCAGAGTCCGCTGTACCCGACTGTGAGCAAAGCGTCCTGTGCCAGCCAGGACAATGGTCAACAGCCAGGCGTAGAGAATCATGCCCCGCGAGTAATCCAGCTCCAGAACGCTGTTCTTGAACATCAACGAGCTCAGGGCAATGGCCACGATGGTGCCCACCGAAACAGCGCCGAACAGGGAATACAACTCATCAATGGAGGAAAGGGCACGGGGGCGATGATACAAGCGGTAAAAGAAAAAGACCGTTAGCATGGCCAGGACCTGGACAAACATCATCCCCACATAGCTATAAAAAGGGCCGATATTAAGCGGGGGGGCCGGCCATTTGATCCACTGGCGCAACCTGTAGGCCAGATAAAAGGCCAAAGCGATGGCCGAAACGTCGAGCACTACCAGGGAGATGGTGAAAAGCAGTTTAGCCCTACCCCTCATCTCGTCGCCTCCATAGAGATTTCAAGCCGGGATGCACCCTTCACGATCTCGCGTAACATGGCCAGGCTCCCCTGCAAGACGATGCCCGCGATGATCAGCCAGTGAAGCCAAAACGGGGTCGTGGCGGCGTAATGCTTGCGATAGAAAATGTTCATGGCCCGATAGAACTCGTAGCGGGCCCTGCGGCTGTGTCTGGTGGATGCCCCCTTCACGTGAAGCACCGTCACCTGGGGGTTGTAGTAGATTTTCCACCCCGCTTTCCTGATCCGATAGGCCCAATCGAGGTCCTCACCATACATGAAGAACCTCTCATCCAATAGTCCCACCTGGTGGATGGCCTCGGCTCGCACCAGCATGAAGGCCCCCACCACCGAGTCCACCTCGGTCAGCTCATCGGGATCGAGGTAGGTGAGATTGTAGCGTCCGAAGCGGGGGCTCTTGGGAAAAAGTTTGCTCAGGCCCATCATGCGATAGAAAAATGCCTTCGGAGTAGGGAAACTGCGGCGACAGGCCAGGTCGAGGCTGCCATCCTCGCGGACCAGTCTGGGCCCCGCCGCCCCGGTCTTGGGGTGAGCCTCCATGAAGTCCAGCATCTCCTGGAGGGCCAAGGGAGGAAGCAGGGTATCGGCGTTGAGCAGCAAAGCATATCCGGGAACCAGCGACGAAGGATGGCGGGCCAAAGGACTATCCTGGAAGCCAAAGGCTCTGAGCCCCAGGTTGTTGGCGTAGGCATATCCCCCGTTGATGGGGCTTTCGATGAGCTGGGCCTGGGGGAACTCCTGGCGCACCATGGCCGCGCTGTCGTCAGAGGAACAGTTATCCACCACGCAAACCCGATGGCTGAAATCGCCCTTGCTGTCGTAGATAGAAGCCAGGCAATCTCTCAGCAGGTCACGAGTGTTGTAGTTGACGATGACGATGAGCAAGTCTAGTTGGTCACGCATATCAGTTATTTTAGCACAGCTTGCCGAAAAGGACAAAGCGCGCGATCATCCCTCTTCTAGGCCGCACCCAAAACAACGGAGGTTTCTCTATATCTCTCCGCCGCTTACACCTAAGCGGGCAAAAGTCATGGTCAAAGGCTGGTCCGGTACCGTTTAAGGGCTAGCGGCAAGTAGATGAAGTGCTTTGTCTGTTTGGTGGCCGTCGGTGTAGCGGTTAGGGTAGGCGTGGGCGCAGGCTCAGTAGGTGTAGCGGTAGGAGTAGGCATGGCCGTAGGAGTGGGCGTGGGTGTGACGGTCGGAGTGGGGGTCATGGTAACGGTAGCCGTTGAAGTTGCGGTCGGCGTCGCTGTGACGACCGGCGAGATGGACAGTGAGAACTCCGAGGTATTCCCAGCCCCGTCGGTCGCTGTGGCCTTGACGTAGGGTCCAGCCACGCTCCCCGTCCAGGTGAAGTGACCATCGTCACCAGCAAAGACTACGCCCTCGTAGGTCTGGCCTTCGTCCTCTGGATCCGAAAAGATCTCCACCGTGCAGTGGGGACAGGCGGTGCCAGAAACGTAGCTATCGGTCACGCTGGTGATGGTGGGCGGCGCCAGCTCAGTATTGCCGCCGTTTTGGTTATAAATGCCCAGGTGGGCGTTGGCGGTGATGGAGTTGGCGGTGATCTTGTTTCTTGTGGTGTCAGGTCCGTCCACCACGATGCCACTCCCACCGTTGTGGGCAATGACGTTGCCCGGCCCGATGGTGTTGCCTTGAGCACCTCCCAGGGGCTCGCCAATGTAGACGCCGTGGTGCTGATTACCCGAGGCGGCCCTCCCTGTGGCATCGGTGCCGACGTAGTTGCCAGCGATGGTGTTGCTCACAGTGCCCCGGCCATAGATATAAACTCCCACATAATCATTGCCTGAGATGACGTTCCCCTCCCCACTCGCTGTCCCCCCTACGATGTTGCCCTGAGCACCCGAGCTGATGAAAACGCCAGACCGACCGTTACCCAGAGCCACTGCGCCGCTGCCGTCGGTGCCGATGTAGTTGCCGATGACGCGGTTATGATACGCGTCACTGATCCCCACGCCGCTCAAACCGTTGCCTGAGACCACGTTCTTGTCCCCAGGCGTCGTCCCGCCGATGGTGTTATCATGCGCGCCGCCCGCGATGTGGATACCCTCCCGCCCGTTTCCCAGGCCCGAAGTGCCCGCAGCATTGGTACCAATGTAGTTGCCAGAAATACTGTTCCCAAAGGCTCCACTTCCAGATAGGAGGATCCCTTGCGCGACGAAGCGGTTGATCACCAGCCCTTTGATGACGTTGTTAGCCGATTCGATACGAAAGCCAGCCACGATACCCGCTTTCGTCCCATCTATCTCGATCTCAGGTCCGGCGGGATTCGAGTCCCCGCGATGAATCGTCTGAGTAGTACCATCAATGGTTGTGCCATCGTCTGTCAGGGCGGGCAAAGGGCTATGGGGCCGGAGGGTGCAGACACCCTCGCAGTCGGGGATATCGAAGGCGATGGTGTTGGGATGAGGGCAAGCGTTGGCGGCGAACAACGCCTCCCGCAGAGAGCAGTGGGTGCTATCGCAGGTGCCATCGTTGGCATCGTCGGTGGTGTTGACGACGTAGGTCAAGAGGTACTCGTAGGCCCCAATGTCGTGGCCTCCGCCCTGGGGACGGGAGACGCCGTCCAGGTCAACAGTAGGCGCTCCCTCCGATGTGCCAACATCTATGGCCGGGCTGTAGGCAGTCAGGTGGTAATCGCGGTCAGCCGCGTGGACGAACAGGGGATCAGCGTAGAGGCTGTGCTGGCCATTGCCCGTCTCAGCATACCACGTGCCATCGTTGATCTCATCGCTGCTGAAGCACCGTCCCGCGAAGTCGGCGCAGATGACCTGGTCCTCGCCGTAGGGGTTATAATACAGATTATGGTCGGCGGTCAAAATCGCGCCCTCTGGATAATAGACAGTGGGGCCGCTCATCTCCGGATGATCGTTGTAGAAGATGTTGTTGTAGAGACTGATGCTGGTGGGAATGGAGGTCTGGTAGCCGCCCAGCGTGGCCAGGTAGCCGTAACTGGTGCGGCTGGCGATAGTGTTGTTGATGACGGTGTAGCTGCCGCCCTCGGCCAGCACCAGGTTGGCTTGCCCGCTGTCGTAAGACAGGCTGTTGATCAGGCTGCTGCGCCAGCCCGCCAGCTTGATGTTGCTGCCCCTGTTGTGGCGGGAGATGACCCGCCGCAAGGTGGTGCGGTCTGACTTGAAGTTGAAACCGTCACCGGCGTGCCCCCCGGCCAGGCAATCCTCCACCAGGATGGCGATCCCCTCCTCCACGGCGAAGCCGTCCGCAGCCATGCCGTTGCCCTCTCCTGGGCCCATCATCAATGGATTCAATTGTGCCCGGCCTGGATCGCCAGATCCAGGCCAAAAGCGGGGATTTGGCGATCCTCTTAGAGCAATTCTAGATCCACCCAGCATGATCACCCGGCGCAGGGTAAAGCCGCGACATGGTCCGGTCGGCCCGCAGTCGAAGCCCGCGTAGTCGTAATCGTGACCGTAGACGTCCTCGATCAGGACCTCCTCCCCGCCCAGGTAGAACTTGATGGGAGTGCCCACCAGGGAGAACTCCAGGTGGCGCAGGGTGATACCCTGGCTGTGGTGCCACGAGACGAAGCCGAAGCCCCGCTCTCCCTCCAGGCTGTAGTCCTGGACCACCAGGTCCTGGAAGGTCCAGTGGTCGGCCCCGCCGATGTCAATACCATCCCGTCGCTCCAGCCCGCTGCCATCCAGGATCGCTTTCTCGCCTGGGTAGCCGATCAGGGTGATGGGCAATCCTGGCAGGCCGCTAGCTGTAATGTTCACCCCCTCGTTGTAGGTGCCGCCGCGCACCCAGATGGTATCGCCTGGCCCGACACTGTCCACAGCGTGCTGGATGGTGCGCCACGGCTGGTCGAAGCTTCCCGGATTGGCGTCGTCCCCGTCGGGAGAGACGTAGTAAACATCCTCTGTAGCCACGTGCGGCACCAGCAGGCCCGTGGGTATGATCAAAACTACAACCAGGACTATCGTCCTCAGCCATTTCCCTGAACATCTCATCGCCCTGACTCAACCCGCCCTTTGCGGTTGATTATACCATAGAAGAAGCGGCCTAGCAATACACGCTACACAAGAAAAGACCTCGGAGGTCTATGGAGACCTCCGAGGTCTTGGGAGTGGAATTTGACAAAAACGCCGTGCCGTTGTAAAGTATCTGTCGCTTGCCTAATTTGGGCAAGCCTTGTATAATTTGGGCCGCTGCCCTTCTGCGCAAGGGCTGGTCTTCAATTGAGCAACAAAAGGAAGGAGGTGAACGCCGTGGCCTATATGATCACCGAGGAGTGCATCCTGTGTGGGGCCTGCGAGCCGGAGTGCCCGAATGAAGCCATCACTGAGGGGGAGGAGATCTACGAGATTGACCCCGAGAAGTGCACAGAATGTGTGGGCTTCTTCGAAGAGCCCCAGTGTGCCCTGGTTTGCCCCGTGGACTGCTGTGTGCCCGACCCCAATTACGAGGAGACCCACGAGGAGCTCGAGGCCAAGTACCACAAGCTGCACGGCTAACCTGAAATGATTAGGCAATATTAGGTGCGCCCTCGCGGTGGCGAGGTCGCACCTAATACTTTATTCCCCAAACACCTCCGCCGCAAAGACGTAGAGAAGCACCCCCTCTCCTGAAACAGATTGGTCTCGCTCACCTCAAAGTGTGGCACCGTACCCGTCTCCAGAAACTGGGCGATGGTCTGGCGAGCTATAACCAGCAGTTTCTCCCTCTCGTCGGAGCTTAGCGGGGCCGCTTCCTTCGGAGGACTTGGGGAAGTGGATAGGGTAAAGCTAGTCAAGTTTTCTTTCCCCCTCCAGAACATCACCGCGCCGTAGCCCACCACTCGATCCCAATCGCCAAAAGGTGTATCTCCTGAATTGGCATACCTGAGCACGGTGGCCTGATTTGCCCCCAGCTTCTTCGCCGCCATCATGGCCACCCGGATGGGGCCCTCGCCACAGCACAGGGTGTAGAGTTCGGGGATGCCCTCGCTCATGTACTGGCTGATGACCTCGGTCAGCCGCTGGGGATCCATGGTCTGGACAGCCTCCAGAGTCGCCATGTCTACGCGGCAGGCCTCCTCGTAGCTTGGGTAGTGGGAGAGATCGGAGCTGGCGACGATGAGCGCCTTCTTGTCGGCCAGGATCTGAGCCAAGGCCTCGCTGAGAGCCTCGCAGTTTTCAGGAGAAGGCTCGCCGACGATGACGGGCACGATCGCCTGGCCGGGGTACAGCTTCTGCAAAAAGGGCAGCTCCACCTCGATGGAGTGTTCGTGCTGATGAACGTTCCGGTCGAAGACGATGCGCTCGTCGGCGGCGATGAGAGCCTGGGCCAGCTCCGTGTCCACGGGCACCAATCCCAGAGGCGTCTCGAAAGCACCCTCAGCGTAGACAGCTACCCGATTGAATCCTGGAGTAGTGTGGTTTGTGCCCACCACCACGATGGCTTCGTAGTCCACTCCCTCAATCTGCTTGAAGGCATAGGCCGCCACCTGGCCTGAGAAGACGTAGCCGGCGTGGGGGACGATGATGGCCACGGGCTCCGGGCGGGCCTGCCCCTCTGCCCCCACCTCCTCGACCTGGGCCAGAAAAGCGTCTACCATCGTGGAGAGCTGTTCCGCGTCGTCGGGATAGAACTGGCCCGTCACCGCCGGTTTGCGCACCTCGCCGGGGGTGGGCACCGCCGTTGGGGTGAGAGCCGCAGCGGGCTCTGGAGTCTCCGCCGGAGCTGGCGTAGCCGTTGGACCAGCGCAGGCTGTAGCCAGCAACACCATGAATAAAACAACGATTCGTTTCATAATCGTCGAATCCACCCCCTCCCTGCCTCCCCCTGCGAGGGGGAGGAGTAGGACCCTTTCCCAAAACCAATCTTTTCCAGCAACCGCCTGGTGTCAAGGTGGATCTCGTCCCACTGGGCCTCGATTTCGTCTCTGGAGAACCAGCGGGCTGCGCCAACGTCCGAACTAGGACGCAGTTTCCCACCAATGGGACGCACCAGGAAATCCACGTACACCACGTGAATCTTCACCTCGTCGCCTTCCCTCACGATCCTATCCAAAGTAGACACGTGCCTCAACACCTCTACCCTGAGGTTGGTCTCCTCCTCTACTTCCCTGACTACTCCTTCTTCAAGAGTCTCCCCTGGCTCCAGGCCACCGCCGGGAACCATCCACTGGCCGCCCCAGAAATCCCCTTCTCTGGGGACGTGCTTCACCAGCAGCATCCGACCATCGTCGTCCAGCACTACCGCACCGACCCCCACGCTGATGGTGGCTTCGGTGGTAGCCATACCTAGCCCCCCCTCAGTCCCCCCCCCAACTCTGGGGGGAAGTAAGTGAAGAGAGCTTGTTCCCCCTTCTCCCAGGATTGGGAGAAGGGGGTTAGGGGGATGAGGGCCTTTCCTACTCCCACACGCCCGGAATGGGATTCCCACAATACTCACACTCCCCTCCGACGAGGTGATATTCGGTCACAAAGAAACCCTTCCTGCCAATGAGCAACTGGCCGCAGTGAGCACAATAGGTATTGTTGGCGGGGTGGCCAGGGACGTTGCCAATGTAGACGTAGTGGATGCCCTCCTCCGTGCCGATTTCCCGTGCCCGTTCCAGGGTCTCTACCGGTGTAGGAGGGAGGTTCTTCAGCTTGTACATGGGGGTGAAGCGGTTGAAGTGGACCGCCACGTTAGGGCCAATGTTGTCCACGATCCAGCGACACATCTCGCGGATTTCGTCCTCATCGTCATTGAGGGTAGGCACCACCAGGATGGGAAGCTCCAGGTGAACGCCCTCCTCGTAGACGGCTTTTATGCTCTCCAACACTGGCAAAAGGGTTCCAGAGCATACTTCCTCATAGAACTCCTCGTTATAGCCTTTGAAATCTATCCTGACAGCATCCACGACTCGGCAAAGCTCCTTCAAAGGGGCGGGATTTATGTAACCATTGGTGATAACCACGTTCCTCACACCAGCAGACCGGGCCAACCTGGCCGTATCGAGCATGTATTCGTAAAAGACGGTCGGCTCGGAGTAGGTATAGGCAATGGAACGGCTGCCAGTCCTCAGGGCCCCTTCGACGACCTCCTCCGGCGGCAGGTCAACGTTGTCCGTCTCCTCAGGCGGAAACTGGGAAATGTGCCAGTTCTGGCAGTAAAGGCAGCGCAAGTTACAACCAGCCGTGGCGATGGAGAAAGACAGTGTAGTGGGCAGGAAATGGTTGAAGGGCTTCTTCTCGATGGGATCAACGTGGACAGCGCAGGGGTTGCCGTAGGCCATGGTGTAGAGCCTGCCCCCTCGGTTCTCCCTCACCCGGCAAGGGCTGCGGCTCCCCTCGAAGAGGGTGCAACGGTTAGGACATAGCTGGCATTGAACCAGCCCTTCCCCGATTTGCCTGTAATACATCGCCTCACGTGCGTATGGAGATGGGGGCGGCGGGATGGGCGTCGAGGTAGGGGTTGGGGCGGGCTCCTCCCTGCTCGCACAGGAGAGTGGGGAAAGCAGCGCCCCTCCGCCCAGGGTGCCAAGGCCCAGCCCCGTTAACCATTTGATAAACTGACGACGGGTTATCTCCCTCATGGCTCGCCTCTTTACAGAGAAGCCGACCTTGGCCAGCTTCCACTGGGTTCCAGTCGGCTTCTACTCCCATCCCGGTATCTCCGCCAAATCACATCCCGAAGTCACTCGAAAATCCAGCGATCGGTGTCGCGGGGGTAGGAAAGGATCGCATCATCGCTGAAAAACAGAGGTATCTCATACGCGGCGGTCTCCGGCGAGTCGGAGCCGTGCACCAGATTGCGCCCGGTCTCCAGGGCGAAGTCGGCGCGAACGGTGCCCGGCGCAGCCTGGGCGGGGTTGGTGGCCCCCATGGTTCGCCGCACGACCTCGATGGCATCATTCCCCTCCAACACCATCACCACTACAGGGCCAGAGGTTATGTACTGAAGAAGTGTTTCGTAGAAGGTCTTGCCCTCATGGACGGCGTAGAGTCGTTGGGCCAGTTCCAGCGAGATTTGCATCAGCTTCAGGGCGGCGATGCGCAACCCCCGCCGCTCGAAGCGGTTGATGATGGCCCCAGCCAGCCCCCGCTGCACTCCATCGGGCTTGACGATGACTAGAGTTCGCTCCACAGGTTCCTCCTTATCAGCACTCAAATTATGCAACTTTTCGCCCAAAATGTCAATCGGCATGGCCACTTAGACCAGCCTGTGCAGGCCCTTGAGCTGCTCAACCAAATCGCCAACATCCCGCTCCGGGCGGGGAGCAGGCCCAAGAGGGTCCTCGATATCCTCGTCACCCAGCAACACGTGGAAGGTGTTCAGCACAGCGTAGGCCAGCACTTCGAGCTGGTAGCCTCCCTCCAGGGTGAAGACCAGCCTGCCCTCACAGAGCTCGTCGGCCATGGTTTTCAGCGTTAGCGCCAGATGGGTGTAACCGGTTATCGAGAGCTGCATCGCCGCCAAGGGGTCGGCCCAGTGAGCGTCGTAGCCAGCCGAAACCAGAATGAGCTGGGGGCGGTAACGCTCCGCCAGGGGATAGAGGAACTCGTCGAAGATGAGACTGAAACCCTTATCGCCGACGCCTCCTGGCAGAGGGACATTGGCTGTGTAGCCCTCTCCCTCCCCTCTCCCGATCTCCTGCCAGTGCCCCGTGCCGGGATAGTGGGGGTACTGGTGGGTGGAGAAGTAGAGGACGCAGGATTCATCGTAGAAAGCGTCCTGAGTGCCGTTGCCATGGTGGACGTCGAAATCCACGATCAGCACCCGTTCCAGCCCTTTTTCCTCCACGGCGTAGCGGGCGGCTACGGCCACGTTGTTGAAGATGCAGAAGCCCATTCCTCGTGCCTTCACCGCGTGGTGGCCCGGCGGCCTCACCAGGGCGAAGGCGCTGTCCACCTCCCCTGTCAGTACCGCTTCCACCGCGTTCACCAGCCCCCCGGCGGCCATCAGTGCTGCCTGGTAGGAACGGGGGCCCATGTAAGTGTCCAGGTCCAGATGTCCCCCGCCTCTCTCGGCCATCTGCCGAACGGCGTCAATGTAGCTCTGGCTGTGGTTGCTGGTCAGGCGTTCCAGCGAAACGGGTGTCGCCTCCACAGCCACCAACCTCTCCAGTATCCCCTGCTTCTCCAGGAGTCCCGTGGTCCGCACCAGCCGCTCCTTGTTCTCCGGATGGCCTGGGAGGTTGTGCTCCAGATAGATGGGATCATACACGTAGGCTGTGCTCAAGATATTTCCCTCCTGCTTGTTTGCACGCTATTATATCACGTTACAAACAAAAAGGGAAGGGCCGCTTTGTCCGCGACCCTTCCCTTCGTTCGGCTTGATGTGGGCCTACCTTTGGTACGAAGCCACCACCAGGATATCCCGTTCCCTGGCCGCTACCTCGGCCGAGGGGTGGATGAAGTAGCCAAACATCACCCGTACCACCTCTCCCTTCAGCGCAGGCTCCACCAGGGCTAGTCTCTCAGCAAACTCCTCCACATCGCTCCTGAAGATGCGTGACTTAGCCTCTCCCAATACTACTACCCACTGACCATTGCGCTTTCCATCGCCATAGAGATTAATCCTTACTTCCTGACCATCAATCTGGAAGAACTGACAGTTCAGCTTTTCACCCAGCATACCCTCTAAGACCAGCCCAAAGCGGCATTCAAGGTAGCCAGGTAGCATGGCGCGGGCCTGCGCCTGGGCCAGCTCTTGCACAGCGCCTTTGAGGGCGTTGAAGTCCTCGCGGGTAACCCGGATCTCCTTTACCCGCTCGTCTACAATGGTTACAACTGCCCGGTACATCTCGGCCGTCAGGCCGACTACTTCTGCCATATTGGTTCTCCGGAAGGGCCTCCGTACTGTAGCGGCGGCCACCCTGACTGCCCCGGCAGGCCGCCGCTACGGAAGGCCGATCAGTAGCATACCTGTACCGACACGTCATCCAGGTACATGGCTGTCTTGCGATTGCCCA
>VGOG01000133.1 GCA_016875995.1 Chloroflexota bacterium
GGCAGGCTCACCAGGTCCTGAATGAACCTGTCGAGGGGGCCATACGTCGAGTGCAACACGATGGAATCTCCGCCCAGCACGTAGGCAGTGACGATCCCCACGATCCGCCTGGCCAGGGGGTTCTTCCGCCAGGCGTCAAAGGCGTCTTTGAACTCCCCCAGCAGCTCGCCCCATTGCTTGTCGAGATCAGTACCCGCCAGGCCAAACGCTACCAGCCCGTCGTCAGCCTTGCCCACGGCCACCACGGTGACCGCGTCCAGCCGACCCGCCAGCCCCCTGAGCCACCTCGCCAACAGATCTCTCATCGCTGCTCCCTCGTTCCTCACCAGCCGCGTGTCTCGCGTTCGTCAATGATGTCCTCAGGCTCGACGATCCTGCTTTCCCCCGTCCCTCGATGCCTTAAGCTGGGCCACCTGAGCGCCGCCAGCCCGTTTATAATGGCCATCGCCCGATCATCTGTCATCCCCGCAGGAGCCTTCAGGGTACCCGCCTCAAAGATGGCCAGCTCGTTGATCGTGGCGTCATCCTGGATAATGCAGCCCCCATCTCGCAGAGTTTCCGCCGTTACGTCGGTGGCCAACGTCTTCATCTTCGCGTTCGACAGCCACCCATCTTTGTTGTCGTGGGGATTCAGGTAAACCAGGTCCTCCCCCCCCCGATTCCTGATTGCCACGTGGACGGCGTGACCGTGGTTGTTTCGCTCGACGCAGATCACGGCCTCGTTATACCACTCCGCCAGCTCTACCAGGTAGCCCCCCAACACGTCGGGCTCGAAATTGCCGTACAGCCCCGCCACCTGACCCCAGGTCAGCGCATCGAACACCACCGCCGGGGAGGGGTCCGACGAGGGGTTCCCTTCCGCAGGGTCGGCCGACACCAGGTACTGACCACCACGGCGCGGCACTTCCCACACTACCAGCCCCGGCAAGGCCGGGCCGACACCCGCCAGCGGCTTCCCTTCCCCCCGGCAGGCCGAGAGCCAGTCAGGTTGAAATCGCTTAGACGACGTCCTGGAGGCCAGCGCTTCCTCAGGTGTGGCCGGATACTCCTGGTAGAGGTCATCCAAACTGTAATCCGCCTTCTGACGCTCGTACCAGACCATATCCCGGTCGGGCCTGGCTGACCACGGCAGGAAAACAGGACAGTAGTTGTTCTCCCCCGCTACGGCCTGGTTCCATAAGCGCTTGAACTCCGACGATGGATCCTCTTTGTCCGCCGTGCTCAGTAACACCAGTTGCCCGCCAGCGTCAATCGTCGGCTTCACCGCCGTCAACAACTGCCGCAGCCAGCGTATGAAGTCGGCCTCGTCTACCACGGCCAACGTCGCCGTGTAGCTCCGCCCGCTGTGCTTGGTGGTGGGAAACGACTGCGCTCGACTGTCCAGCTTCACCAACTGCAGCTCGTGGTCGTTGTCCGTCCCTACCTTCGCCCGCAAGAAAGCCGGCAGCCGCAGGTGCACCTGCCTCACCCGATCCAACAACTCGGCCGCCTCGTCGTCTCTCCTGGAGAACAACAGAACACCTGTTCCAGGACGGAACAACATCATCCACAAGCCATAGCAAACCAGCAGCCAGGTCAAGCCGAGCTGGCGTGCTTTCAAGACGATGGACAATTGATGGTCTTGCAGAGATTGTAAGGTGCTGACCTGGTCCGGCCACAATCGAAACCGCACCCACTCGCGGCTCGTCTTGTTCTCAATCCAGCAGTACGTGTCTATGAAGTAGGCGACATTCTCCCGACACTTGAGTAGCTCAACCTGCTGTTCACGAGTCAACAAGGTTGCTCAACGCCCCCCGCCAAAACTCGGCCTCGGCCTCGCAGGTACTCGACTCGCAGGGGGAATGCTACGCAGCCTCATCACCAACCCTCCACCGCCTCAGCTCCACCGCGGCCTGGGCCAGCAGGTCGGCCCCGAACACCACGCCGAGCGTCGTCTCTCGCCCCGCCCGCTCCATCTCCAGCAGCAGCTTTCCCCACTTCTCAGCGTCGGCCGGGGTAAGCCTGATCCCGCCCTCCTCCAGGGCCACGAGAAACCGCTCCAGAATCAGCCGCCCGATACGAAATACCAGCGCACTGGCCTCAGACGCTTCCGCTTCAGCTTTCTGTAGACCTTCTGTGGACGTTCTGGACCGGAATTCCTGTCTCTTCGCCACCCAGTCGTTCGCCCGCCCGTAGCGAGCCACTTGCTTCTTGCTCACTCCATGGGCGATTGCGAGGTCGCCATAGCTTACCGATCCCGTCACATACTCGTTTTCGATCGCCAGCCAGTCCAGCGTCGCCAAGAAGCCCCTCCACGTCGCGCTCGGCCAGGGCCAGAACCGCCAGCCGAATGTCCTGTATGGCCTGCTCCATGGCATCTAATGCCACGTCCAGCACTTCCCAGCTAGAACGGCTAGAACGTTTCCTCACGCCTGGACAGCCTCCCCAACGTGTCCTCAATGGCCGCCAGGCGGCGCTCGACCCCATCCATGAAGCGGGTGATGTTCTCCAGCGCAGGCTTGATCTCCGCCAGCGCCTGGGTGTTTTTGTCCACCACACCAGCCAACCGCCCGGCCAGCTCCTGCTGCAGGCTTTCCATCCGCTCGTCCGAGCGCTTGATCACCCACACCAGCACCCCGGCCAACACCGCCGCTAACGACCAGTCAGCCGCCAGTTTCAACAGATCGTAGATGCCCATCCCTACCTGCCGCTAACCCGGGCCACCCGAGGAGATATGGCGTAAGAGGATATGGCTTGCTTGATCCCAACGAACCGATCACGCCACACCACAAACGCCTCCCACAGCAGGGAGCGCATCTGCTCCTGGCTTACCAGCCCATCCAGGGCCGTGCCCTTCACGTACCGCACGTAGAGCACGTCAGCCAGCCAGTCCGTGTCGTCCCGTGTGACCACCTCCAACTGACCCGCCGCCCACTCCTGGAGATACTCCAGCCCCTCGTGGACCAGCTTCTCCAGGTCACGCCACAGGCGGTCGCGATCATGCCAGTAGGTCACGTAACCCCACACCGCGATCACCCCCGCCAGCGACACCAACGAGAACACCAGGTTCAAATTCTCCACCAGCCAATCCATCCTGCCTCCTTTCTACTTGCGCACTATAATGGAGCAAAGTCACAAGGTTTCGCCCTGAGGCTCAGCCCGAAGGGTCGCAAAGTCGCAGGGTCGCAGATTGCTCCCTTGCTCCCTTGCTCCGTCAAGGCTCCCTTGCCCGGGGGCCGCGGCTGCCACGGCGCTCATCGCTCTTGTTGGCCTCTCACCTTGCCGCCGCCAGTCACCCCCGCAATCTCTTGCACCGCCGACACCAGCTCATCCCCGCCAGCGTATATCTGCCGAATCTCGAACAGGTACGAGTAAATGCCCGGCCTGTTCACCGGGATCCACCCCGTCAGTCCCTCTCGACAGTACTCGTTCCCCAGGTCAGTGCGGATGTTCTCGATCAGGGGGACCCCCTCCTCTCCAATGGTCAACGAGTAGACCGCCGCCACGCCAAAGTGGTCCCACTCCAGAAAGCCCTCCTCCTGGGTGAGGCCCCAGATGTTCGGATGATCGTACGCCACCCCCCGCCCCGTCTCCCACCCGAACCGCACCTTGACCCCCTCCAACGGTCGCCCGCGCTCATCCCGCACCCAGACGTAGATCTTCTTGTATCCAGGACGATTGTCGCACGCACTCAGCCTGCTAGCCACCACCACCCGCCACCACGGGCTAGGGTTCACCCGTGGCAAGGTGGTCAGCGGCCTCAGCTTACCCACCGTCCCGTCCGACAGATCGCCCAATGGGCGAAAACGCACCACGTACCCCCGCAGCCCTTCCAACGTCAAAGGAGCCGAATCAGAGGGAATCGCCCACCGTATCCGCCCGTCCACCTGCCCCGTTCCCGCCCCCCGCGGCCGCGTCTCATCGAAAAACCCCAGCCGCTTCCAGCCGGACGTCGAATAATACTCCGCCTCCAACGCGCAGGGCCTGGTGTTCGCTACCACCACCTGGTAGCCAAACCCCCACACCACGGGCTCGGAACACAAGACGTACAACTGATGATCCCGCCGCCGTGGTAAAAGCAAAACTGGCCGCCCAGCCCACACCAGCTCCGACAAGTCCTCGAAGCCGTCCTCGTGCTGGTACAGCCAGTAGATTTTCACGTCACTCTCTATCAGCTCGGCCACCACCTGCCGATCTCGCACCGGCTCAGGCCCCACCCCCAGCTTCCACAACAGCCACGCCACCGGGTAGAGACTGATCAACCATCCTATGAGCCACCACAGTGCCATATCACCTCCAGTCGAACGAAAGGGCGGCCACGCCAGACCTCGACCGCCCCCGTCGCCGAGAAATACGCCGGGCCTGGGTCGGCGCGATCTCGATAAATAGAGACGGGCCAAGGATTGGGATCCCAGGCCCGTCAGAAACCCTATAAATTGTGTCCTGCGAGGGGAATTATACTACATTTGGTATCATTGTCAAATCAGCCCCAGCACCTCCAGCAGCTTCCCCAACACCGCAATGGCCAGCAAGAGCAGCAGCAGCCACCACCAATTCCCGAGCTCCTCGCTCGCGTCCTGACCCCGCCGGAATGCCCCCTTTTTGCCCATTTGACAAATTTCCCCTTCTGTGGTAATATATGCCTAGTACAAGGAGGTAACACTATGGAAAAACGATTAGTTGTCCGCCTCGACCCTCAGATCTTCTTGCGCTTCAAGGTCCTCACGACCCTGAAGGGCCTCAACATGTCAGACGTGATCCGACAGCTCATCGAAAACTGGCTGAGGGAAAACGAGCCCGCCCGGCAAGAATAACGAAGCCGCAGGCTGCCGTTACAGCCAGCGGCTTCTCCGACCTCCGTCCCAGGCACCTTAACAGCAGAATACACGGAGGCCGTATACTGGGGGACGAGGATTCGAACCTCGGCCTACGGTTCCAGAGTCCGTTAGCCATCCCGCCCTACCAGGCTGAATCGCTCCGTGGCCACCCTCACGCGCTCCCGATCCTGGTGAGCATAGAAGTTGGCGGTGACCGTAATGTCACGATGACCCAGCTTCTGACGCACAAGCTCCAGGTTCGCCCCATCGTCCAGCCAGGCTTGTCCCACCAGGTGACGAACCGAATGAGGATTCACCCGACCCGCCACTCCCGCCTTCTCCGCCAGCCTGACCAACATCTTCCGCACCGCGTTCCCCGTCATCCCGAACACCGACGAGGAGTCACTGATCACCAGCCACCGCTCGAGAGCACCCGCCGTCCGCTCCGTGAAATCCACCCACCTCCCCCCCGTCTTTCCACTGACCCAGGCGCACCGCTCCTCAACGTTCACGTCGGACCGCTCCAGCCCCACCAGCTCCCCCACCCGACAGCCAGTGTCAGCCAGGAACAACAGCACGGCCAGGTCACGCGGACGCCCGCCCGCAGCAGCCAGCAGCCGCCCCAGATCCTCCCTCGCCATGGCCGGCGACCGCCCCCCTCTCTCCAGCTTCGGCTTGACCAGGTGAGCCGCAGGCGAGCGCTCCAGGTAGCACCGCTTCACACACCAGGCGAAGAACGTCTTGACCGCCTGGATGCGGCCCGCAATCGTCACCGCCGATAACTGCCTGCGGCGCTGCGAAACGACGAAGCGGTCCAGGTCGACTGCCCGCACCGCACCGATCTCACGAATCCCCTGCTCCTCGAGGAAGATGGCCAGGCAGCGCAGACGCTCCTCGTAGGAGCCCAACGTCCGCTCCGCCCGCCCCGCCGCTTCCAGGCACAGCAGAAACTCCTCTATCTCGTTCATCCCAGGCCTCCGTATCGCAACATACCCGGGGGCCAGGGCTTTCCTCGTTGCAGGGCTGCCAGCCCTGGCTCCCATTATATCACAAACATGAAACTACCACAACGCATCCAACTGAAAATCGAATCGCGAGCGTGGCTAGCCGAGATGGCTACCGCTCACCACTACATGCACCGGCCAGTACACCCCCGCGCCTCCCCGTTCGGATGGGCGGTGCTATTCGACGGCGCACAATACCAGCCAGACGGCAACCCGTCCGGTTTTATCATTTTTGCGACAGCCCACTTTACCCGCCTGCGCGGGGAATTTGGCTATCCAGGCTTGCCCACAAAATGGCAAGTTCTCTGCCTGTCCCGTCTCTGGTTGCACGATAACTTACCACACAACTCCGAAACATGCGTGATAGCCAAAGCACTGCGGCAAGTTCAACATCGCTGGCTAGAAGTCCACCCGCCGCGATTCCTGGACCAGCCCTACCAAATCGTCAAAATCATCACTTACGCTGACACCCGCTTCCACCAGGGCACAATCTACAAAGCAGCCAACTTCCGCCAGGCCGGTCACACCCAAACCCAACCCCGGCACAAAAACACCCGTGACCCAGGACAACACGCCGAGCTGATCCGCTTCATCTATGACCTGAAACCACCAGGAGCCAGGACGTGAACGACTACAACTGCCGCGAATCCAACGGGAGCCTGAAGGTGCTTCACCCAGGCGAATCCCGCAGAGAGCTGTTCTGCCCCGGCTGCGTCTACCTCTCGGCGAACGGGTGCCTGTTCCCGAAACGCACCGGCACCCCAATCGCCACTCCCAAACCGAGGCTATACCACCGAACGGCAGAGCGAAAATATTCAGACCCGGATATGGTCAACACCATCAAGCAGGTGTGGCGCGATATCGGACGCCCACCCGAGATCAAGGACCTCAACGCGGCAGACACCCACCCCAGGGCCAACCACATCTCCAAACGTTACCCGGGCGGATTCCGTGCCGCCCGCGAAGAAGCACGACGACAACTTCAGGAGGAGGAACAATGAAGCAGCTACAAACTCGATGGATCACCTTACGGGGACGCCCGATCAGCGTCCTCACCCAACGGCCTCGCCGCCCCTCTCGCCGTCCCTTCGTCAAGCCAAATGACACGCCCGTCAAGCCGCCCAAACCACCGAAAGGAGCAGGCCGATGAATAGAGTCAAGAAGATCCTCGAAGGCCTCCGCCTGTACCGTGCCTGGCGTGAGGCCCAACGGGCCCACGCCGAAGCCTGCGAAGAGGCCTGCGAAGGTGGCGACCAGGGTAAGGTGAATGACCGCCTCGCCGATCTCAAGACTGCGTATAACGAGTACCAGGAGGCCACAAAATGACCCAAGTCACCCTACCCGAACACGACAACCTGAGCCACGTCTTGCGGGTTCTCCGCATTCCCCACATCGTCTACACCGACGAGAACGGCGTGTCGCTCATGACCGTCACCCTGGACAACGAACGCTACGACGAGCTGCTGGACCTGTGGCACCACCTGACACAAATCCAATACGGCTACGTCGCTCAAATACAGCAGGGCCACCACATCCAACTCGCCCTCCCCCTCCACGCCGACCTGCTAACCACCAGGCTCCCCTGGAACGTGGAGGTGCACCGTGGTGGCTGAATTTCACTACGCCCCCGTCCCGGCGTCCGTCCTGCGCGACCCGACAATCCCTCCGCTGATGAAGGTGCGCTATGCCCTGCTCATCGGCGCCGCCTTCAACAAGCCGGTCCTTAAGCTCAGCCTGGACGCCATCGGCCACCTGTGGGCCAACGCCGAAGGGGAAACCATCTCCGCCGCCAGCGTTACCGCCTACCTGAGCAGGATGACTGAGGCCGGGCTCATCACCCGCTACCGCCGCGGGCGGTTCCAATGGGTCACAGAGCTACTGCAGCTCTACAAGCCCAACACAAACACAACACAAACAACCACAACCACACAAACAACCACTGAGGTGACCCCTACGCCGGAGTCGAGGTCAAAAGTTTTGACCCCTATCCCGGAGTCGAGGTCAAAAGTTTTGACCCCTATCCCGGAGTCGAGGTCAAACGATTTGACCTCGATCCCGGAATCGAGGTCATTAGTAACTAGCAATGGTGTTGTTGTTGATATTGATTCGATCTATGAATCATTAAACCAACAACAACAACAACTAGTCGACTGCCTTGAAAATTTCGAGATTTCGCGTACGCGAGCGATCTGCCTGGCTCAGGATGGCGTTTCACCCCAGGACGCCACCCTGTGGATCGCCTACGCCAAAAAGCAAACGAACCTGATATCCCCTGCGGGCTTTGTCATCAGCAAACTGGCACGCCACGAGCCCCCACCACCCGCCTACTCGTCTCTGGTGTGCACGGTCTGTCACACCCGCCCCTGCGGGTGCGCCGACCAGAACAGGAGGAAAGCAGGATATGACTAATGACAACACGTGGTCGGCATAATCGATAGTTAGACGGAGGCCCGAAATGTGGCTGAAGGCAAAGCAATCCAAATACAAGCACTTTTACAAGAATGGCAAGGCTGTTTGCGGAAGCCCCGCAGTTGCCTACAGCGAATTGGATTGGCACAAGCAAATTGAACGAGCGCCGAAATGCCCCTTGTGCCTCCGTCTAACTACCGCTGCAGCTGACGCGGAACAGCCGCGCAGCTCAGCTTAGTCCGTTAGCTAAAACAGGAGGGAAAATGAACACTGTGATTTTCGACCTGGAGACGCAACGCAGCGCCGAAGACGTCGGCGGCTGGGATAACGTCCCCGACATGGGCCTGTCCGTGGCGGTCACGTACTCGACGGCCGACGACCGCTATCGCTTCTACTCCGAACACAACGTGGACGCGCTCATCGAGCAGCTTACCACCGCCGACCTGGTAGTGGGCTTCAACCTGCTCCGCTTCGACTACCCGGTGCTCTCTCCCTACACCAGCCACGATCTGCGCATCCCTACCCTGGATATGCTCGACCACATCTACCGGCAGCTCGGGCACCGCGTAAGCCTGGACGACCTGGCCTTCGCCAACCTGGGCATCCGCAAAAGCGGCCACGGCCTCGACGCGGTTACCTGGTGGAACGAGGGCAATATCCTGGCCATCGCCGAGTACTGCCTCCAGGACGTACGGATCACCCGGGATCTGTACAGACTGGGGCGCAGTTGCGGGTATCTATACTACCCGACACGGGCCAACAACAAAATCATCACGGCAACGTCGCTCTGGCGAGGCGATGACTCGGGAAGCTACCGCCAGCCCCTCTACGCTCCAGGAGGATCGAAGAGTGATCACCATCGTCATTGCTAACCAGAAAGGCGGGGTGGGTAAAACCACCACCGCCGTCACCCTGGCCCACGGTCTGGCCCTGCAGGGCAAGGGCGTGCTCCTGGTAGACCTGGACCCCCAGGGACAGGTCAGCACCTTTCTCGGCCTCCCCCAGGAGTCCGGCGTGTTCGACCTGCTAGTCACCAGGCAACCCCTGGCGGCCGTGATCAGGTCCACAGCAATACCCGACCACGACCGCAACGGGCTCCTGGTAATTCCAGGTAACAGCCGCACCGCGACGGCCCAGATCGTCCTGGCCGCCGAGGGGTTCAAGCTGGATTGCCTGGCCCGCGCTCTCGGAGCCGTCAGGACCGACTACATCATCTTCGATACTTCTCCCTCCGTCGGCCTGCTCCAGGAAGCGGCCCTGTACGCCGCCGACTGGCTCATCGCCCCCTGCGCCGTGGACTACGCCGCCACTGAGGGATTGACCGGCGTCCTGACCACCCTCCAGGCCGTCAAAGAGCAAGCCAGCAACTGCCAGCTCCTGGCCGTGCTCCCTACATTCTACGACGAGCTGACCAGGGAGAGCGCGACCACGCTGCGCCAGCTCACCTACAGCCTGGGGGACGCAGTATGGGAGCCCATCCACCGCGCTACCATCCTGCGCGAGTGCGCCGCCGAAGGGCTGACCGTATTCGAGAAAGCCCCCTGCAGGGCCACTCAGGAATATGCGGTCGTGGTGGAGAAGGTGCTGTCCTATGAGACGTGACCCGATGCAGACCATCACCGACGAGATCAGCGCCATACTCGCTGACCGCCCAACACCACGACCACGCCGCAAGCGCTACCCGTCAGATGACGAAACGCCAGCCATAGCTACCCGCCTGCCCCACGCCGACTACGAGCGCCTGAAAGCCCTGGCTGGCAGCCGCCCGCTGGCCCTCGTCGTGCGAGTGATCCTCCAGGACTGGCTGCGAAAACACCACGCCGACGGGGATGCGGAGATCGCCCGCCTCGTAACGAGGCCCATAATCACTCGTAACAACTCGTAACGAGCCCGCCTTCACTCGTTACGAGCATCGCCTGCAAAACAGGCGTCTCAAACGCCCCAGGAAACGCAGGAGGAAAGACGTGAGATATAAGCCACCGTTCGACACTCCAGCCCCATATGGCAACAGCGTCACCTACGAACGCAAAGGGGTCGTCAGCGAGGTGGTGATCCCCTTGCTGAACTGCCTCATCTTCGGTGTTGGCATTACCCTGGCCCTGCTCATCGTTCAGTGGGGTTTCTTCGACATCCCGCCCCGGCCAGCCCTGGCTTTCGCTGGCGGGGTAGGAGTGTTAGCGGCTTCTCTGGCAACCACGTGGCGGTTCTACAAAGCCATCGTCTGGTTCGCCGAGGAAGCAGCCCGCCGCGACCTCGACCGCGACGGCTGGGTCGGCCAGCCAGAGGATGAGCCACGTATCATCACCGTGCGAGCAGCCCCGACCTCCACCATCGAGGACAAACGCGAAAAGCTGCGCCAGGAGATGGCCAGCTTCATCAGGGGGTGCGCAGTCGATACGTCCATGCGACGGTGGGAGCCTCACATCGGACGGGAGAAGTACATCATCTTCCGCCAGGTGCTCATGGACGCCGGGCACGCCGCCTGGACCAACGACGACCGCCGCCAGGGGTGGGAGCTGACCACCCCGGCAGAGGACATAATCGCCAGCTTCAATTAGTGCGGTGCGTGTGCGTGCGAGACGCCCCCCCCAAAAACGCACGCCACACACGCCGACGAGGGGAGGTATGGAAGGAGCAAACTATGAAAGACCAACCAATTATCCAAAATGTCGGGGTCTTGACACAAGAATGGGTCGTAGCACCAGAAAGGGTCGTAGCACCAGAAAGGCCATCCTTAGAACCCCAGCCGGTGTTTAGGCCGCTAAGTATCTCCAAAGTGGACACCATGGAGCGGCTAGAATTGATAGAGCGGCTTACGTACATCTTCGATGGGCCGCCGGCTTACGTCGAACCTATCGAGCGGTGTGGATGTATTGTAACTGTGAGCACAGAGCCAGCTCATCACCGGGGTGATCCATACCTGCCTATCCCATTGGTTGAACTCCCAGCCCGCTTTTGGGGCAGTTACCAACAGTGGTTCCAGGCCCTCAAACGATATTTGGACTACCAGCCCAACCCCTTCGGCGGCACAGTGAACAAGAGGGGCCAATTATGCACTGTGGCACGGCAGTATGGCGAGGGATTAGCGAATGAGCTACGTCTAAGCACAGCAGAGAATCGTTACTTCAGATTGCGGATAACCGCTGCGCTAATGGGCGATACCGCTGAGTGAAACCACCAAAAGACCAACCACCGCTGAGATCGTCGGTTGAACCGCCTGGCGTGCTGGTCGCTGTCCCCTGTGGGACACTTACGATAGCGAAGGCAAAGAGGTAGTGGAATGAGGTATAATATACCACCAATTTGACACTACAGAGGGACGATAGTATAATACTATCAAAATCGCTCAGGAGGATCAGAAATGACAGCCAAACGAATGACGTTCTACGCCACCGAGCACGACCAGCAGATCATCGCTCAGATTCAGCAGCTGCGGCCATACTTTACCTTCA
>VGOG01000134.1 GCA_016875995.1 Chloroflexota bacterium
GACCGCACGGTGATCTTCACCCTCGCCCAACCCCAGGCGGCCTTCCTCTCCAACCTGGCCTACGGCTGGGCGGCTATCGTCCCCCAGGAGGCAATCGTCACCCTGCGCGATCACCCCGTCGGTACTGGCCCCTTCCAGTTCGGGGAATGGGTGCCCGATAGCCACGTCAAGCTCCGCCGCTTCGACAAGTACTTCGTCGCCGATCCTTCGGCTACACTCAGGACAGGCGTGCCCTACCTGGACGAGGTCACTTTTCGGGTGATCACTGACCCCGCCGCGCGGCTGATCAGCCTGAAGACGGGCGAGGTGGACGTGGTGCCTGAGGTGCCGGCCCAGGAAATTGCCAGTCTCAAAGATGAGCCCGGCATCAAAGTCATCCAGCAGCCGTTCAACGGCATCCAGTTGCTGGCTATCAACAACGCGCGTGCCCCCTTCGACGACCTGCGGGTACGGCAGGCCCTCAACCACGCCGTTGACAAGCAGGCGGTGATCGAAGGGGCGCAGTGGGGGACCGGCGTGCCCATCGGCAGCCACATGCCGCCGGTCAGCGACTTCTACGTGGACCTGACCGCTCGCTACCCCTACGACCCCGACAGGGCCAAGGCGCTCCTGGCCGGGGCCGGCTACCCCAACGGCTTCGAGACTACCATCGCCCTGCCCCAACCCTACGACTTCCACATCCGCAACGGCGAGGTCATCGCCGACCAACTGGCCAGGGTGGGCATCAAAGCCAGGCTGGAGACCATCGAGTGGGCCACCTATCTGGAAAAGGTGTACTACGGTCGGGACTACGCCCTGACCACCCTGGGCCACACCGGCCGGCTCGACCCCGACCCCTTCCTCAACCGCTACGTCAGCGACAGCAAAGAGAATTACATGAACTACAATAACCCCCGCTACGACGAGCTGGTCAAAGAGGGGGCGGTCAGCACCGACCCGGCCCGCCGTCAGGAGATCTACGCCGAGATGCAGCGGATGCTGGCCGACGACGCGGTGGCCGTCTATCTGCTGGCCCCGCTCTCCTCGGTCGGGCTGCGGGATGAGGTGCAGGGGTGGCAACTGTATCCTATTGACATTTACGATCTGCGGACGGTGTGGGTCAGGGATTAGGGATCAGGGACTAGGGATCAGGGAATTAGGGATGCGACGATTGCCGTCTCTGGTGCTCACGCTGTTTCTGATCTCGGTGGTCACTTTTGTGGTGGTGCAGATGGTGCCGGGCGATGCGGCCCAGCTCATCCTGGGCACCGAGGCTTCGGCAGAGGCCCTGGCCGACCTGCGGGCGCAGTTGGGCCTGAATCGCCCACTGCCCCTGCAATACCTGAGCTGGCTGAGCGGGGTGCTGCGCGGGAACCTGGGGGTCTCGCTGCGGCACGGGCGGCCGGTGGCCAGGCTCATCGCCGAGCGGCTGCCGGTCACCCTGTCGCTGGCCATGCTGTCCCTGGCCCTGGCCGTGCTGCTGGCCGTGCCGCTGGGCGTCCTGGCCGCTGTCCGCCAACACAGCGCGCTGGACTACGGGGTGCTGGTCTTCGCTCAGGCGGGGCTGGCCCTGCCCTCGTTCTGGATCGGCATCCTGCTCATCCTCCTCTTCGCCCTGAGCCTGCGCTGGCTGCCCTCAGGAGGATACGTGCCCTGGGGGGAGAATCCGCTAGGGACGCTGCGTACTCTGGTCATGCCCGTCCTGGCGCTGGGACTGCCGGTGGCCGGAGTGCTGGCCCGACTGGTGCGAGCCTCGATGCTGGAAGAGCTGGCCCGCGACCACATCCGCACCGCCCGGGCCAAGGGCCTCACTGAGGCCCAGGTCATCGTCCGCCACGCCCTGCGGAACGCTCTCATTCCCACCGTGACCCTGCTGGGCCTGCAACTGGGGTTCCTGCTGGGAGGGAGCATCGTCGTCGAGCAGGTGTTTGCCCTGCCGGGCCTGGGCCGACTGGTGCTGTTCGCCGTCGTCAACCGCGACCTCCCCCTCATCCAGGGCCTGGTGCTGTTCATCGCTGCCCTGGTGGTGATCATCAACTTCCTGGTGGACCTGGCCTACACCTGGCTCGACCCGCGCATCTCCCTGGAGAACAACCGTGGTCGGTGATTTTTCGACGCAAGGCCCACCCTTCCCTAACCCCTCCCTTCCAGGGAGGGGGACTCAGACTCCTCCCCCTCGCAGGGGGAGGCTGGGAGGGGGTGGATTCCACAGGGCCAGCCCGCTTCTGGTTTGGGGCGGGGCCATCGTCCTGGTGATGGTGTTGGTGGCCGTGCTGGGTCGTTTCGCCACTCCCCACGACCCGACGGTTATGAACATCGCCGCCCGGCTGCAGCCGCCGGGCGCGGGGCATCTCCTGGGCACCGACCAGTACGGGCGGGACATCCTGAGCCGGGTGATGGGCGGGGCAGGAATCGCTCTCAGCGTAGGGATAGTAGCGGTGGGCATCGGGCTGGGGGGAGGGATGATCGTCGGCATGGTGGCCGGATTCTACGGCGGGCTGCTGGGCGAGGCCCTGATGCGGCTGATGGACGCCCTGTTCGCCTTCCCGGCCATCCTGCTGGCTATCGCCGTGGTCGGGGCCCTGGGGCCAGGTCACCTCAACGCCATGCTGGCCATCGGGGTGGTGAACCTTCCGGTGTTCGCCCGGCTGACCCGGGCCTCGGTGCTGGCCGTACGGGAGGAGGGCTACGTGGAGGCGGCGCGGGCCGTGGGCGGGACGGACCTGCACATCCTGTGGCGGCACATCCTGCCCAACGGTCTGGCCCCGCTTTTGGTGCAGGCCAGCGTGAGCTTCGCCACGGCCATCCTGGCCGAGGCCTCGTTGAGCTACCTGGGACTGGGCACCCAGCCGCCGCTGCCCAGTTGGGGCAAAATGCTCGAAGAGGCGCGGTTATTCATGGACCGAGGGCCCTGGCTGGCCATCTTTCCCGGCCTGGCCCTGGCCCTCACTGTCCTGGGGTTCAATTTTCTGGGGGACGGGTTGCGGGATTACCTGGATCCACGCCGCCGTTCTCCGATGTGAGGGAGTTGCACTCCCGAACAGGGGCTCGGAGTGCAACTCCTCGCCATCAATTGTGAGAGCCTGTTTAGGGAGGGATTATGCTACTGTGTATTGACATTGGCAACACCAACATCGTGCTGGGGCTATATCGGGGGGAGGAGTTGGCAGCCCATTGGCGGATCGCCACCGATCATCAGCGGCTGGCCGACGAGTACGCCATACTTCTCATACAGCTATTAAACCACAGGGGCTATGGTGTCGGTGACGTAAATGGCGTCGCCATCGCCAGCGTTGTGCCTCCCCTGACGGGGACCTTCGTCAGCCTGAGCAAGGACTACTTCGGTTGCACTCCCCTGGTATTGGACGCCGGCGTGCGCACCGGGGTGCGCATTCGTTACGACAACCCCCGCGACGTGGGGGCAGATCGGGTAGCCAACGCCGTAGCCGCCCATCGGTTGTACGGGGGGCCGGCCTGCGTGGTGGACTTCGGCACGGCCACCATCTTCGATGCGGTCTCGGCGGAAGGGGACTACCTGGGTGGAGCCATCGCGCCGGGCATCGTCATCGCCATGGAGGCTCTCTTCGCCCGCACCGCCAGGCTGCCGCGCACTGACCTGACACGCCCGCCCAAAGCCATCGGTTCCAACAACGTGCAGGCCATCCAATCGGGCATCCTGTTTGGCTACGCGGGCCTGGTAGAGGGCATGGTGGCCCGTTTTCGGCAGGAGCTAGGCCCTGAGATGAAAGTCATCGCCACCGGCGGCCTGGCCGACGTCATCGCCCAGGAGACCGACGTCATCCAGTTCGTGGATCCATGGATCACCCTCAAGGGGCTGCGGTTAATCTACCAGATGAATCAATAAGCGCCCCCCACTCCCCATTCCCTCGCTACCCCTGTGACCTGCGACCTGTGACCTGATTGCCTCATCACCACTCCCTCGCCACCCCACCCTCTATGACTACCCCACCGATGTCATCTTCGCAGAAATCCCCGCAATTGATGGTGAGCCAGCTTTCATACAGGTCTAAGTGCCTGCGATGGGAATGTCCCCATAAGGGGACACAGCCCTCATCAATGGCCTGGAAGATGGCCTGATTGGACATATCCCTTACATGCCGCCAGTAACGAGCCTCTCGACCCTCTAGCTTCAGGGCCTGTAGCTTCAGCGTCCTGGGGCTCCTCTTTCGTGTCCAGCACTTGGCCAGGATGGGAAGCAGTGGGTAGATCCATTGGTAAATCGGAGCCAGGAAGGCCATGGCCAGGTCGTATTCAATCCAGCCGTGGGTGGCATAATAGCTCACCCCATCCATCTCGAAGCGGTAATTCTTCAGCACGGGATGGCTTGGATCCCCCAGATATTCTCCCAGGGTCCAGTCGTGATTTCCCACCACTACGACTGCCTGTCTCTGTCCCTGAATCAGGCTCCATAGCTCCTGCCCGTTGGGACCCTCGACGCTCTCCTCCAGAGGGTTCCATGACCCCTCATAGATGTCGCCGCAGAGCACGGTCAGGTCTGCCTCCTGGGCCGCTTCCTCGAGGAAGGCCCTGGCTCGATCGGAAAAATGAGTTGGTGATACGTGCAGGTCGGAGCAAGCATAGATTTTCATAATACCCTCCTGATGTTAGTTGTGGATGAACCAATAACCTGCGACCTGAGACCTGAGACCTGCTACAGCTACCCGCGCCGTCGGATCCACAGGTACATGCTGGCCGGTAACAGGGTCATTACGGCCATCGCCAGCAGGAAGGCCGATTTGCCCGTCCAAACGTCCAGCGGGGCAATGGCCTGGAAGAAGTTCATGCCAAAGAACCCGGCCACGAACGAGAGGGGCATGAACAGCGTGGTGACGATAGTCAGGGTCTTCATAACCTCGTTCATGCGGTTGCTGACGACCGAAAGGTACGTATCCAGCGCGCCGCCCACCAGGTCGCGCATGCTCTCGTTGATGTCGTGCAGCCGGACGAGGTGATCGTACACGTCGCGAAAGAACACGCGGGCACTGGCGTCAATCACGGCGTAGTCGTCCCGGGCCAGTTTGTTGAGCACTTCCCGTTGGGGAGCGATAATGCGCCTCAGGTGGAGCAAGGCCCGCTTGAGGGCGAAGGCACGCTCCAGCGTGGCTGGCGTGGGCCGGTCGAAAATCCCGTCCTCGATCAGCTGATGGCTTCGTCAATTTCCTCGACCACCGGCATGTATCCCGCCACCAGCTCGTCGGCCAGCCTATAGGCCAGGTGATCCGCCCCCTTCTTCAGGTGACGCTCATCGCGCTGTACGGAGGTCCACACGTGGTCCACGGCGGCGATGGGCTGATCGTGATGGGTGACGATGAAGTTCTGCCCCAGAAACACGTCCAGTTCCAACGTATCTACGTGTCCGCCGTTCTGCTGGTCGAAGAGGACAGCGTGCAGCACGAGGTAGAGATACTCCCCCCAGTCATCTACCTTGGGCACGTGCGACTCCTGCAGCGCATCGTCCACAGCCAGGGGGTGGAAGCCGAACGTATCGCGCAAGATGGGCTCGCAGGCACCGGGCGGCTCACCCAGGAAGTCCACCCACAGCAGGCCGCCCCCGTCTTGCAGGGCGGCGGCGAATTCGTCTGGTCTCAAATCTGTACGAAGACGCTCGTCCTGCGAGCGGTACAGTGCACGGATCATATCGCCTCCTTGTCGGTGGTTCTACTTTGCCTCCAACGCTTTCAACTGCTCCTCCGCCTGCTGCCGCAAATCAGGGTCGTCGCTTAACTCCAGAACCTTCTCGAAGTCGGCAGTGGCCTTTTCTTTCTCGTCCTTCTGCCTGTAGGCAAGCCCGCGACCGTAGTAGGCGATGGCGTAGGTAGGCCCAAGTTTGTTGGCCGGATCGAAGTAGACCATAGCGCGGTAGTGCTCGTTTTTGGCGAGGTAAGCGGACTCGCGATGGCTGTGGGCGTCTGCATCGGCGGGCTTGAGTTTAATGGCTTGGTCGAAATCGGCAATGGCGCGATCGTAGTCACATTTGCTGTAATAGGTGGTCGCGCGGGTATAGTAAACCTCGGCTGGGGTGAAGCCAATGTTGATGCTCTGATCGAAGTCGGCGATGGCACGGTCGAGGTCGCCTTGATGGGCATAGGCGAGGCCACGATAGTAATAGGCCATGGGATCATCGGGTACGAGTTTGACGAGCTGATCGAAGTCCGCGATAGCCCGTTCATAGTCGCCTTTCAAGGCATATATCATGCCGCGGTTATGGTAGCCGCTGGGGTCGTCGGGACTGCGCTTGACGAACTGGTTAAAGTCAGCGATGGCACGGTCAAACTCTCCTTTGGTGCAGTAGGTAATCCCGCGGTTGTAGTAGATACCATCGTACTTGGGCATCACTTCTTCGGCCTGATCGAAGTCGGCGATAGCCCGGTCGAGGTCACCTTTGTTAGCGTAGGCGACTCCGCGGTTGACGTAGGAGACCACGGACATGACATCGTAGGGCTTGAGTTGAATGGCTTGGTCATAGTCGGCAATAGCGCGCTCGTAATCACCTTTTCCGGAGTAGATGCTTCCGCGGTTGTGGTAGGCATAGGAGTGGTCTGGCTGAAGTCGAATCGTCTGGTCGTAGTCAGAGAGAGCCTGGTCGAGATCGCCTTGTTCTTCGTAGACGCACCCGCGATTGTGGTAGGCCTCCGCGTAGTCCGGCTTGAGTCTGATAGCCTCGTTAAAGCTGGCGATGGCTTGCTCATATTCGCCGTTGACCTGATGAAGCATCCCACGCTTATAGTGCTGTTCGGCCTCCATGTGGCCGCTATTAGGCGATAACACGTGCCATAACCTCTCTAGGCAGGTATGATTCTTGTGAGTCATATATCTTCACCTCCGACCAAAACCTATGAGATGCCCTTCTCACCTACGCAACTCCTCCAAACTCCGCCGGATCTCCGCCAGTTCCTCAGCTGTGATACCCCACAGCTCAGCCGCCGTCCGGTCCACCTTGTCCTCTACGGCCTTCAGCGTTGCGACTGGCTCGGGCGGCAGCCCGCACTTGCTCGGTGAAGGGGCTGGCAAGCTGCTGGATCAGGCGATAGGTTTGTTCATACGACTGTGAGTCTCTCATGATCATTTCACCTGGACGGTAAACGACGCATAGACAAAGCCACCGCTCCTCTTTTCGACCTTGAGTCTGAAGGTCGTGGTGCTGTAGATGGTCACATCTATCCGAGAGCCAACTCCCTCCACAGCCTGTTCTGCACCGGATCCGATAGTGAGCCAGGCGGCCCTGGCACATTCCAGATTCCAGGAGATGCTGAACTTTTCACCAGCGCGGACAGAATAGGTGGTTGGGACAAAATAGCGGATTATCGGATCGCCGCAGCCTGTGCCGCTGACATTGACCGTCACCTGGTAGGTCACCTCTGTATTGTCGAGCCTGGTCACGATCGCCTTGTAGGTGGTGCTGACGCTGGGACAAACCTGGCGAGAGCCTTGTCCGTTGACCGGCTCCTTGTCGTAGCCGTAGCCGAAAACGACGTGGAGGGCTTTGATGCCCGTGAAGTCCCAGCTCAAGGTGGTGCACTGCCCAGCCGGGAGGCTGGTTTGGGCGACGCGAAACGGCAACACGGTGACCGCTTGAACGTTGCTATACATTCCGTACCCCCACTGGTTATGACCGCGCACGCGATAGTAATAGGTTCCGGGCGATTTGCCGGGACTGGGCACCGACCAGGAGGTCCCAGGGCCGTCGTAGGCTATGGCCGGGCTGGTGAAGCTGGCATTATCGTCCTCTTCCAGGACGTGGGTCTCTGCCAGCTCTCCTGGAATCCAGCTCACGGTGTAGAATCCATCTCCATCTGTGTTGTCAATGGAATTCAACGCCGACAGGTAGGGAACAGGCGGCCAACGCTTGGGCACGAATGGGAAGAAGGTCCGGCGGTAGACCACAGTCGTCCTGTTGGTGGCAAAGTCCTGGACCGTAGGGCTGAGCTGTGATGTGGCGGTGACGAGGGTGGTGTCGGTCAGACCAACGGTGCCCGATGGAACCGTCAGGCTGATCTGAACGGCAGCCGTCATCTGCCCGGCTACCTGCAACGACAACGTCCCCGCCGGCTGAGTTGCTCCCACCAACTCCACTGGCCAACCTCGCGTCGAACGAACCTCCAACGTGAACGTGTCCGTCGTCGTGCCAGTGTTGGTCAGAGTGTGATGGTAGAGGATGGTATCCCCGACGTAGGCTTGCTGCGTATGGTCTGGCCCGATCTCCACACCTGGTGTTTGAAGAGCAGACGCCCAACTGATCACCAGTAGTGCGCCTATGACCCCCATCAACACACACACAGCCACGTAACCGCTAGCCCTCAATTGCTTTCTCCACTTGTTCAACATGATAGTACCTCCTTCTTTTTGGTCTGATGATATTAGCCTCGTGCCTTCTGCCTTTGCCGATGCAAAAACGCCCCTCCCCAGACTAATAGCGTCGCCGCCCCCGCCACCCGTATCCGCCAAAGAACCGGGCTCTCTTCTACGTCCCCGCCAGTAACGGGAAGCTCCGGTTGAGCTTCGGGCGTTTCGGTAAAGGCCATGGTTGGTAAGCCAGCCGGCGTGGCGGTGGGCAACGGCAGCGGCGTCGGCGTGGGCAGCACTGGTGTATCGGTTGGCTGGACTGGCGTCGGCGTGGGTAACATTGGTGTATCGGTCGGCTGGACTGGCGTCGGCGTGGGCAGTACTGGTGTATCGGTCGGCTGGACTGGCGTCGGCGTGGGTAGCGCCGGCGTGTCCGTTGGCGATCCCGGCGTCACGGTCGGGCACGGCGTCGGTCACTGTCGTGCGCCAACAGGGACCGCCGGGAACGACGCCATCACCAGCAAGGCCACAGTGAGCGAGATAGTAAGACTCAGGAAACGCATTGTTAGCCTCCCTTCGGCTTCAAGATAAGCGGCAAGTAAATCTCGAAAGTGGGTGCACATCCCCCAAACCAGTTGATAATAGCTTCCATCACCTCTGCGCGGTCTGCCAGGTTTGCCAATCCTTCCAGAGGCCAGCCGAGGAAGACCGTCTGATAGGCGGCACAATTGTAGCTGGTGGAGTTGCTCTGGCCCGTGCCGTTCCAACGGAACGGCGAGGAAACCCCTCACCCACCCGCGTGGTTCACATTGTCGGTATAGAGATCACCCGGCCAGCCGTTGGGCGCGGTCAGGTTGTAGGGGCCCAGTCCGCTGCCGATAGGGTGGCCTGCATTGCCCACCGGGTCCGTCCGGTTCACGTCGCTGGTGTAACTGCCAATGCGCAGGCGGCTCCGGCCGAACGAGGTCAGCCCCCTGTCGTAGAGATAATCCCCACTCACAAGCCAAAATCGCCCCCCCGCATCAAGGTAAGTCGCCACCGCCACTTCGTTAGCCGAGGTGAAGGTGTCGCTCCGAGGATAGCCAGTGAACCAGATGACCATCTTGTAGCCCATGAGATCACTGGCCGCCGGGTCGCCCTGACCAGCCACATCCCAAACATCATAAGTTGCGCCCACTTCATTGAGGGCCGAGCTGTAGTAGGGGCGCACGTCAGGGTTGTCCTGATCGTCATCTACCAGAAGCACGCAGGGTAACGGCAAGCTGGCCGAAGTCGCAAGCCCATACCCCAGGGTTGCTAAGATGAGGCCGCCAGGTACGACGATGGTGAAGATCGAAGTGAAGATTCTATGCATCAGCGGACGGATCCTCCTTACCTATCGCTGTCAGGTATAGTATATCAGATTTTAGCGCGTTTGGCAATTGAGAGTCGCCTGGCGCCCTTTGCGTCAGCGATAATTATGCTATATAATATTGAGGAGTTGATGTGGCATGTTTATCGAATTACTGATCGCAGCCCTGGCAATAGTGATCTCGATAGCAGGCGCGGTTGGCCTGTATGGTTCCCGACAGATCACCAAACGGCGCACCCCCGACGTGCGCACCGATCCGGCTGACTACGGCCTGAGCTACGAGGAGGTAGCTTTCAAGAGCCGCGATGGCCTGATCCTGCGGGGTTGGTTCATTCCCGCCGCAGAGCCGCGAGGAACCATTGTTTTCTGCCACGGCCACGGTGGAAGCATGGACCCCGATATCGAGTACGCACCCGCCTTTCACGACCGCGGATACAATGTCCTGATGTTCGACTTTCGTGGCCATGGCCGCAGCGAAGGTCAGCGTGTTTCGATGGGCTACCACGAGCGGCTGGACCTGCTGGGAGCGGTTGATTATCTAAAGCGCCGCGGCATAGACCGCGTGGGAGTGCTGGGCTTTTCCATGGGCGGGGCAGTAGCTATCAGCACCGCCCCGCAGAGCGAGGCCATCCGCGCTGTGGTCAGCGATGGGGCCTTTACCCGACTGGGGAATGCAATCGCTCGTGGGGCGAGAGAGCGAGGCCTGCCCGGCTGGGTGGCTGCCTGGGCGAGCCCCTTGATGATCGGTCTAGCCAGCCTGCGTCTCGGCGCCTGGCTGCCCAGGGCTGACCCCATCCGCTGGGTGGCTAAAATCACTCCGCGGGCTCTCTTCATCATCCACGGAGGTTTAGATCCCTACGTCTCCCTGGGCGAGGTACAGGAGCTCTACGCCAAAGCCGGTCAGCCCAAGGAGCTCTGGGTAGTGCCCGAAGTCAGCCACCGCATGGTAGACAAACAACATCCCGACGAATACAGGGCCAAGTTGCTGGCGTTCTTTGATAAGTGGCTGTGATAGGCCGGCCGTCATTAGATCGAGAGAGGAGGACAAATGAGGAAGAAAGCGACAATTCTCATCGTTCTGGGGCTGCTACTCTCCTTCCTGCCCACCTGCCAGCGTAAGCCAAAGGACGGCCCCTTGGAGCTGCTCTACACCGCGCTTTTCGAGAGCGGCATCGAGAAGGGCTCCAATCTGCAGGGCACAGGTATTCGTTACGTTGGCCTGTCCGATAAGGGAGCCGAGGTCCTCATTGATGCCCAAACGGCCTTCAAACAGAAGGGCGATTCCCTCGACTGGAGAGGCAGCCCTGTGGAGAACGTGGACCTGGACCTCACGCTACGGGTGCTCTGGTTCACCGAAGAGAAACTCTACGTGGGTGGGACAGCTAAGCTGACCATACGGGACCCTGGGCCTGAGGTGGCCTCCATCCCGACAGAACCTCCTGTGCAATATTCCAACGCCCCGGTGACCTACCAGGTGGAGAAGGGCAACTACATCCCAGGCACCCTGATTAAGTACTTGAGCAAGCAGGAAGAGGGAATCGAGCTGAGCGGCGTCGAGGGCTATCCCTATCGCAAGCTCGGCGACTCCATCGTCTGGGAAGGCAAGCTCAGGGAGAGAGTGTTCCTGCAGTTGAATGTGCGAGTGATCTTCATCGCTGAGGACTTTATCAGCGTCGCCGGCATTGCCACCCTCCTGTTAACACCGTGAGGCAGACAGCGCCGGCACGAAGCGCTGGAGTCCCGAACTTGTTCGGGTGGTTGGTGTCAAGATGAAGACAATACACATCGTGAATGCTATTTGAGAAGGAGGCTTCATGGCTGTTCGTGGCATAGTTTTCGCTGACGATCCGATACTACGGAAGAAATCGAAAAAAGTGAAGCATTTCGGGGAGGATTTGCAGGCCTTGATCAACGATATGGTGGAGACCATG
>VGOG01000135.1 GCA_016875995.1 Chloroflexota bacterium
GCAATAGGCAATTAGCGTCCCGCTAATTGCCGGCCTTATTTTATCACTAATGGACACCTTTGTCAAAGAAGGATTTCACTTTTTCCGCTCTTTCTGGTATAATCGCTGTTGTATGAGGAAACTATGACTGAAGAGCGCATGATTTCGCCGAAGTTGAAAGAGGAAGAGGTTGCCTTGGACGTGTCCTTACGCCCCAGGCGGCTGGCCGACTTCATCGGGCAGGACAGGATCAAGGAGAATCTCAAGATCGTCGTTGAGGCAGCGAAGCAGCGAGGTGAGGCCCTGGACCACGTTCTTCTCTATGGCCCGCCGGGGCTAGGGAAAACCACCCTCGCCCATTGCGCAGCCAATGAGATGGGGGTCAACATCAAGGTCACCGCCGGCCCGGCCATCGAACGGGCTGGCGACCTGGCGGCCATCCTCACTAACCTGCGCCAGGGCGACGTGCTGTTCATTGACGAGGTGCATCGCCTGGGGCGGGCCATCGAAGAGACCCTCTACCCGGCCATGGAGGATTTCGCCCTGGACATCATCATCGGCAAGGGGCCCAGTGCCCGCAGCCTGCGTCTCAGACTGCCTCGCTTCACCGTCATTGGGGCCACCACGCGGCTGGCCCTGATGACCTCCCCCCTCAGATCTCGCTTCGGCGTGGTGTACCGGGTGGACTTCTACGACCAGGCGGCCATGGAAGCCGTCGTGCGCCGTTCGGCTGGCATCCTGGGGGTGGGAATAGACGAGGGCGGAGTGACGGAGATCGCCCGCCGCGCCAGGGGCACGCCTCGTGTGGCCAATCGCATCCTCAAGCGGGTGCGCGACTACGCCCAGGTGCGGGCCGCTGGACGCATCACCGAGGCTGTGGCCAGAGAGGCCCTGGCCCTGCTGGAGGTAGACGAGCTGGGCCTGGACGAGATAGACCGCAGGGTGCTTTCCACCATCATCGAGAAATTCGACGGTGGCCCCGTGGGCCTGGAGACCATTGCTGCCGCTCTCTCCGAGGAGTCCGACACCATCATGGACGTGGTCGAACCCTACCTGTTGCAGTTAGGCTTCTTGAACCGTACCCCCCGTGGCCGGGTCGCCACCCGTCGCGCCTACGAGCACCTGGGTATTGCCTATGAGGAAAAGCCCGGGCAGCCGGCATTGTTTTGAGGATTCATTAATGCAGGATACAGTTTTTCAGTACAGCCCAGATGACATGACTGAGGAAGAAGTGACCTTAGAGTGGGAAACGCGGCCACCCGGTGAGCCGCCCATCTGCCCTCGCGGCCATGGTGCGATGGTTGAGCAACGGGCAGCACGCACCATAGCTGGCGGGAGATTCACCGTCACTTATTCCGTGTACGTCTGCCCAGAGTGCAACGAAACCTTCCTCGACCGAGAACAGGCCAAGCGCTACGGTGCCATCCAATTGTTGGACAGGCTCCTTCAGGAACGGGGGCCGACTCCGGCCAGTGATGTTTTGTTCGACGGTGAAGACTTCTTCGTGCGCCTTTCCCTGGCCCGGGACATGGCTGCTCTCTGGCGACAGACTGCTAAGGAGTTAGCGTAGCTAACGCTGTCCTGAGGAACAGTGGGACAGTACAAATCAAGTAGGAGCAAGGCTGCGTGCGTTGCAGACTTCATCTGGGATGAAGACAATAATGACGCGAGACCAAGAAGCTAAATTATGGGAAACGCACGATGCCACCGACTACCTGGACGAGATGGAGCCAGTGGCGGTGACCATTGGACCGCGCCCACGAAATCGCTGCTCCGTATGTAGCCAGGTGCTGCTTTCCCGCTACGTGGCCATAGACCTGGCCTGTGGTCGGGCGCAGTTGCGCCAAGTGCGCCAACTCTACTGCCCTGCTGGGCACGAAAGCCGTTTGGCGCCCGAGGCCCAGCGCCTCGCCGACGCGGTGGAACTAGTTCTGATTGCTGGTTTCTGTCCGCGCCAGGCGCGGTCGCCGGTGGCTATGGTGAGCGTATCGCCTTGGGGACACGTAGTGACGACTTCAGTCGTCGTTTCCGCCGCAAAAGCGACTGAAGTCGCTACTACGTTTGCCCATAATGCTTTTGGGTAGCAGTTTTGGCCATCCCCAACTCGTGACGGTCGCGGCTATGCCTATTGCGGGTTGGGCAAGTATTTGGTATAATGTAGACGAAAAGACGTAGCATCACAGGCCCGTTGGAGCAAGCCCATGGCCATCTACAATCATCTTCTGTTCTCGGAGATTTTCTTCCAGCAGGTCCGCAGAGAAACCGCAGACCTGGACAACCTGCGGGCTACTCTGAGCACCATCCGGGACACCTGGCAGTACTATCTGCCACCCCCATCTGAATGGGACGGCTCTGCCTGGGTGCCGGCCAGGCCCTTCCCACCCGATGACGTGGCGCAGTTGCGAGCCCATGTCGTGGAATCCATCTTCGCCTATCTGGAACTCACCTACGGCCCTTGCGAGGCCGATGAGCGTGCGTTTTTCCTGTACGCTGACTGGGCCAGGCAGGATCCTGCTGCCCTCTGTCTGGTGTTGCCATATTCAGCTCATATCGAGGGACGCGATCCCGAGACTGAGATTATCCCCAAAGGTCGTAACTGGGCCCAGCAATTGATCCGCCTATTGCGCCAGTATGACCTGGACTGGGGCGTGCTGACCAACGGCCGTCACTGGCGACTCTTCCATCGCAAGGAGCTTTCCCCCACCGAGACCTACCTGCACATAGACCTCGAGCGCATCATTGCGGCCGATGACATCAAGAACTACATCGTCTTCCATCGCTTCTTCAGCCGACCTGCTTTCGCCCGCCAGGACGGTCGCCAGTGCCTCGACCTGTACAAGCAGCAATGCGATGAGGCCACCAAGGTCATCGAGGATCATCTGTCAGCCCAGGTGGAAGAGATCGCCCGCCAGCTTTGCCAGGGCTTGGCGGAGAGCTGTCGGGATGCCGGCGAGGATGTGATCACTCCTGAAATCCGAACGGAGATCTACAAGAACGCGCTTTTTCTGGTCTATCGGCTGCTGTTCGTGCTTTATGCCGAAGCACGAGATCTGTTGCCTCTGGACGTGCCCACCTACCGCGCTGTTTGCCTGCGGGACCTGCTGGCCGAAGTGCGTACCAACCACAAGCGGGGTATGGAGTATGACGATGACTACGCCATGTGGGGTCGCTTGCAGGCGCTCTTTGCTTTGATAGACCAGGGCGACTCAGTTGCAGGCGTGCCGGCCTACAACGGTGGTCTCTTCGACCCGGGGCGGCGTGACTTTCTGACCGAGCACCGCATCCGCAACGACTACCTGCAGGCGGCGCTGATCCGCCTGAGCACGATGCCGGCCAAAGGCAAGACCTACGACCAGGATCGAGACCCGCAGCCCATTGACTATCGCGACCTCTCAGTGCGCCATCTGGGTAGCCTCTACGAGGGGCTGCTGGAGTACAATCTGTTCGTGGTGGAGGACGAGCCGCGTGTGGTGCGGTTCAGCCAGAAGAAAACCGAGTACGTGCCCTACTCCCAGGCCGGGAAGGTGCGCGCCGGCGAGACGTTGCTCCAGGTAGGAGACGTCTACTTCTCCGAGACAGCGGGAGAGCGCAAAGCCACAGGTTCTTACTATACACCCGAAGATGTGGTGGACTACATCGTGCGCAACACGGTGGGGGAGAAGCTGAAGGAACTCAAGGCCGAATTCTATAAAGACCACGAGATCGAGCACCAGTTAGCTGACTTGGCCGACACGCCGCCAGACATCCCCGCTCATCGCCAGATCCAACGGGCTTTAGATGACCAATTTCTGCGCTTCGTGCGTGAGAGAGTGCTTGATCTGAAAATCCTGGATCCCGCGATGGGTTCAGGCCACTTCCTGGTTAATGCTACCCATGCCGTAGCCAACTTCATCGTCGAGTTGCTCAACGAGACGCCCTGGGAGAACCACGAGGTGGACACCGACGTGGCGACCTGGAAACGGCAGGTTGCCGAGCGCTGCATCTTCGGGGTAGACCTGAACGAGCTGGCGGTAGAGTTGGCCAAACTGTGCCTGTGGATGACCACGACAGCCAGGGGCAAGCCCCTCACCTTCCTGGATCACCACCTGCGTTGGGGCAACAGCCTGGTGGGTGCCTGGCTGAAGGACGTGGGCGTCTACCCGCTGGCGAAGAAGGAAAGCGAGCAGGCATTCACCCTGCCGATGGAGCGCTTCCAGGTGCGGTTGGACCAGGTGCTGGCCGGCTACCAGGAGCTCTACGCCAAGAGCAGCGACGAAGTGGACGAGGTGCGGGAGAAAGCGCGCCTCTTTGACGAGGAGATTTACCCCACGCTGCAACCCTACCGCGAGCTCCTAGACTTACACACTGGCGTCTACTTCGGCAACGGCCTGGACGAGGAAGCTTACGCCCAGTTGGAAACGGTGGTGTATGACCCCGCCGCGTGGACGCATTTGAAGGGGGATGGATTGGGTAATTTGCTAGCACAACATACTGACCCCTGCTGGTTTCACTGGGAACTAGAGTTTCCCGAGGTGTTCTCTCAGACCCGTCGAGGGTTCGATGTTGTAATTGGTAACCCCCCCTACGTGCGACAAGAAAGAATATCAAGACAAAAATCTTTCTTAAAAACTGCCTTCAATGAAGTTTATCATGGCATTGCAGATCTTTACGTCTACTTCTTATCACAAGGCATCAAAAATCTGGCTAGTGGTGGCTTTCTTGGTTTCATCATTGCTAATAAGTGGTTGCGAGCGGGTTATGGAACACAGTTGCGAAATTACCTTGTTGAACAAACAGATCTAGTGCAACTTCTTGATTTTGGTCATTCAGATGTTTTCTCAGGTACCGATACATTTCCTTGCATTCTGATTGCTGCTGACCCCAACGGGCGGAGAATGCTTAGTAGACGCTTATTTTTCGCAGATGTAAGCGATCAAGCACGAGGCAATGCAGCATTGCATGACTTCGTACCCCAGCACGGCTTTGAGATTCCCATTTCCAACCTGCGGGAGTCGGGATGGTTGCTAGAATCTGCGGATGAAAGTCGCCTATTGGATAAACTCCAAAGAGAGTTTCCAACAATCAGTGAATTAACTGGTGCAGAAGCACAACTTGGAATAATCACGGGCCTTAATGCTGCTTTCTATGTTGATTCTCTGACACGAAACCGACTGGTGGAGGAAGCGCAAGATTGTAAGCCGCTTCTACGTAGACTCTTGCGCGGCAGGACTGTTGAGCGTTGGCGTCCAGTGTGGGATGAGACATGGATAATAGCAATTCCTTCTAGTAGCAATCAAAGTTGGCCTTGGAGCGAGTGTGGAGATGAGCAAGAAGCCGAGGCGGCATTTCGAGATATCTACCCCTCTCTGCATAAGCATCTAAAGGGCTTTGAGGCCAGATTGCGTTCACGTCAACATAAAGGGCGTTTTTGGTGGGAGCTTAGGTCATGTGATTATTACGATGCCATTGAGAAGCCAAAGATAGTGGTGCAGCGAATCCTATATCATTCGGTTTATTCTCTGGATCTTGAAAGTCATTGGGTGAATGACGCAACGATATTATTGCCTACACGTAACTTGTATGCTTTGGCGATTCTCAACAGTCGGGTTATTTGGTGGTATCTGTTTCGAATGTGGCCTCATATGAAAGATGAAGCTGTCAGAGTACAGAAACAAGAGCTAATGTCGCTACCCGTACCGGAAGCATCTGCAGACTTGCGCTCAAAGATTGAAGCACTAGCTCAACAGGCGTACGAGATAGCAGGAGAAGATAATCTAGCACAGCTGTTTGACATTGAAGTACAAATGCAGCATCGCGTGATAGAGGCCTTCGAGCTCACCAACGCGGAAGTATCACTCATTGAGCGCACACTGCCCCCCCGAGATCCGCTGGTTGTGTTGGAAAAGCGCTTGCGGAAAAGCCAACACCCATCCACAGGAGTCGAACTATGCCTATCGAGCTAATCGAACCAGCCGAAGATGATAGCATTGACTGTCACCTGCAGCAGATAGGTATGGGCAGCCTAATCTGCCGGGCGGCTCAGCAGACGGGCCAGAAGAACACCACAAACGAAGTGACGCCCGCCGTCTGCTTCAGTTGCGATGTAGGTAGAATCTTTCGTGAAGTTGGCTGTGATGCGCCTTTGCCCAAGATCACTGTTCACAATTGGGGGCATGGCAATCCCCACGTTGAGATCGATGGCATCTTCTGCAAGATCAGAAGGCGGTACACGACTCTCGAATACTGCCACACCTGCACGCTGGCGACCGCGGAAAGCACGCGCCAAATTGTGACCTCAACACGAGGGTTATTCCAGAGCCACGGCTTCTATGCGGCCTATCAAGACCTGGAGAAGGCGCGGCTGTCGATACGGGACGGCGAATTCGCTCGCTCGATCACCCACAGCATTGCGTGCCTGGAAAGCACTTGCCGTATCATTCATGAAGAACTGGGGGAGGAACTGCCCAAGAAAAAGCAGTTGACAGACCTGTGGAAGTCTACCCGGGCCGTGCTGGACCTGGATGGTTTGACAGCAGGTGACACTCTCGCTCCTTTGCTCAACTCGCTACATGGCGCTGTGACGCAGATCGGCGCCATGCGAAACGCTCTGAGCGACGCACACGGTCGGGGTACTTTGCCTCCACATGTCTCAGAAGCGATGGCCGAACTGGCTATGAACAGCGCAGCGACGGTCGCTACTTTCGCCTTCCGCCACTACAGGAGCAGAATCGCGGGCACAACATCATGAGTATCGTATCCTTCAGCATTAGTTTACCTCTTGACAGTGATCAATTCTTGCGCCGTCAGTGCCCCTTGTGTCTCAGGCAATTCAAGATCGGGACCACGGAGGCCGATCGTCAGTCGTTGATCGAGCGCGAGTTGGAGGCATATCTTCTTCAGGAGGGCCTGGAGATTCGCGCGGAGAGCGCAGATGCCACTGAAGCAGATGCAGACGAACTCTGGTGTCCATACTGTGGACAAACCGCGCCCAGGGATCAATGGTGGACGCAAGAGCAAATTGCCTACATTCATGTATTTGGCTACAACATCATGGCACAGATCGTCAATGAGCAATTCATCCGTCCTATGAAGCGCGAGTTCTCCGGACACCGGAGTGGCTTCATTTCGATCAAATTCGAGGGCAAGGAAATGGAATATCAGGAACCGTGGATCTCGCCAGAATCAGACGACATGACCATCCATGCGCTTCCTTGCTGTGATCTGCGGGTCAAGGTGGATGATGACTGGTCACGACCGATATACTGCTACCGGTGTGGTTTCCCCCATGCGACCTGACTGACGAGACAGTGAAGCAGGCGGTATTATCACCATTTCTGTTGCACCGCATCGCCCGCACCGACCGGCTGATTGACTTCATCGTGTACCGGCTGTATGGGCTGACGGAGGAAGAGGTCGCGGTGGTGGGAGGGCAGAGGTTAGAATAAGCATGGACACCGAATTGCTGAACCGGCTCCTGACGCGGGACGAAGGCCAGTTCCTCGAATTCAAGAGCATCTATGAGCGGCCTGGCGGTGTTGGCTTCAAGCGTCGCAAAGCGGCCGACGTAGCTCAGGACATCGCCGAGACGTTGAGCGCCATGGCCAATGCCGATGGCGGTACGCTCTTGCTGGGTATCGAAGACGACAAGACAGTCACGGGCCTGGACTACCCCGACGACAAATTGGCCCTGCTCCGTGAGGCAACACAGAGCCTGCTCCGTCCGCCGCTGAAAGCCCGCCTGACCGAATTAACTCATGCAGGACAACGGGTGATGATCTTCGAAGTATATCCCAGTCCGGTGCCTCACCAACTCAGTGATGGCCGCTACCTGCTGCGCGTGCGGGACCAGAACCTGCCATTTCCGGCCGATCAAATCGCCACCCTAAAGAGAGCCAAGGCCAGCAGCCAATATGAGCAGCAATTCGTGCACGAGGCCCGTTTCGAGGACCTGGACCCGGACCTGCTGGCCCGGTTTGCCCAACGTCTAGGCGATCCCCGCCCGGTCGAGGAGATCCTCTACCGCGACTACCGTCTGCTAGACTTCCAAAACGGACGGCCCCGCCTGACGTTGGCGGCGTTGTTGCTGTTCGCCAAAGACCCTCTACGCTGGCACCCGCGTTGCGGCATAGACTTCGTCAAATTCGAGGGCACAGAACGCAGGTACGGCCCCGAACTCAACGTTGTGCGCCGGGCGCGGATCGAGTACCCATTGTTCGAGCTGACTGATAAGGCTTTTGCGTTGATTAGAGAACATGTACGCGAGCGCACTGTGCTCCATGACCTGCTCTTTGTTGAGCGATTCGAGTATCCAACCTTCGCCTGGCAAGAGGCCATCATCAATGCTGTCGCCCATCGAGACTATAGCCTGACAGGGATCTCGACAGAGGTTTGGATGTTCGATGATCGGCTGGAAGTGCGCAGCCCAGGGGAATTGCCTGGCCCGGTCACTCTGGAGCGGTTGTTGCGCCGTGATCGCGTCCACTTTTCTCGCAATCCACTCCTGGTGCGTGTCCTGACCGACCTGGGGTATATGCGGGACCTGGGTGAAGGCATCCCCCGGATGTTCGAAGTTATGGAGGAAAATTACCTGCGCCCGCCAGAACTCGGCCAGGACGGATTTATGTTTCAGGTCACCTTGCGCAACACACCCGTCTACGACCTGCAAACCCAGCGCTGGCTGGAACACTTCGTCAGTTATCCATTGAACCAACGGCAGCGGCGCATCCTGGCCTACGCTCGTCAGCATGGCAATGCCTTCACCAGCCGTGCCTATCAGAAGGTGAACGAGGTGGACCGTGACCTGGCATATCGTGAGATTCAGGAGATGATCGCGTTAGGGATCGTAGCCCGGTCGCCGGAGCGGTACGGGCGAATGTATTGTGTAGTGGAGCCATCAGCCCCATCCCCTATCCCAGTGGAGTTGGTGGCCGTTCTTGATGCGCTCTCCCGGCAGGAGTATGTCACTAACAAGGACTTGCAGGCGGCCTGGCATGTATCGCGTGTGATGGTCTGGAAGCGGGTGAAGAAACTTGCTGAAGAGGGCTTTTTGCGCCTGGAAGGAGTGGGGAGTAAGACGCGATACTATCCCACAGACCGTCTGAAGGCGATGCTGGTCCAGCATGGTTAACTTTGTATCCTTCTAAACGCAAAGATTAACATACGTTAGAGTTAACATACGAGAGAAGAAGGGTGTGACTTATCACCTAGCCCGTGGAGCAGCCGTCGAACTTCTGGGCAAGGCGGTGTACACGCGAGCGCGCGACATTGATGCTGTCCGCTGGCCAGAGCTGATTCGTGCCTATGTGGAACAGCACGGCTCGATCAGCAACGCTGAGTGCCGTGAGTTACTCGGTCTGGGTAGGAGTCGATCAGCACAGACGAGGGCAACGCGCATTCTTCGATCCCTAGGTTTTCTGGAACCCTATGGAACCAGTCGTAAGACAACGCGCTATCGTTTGCGTCAGGCCGGCAAATGACAAACAGCCGTGTAGAAATATACAACATGTTGTATAACTCCTTATCGCTGTTGTATAAAACCACACACGTTGTGTAAGAGGTGTAAAAGGGGAGACAGAGCATGGGATCACCGCCCATTGAGGCCAGGACTGAAAACGTGGTTCGCCAGACTTGCCCCCATTCTTGTTTTATGCTAAGATAATGCGGTAATCAAGAATCAACGTTACGGAGATCAAGACAACGTGTCCCAACCCACCTTAGTAAGAAGCCTGAGTGACCGCGAAGCCCGCCTGCTGAGCGCGCTGGCGGCGGCCGAGCAGAATATTTTCACCATCGAAGAGGCGCGTCAAACGTCTGGCGCCAATGGTGCTCAAGTCGCCAGGCTGCTCTATCGCCTGGCTGCCAAGCGTTGGGTGCAGCGGCTGGAGCGCGGCAAGTACCGGCTCATTCCCCTCGAAGCCGGCCCTGAAGCGCACTGGGCGGAGCACGAGTACCTCGTTGCCGCCGCTTTGGTACAGCCCTACTACCTGGGCTATGCCACGGCGCTCAACTACTATGGCTACAGCGAACGCCAGCCGCGTCCGGTATGGATTGTGATCACCCGGCGCAAACGAGCGGTGACCATTGAGGGCACTACCTATCGCTTCGTCACCCTCAGCGAGCACAAGTTCTTCGGCTACATCACCACACAATTGCTCGATAGCCCCGTGCGGATCGCCGAACGAGAGAAGGCCATCGTTGATGGGTTTGACCATCCTGAGTACTGCGGCGGTGTCACCGAAGCGGCCAAAGGGCTGTGGTTCGGCAGTGATGAGCTGGATCTGGACCGCCTGGTCGAATACAGCCAGCGCCTGGGTAATCGGACGGCCATGCGGCGACTAGCCTTTTGGTTGGAGCGGCTGGAGATGGGCCATGAGGGACTGTTACAGCGTCTGGAAGCGCCCGAGGACCGCAACTATGCCCTCCTGGACCCTCGCGGCCCGCACGAAGGGGCACGAGACGCCCGCTGGCGATTGATCGTCAATATACCGGAGCGTCAGTTGCTGGAATGGCGGGAACACTGATGATCAGCGAGCGGGAGCTACACCGAATCATGAAGGCGACACCCTATAAACTGCAACTCACCAAAGGCTTCTTCGCCGACTTTAGCCAGATTGCCCGCATGGTGGCTTACGCCGTCGAGCATCAGAGCGATGGCCGCGTCCCGCCCGATGCCTACGCTACGAGCATCGGTATTTCGCTCAGTCGTGTAGAGAATCTCAGCAGCCTGGCGGCAGCCTTTGGGCTGATCCGGCCCGTGGTGCTCACCCCGACGGAACTGGGGGTGGTCATCCATCGCTACGACCCGTTTCTGGATGACCTGGGTACTCTGTGGTTCCTCCACTACCTGGTGGGCAGCAACGAACGCTACGTGGTCTGGAATTGGCTGGTCAACCGGGTCATCCCCGCAAACGACCGTTTCTCCACTGCCATCGCCCGACCCTACTTCGACGACCTCACCCTGTTCTACTCCGAGCGCAGCATGGACAAACACTTGCGCAAAGAGATGGGCGCCGTGTGGAATGCTTATACCGAGCAGGCTCTCCGTCATCTGCGCTACATTCGCGCTGAGAGCGATCAGATTTACGTCCGCGATGACCACGAGCCTGTGCCGCCACATATCTTCTGCGCTGCTGTTCTGGTGTACCGGGAGCGCTTCTTGCCTGGAGCGGCAACAATTGATGTGCCCATTTTAGCTCACAAAGCTAACAGTCCCGGTCGTGTCTTCGACTTGACCGAGCGACAAGTACGCGATCTGCTGGAAGAGGTCAAAGAACTAGGCTACATCCAGATAGAAACCCGAGCCGATCTGGATCAAATCCGCTTCCGTGACGACTGTGCCTTTCTCGATATAATGCACCAGTACTATCAGGAGCGATGAGGTGGCAACCCTTATTCACCCCGATGACCTGATCCACCGCCTGCGCCTTGATCGCCGGCGCTGTTTCGTCGTCACTGGTCGCCCTGGCGAAGGCAAAACTCGTTTGGCCAAGCAAATGGAGACCCGCTACAAAGGGCAACGCCTGGATCTCCTGGCTGTCTTCGCAGATGATCCTGACCTGGCGGCCAGCGTGGACACCTTCACGCCTCGTCGCTGCAAGG
>VGOG01000136.1 GCA_016875995.1 Chloroflexota bacterium
GCCTTTGACGAGACTGCTGCCATCCAAGCCATCAGGCAGATCCAGCGTACCAATCATGCCGCTTACTTATCGCATCGCCAGCGAACTCTGCGGAAACTTGGCGTAACCTGAAACCATCGTTGTACTACTAGAATCAGAAACCCGGCTTCTCCAAGAAGCCGGGTTTCTTGTTGCTCAGCGGGCGTCGTAGTCTACTGCCAAGACCCACTGCGGCCAAATGCCTCAGCTCAGGATGAAGCGGGCATAGAGCCTTTCCAACTCTGCGGCATGCCTGGCCATCGGCTGCGGGGGCTGGATGCCCTGGCGAAGCCTGGCCAACAGTTCTGGTTGGGCGACGAGGCGCTGGATCGTGGCCTGCAAGTCAGCGGCATCCCCCGGCCGGAAAAGCAAGCCGTCTACCCTGTCTCGTACCTTTTCGGCCAGGGCACCGATACGCGAGGCAACCACCGGCACCCCAGCGGCAAAGGCCTCGCTGGCAACCAGAGAAAATGTCTCTGGCCAAAGAGAGGGCACAACTACCAGGTCCGCCCGCGCCAGCGCCTCCCAGATGTCGGCTGGTGATGCTGGACCGGCCAGGATAATGCTGGAGTGGGTAATCATTGCTCGCAACGAGCGTGCATAGGCGGGATCGGTAGTTTCATCGCCATGTATGGTCAGGGTAAGCGCGCTGGGCGGGAGTCGATTTACTGCCTCTACCAAAATGTGGACACCTTTTTGCGAGGTGAGACCGCCAAGATAGAGCAGGCGCAGACGGCCATCGCCAGGCTGAGAGGCAAAATCGGCGGGCGGGGTGGAGATACCATGGGGGATGACGGCCAGACGATCAGCCGGGTAGCCCTGGGCAACAAAGGTGTCGGCGACGAAACGGGAGGGGGCGATGAGCTGGCTGGCTCGCCCCAGGGCCTGGCGCAGCAAGTGTTGGCGGCGTACAAAGAGGGGAGCCAGGAGAGGAGTACCCGGCAGCGCCCAGTTGGCGCCAAAACGGTCCAAGGCACAGGCGGCACAGTTGAGACCATACCAGGGGCCACGACAAATACCTCGGAAGACCAACTGGGCATTGGCACAAAAGGCCCAATAGTCGTGCAAGGTGACGACCACCGGCCGACCCTGATCGGCTGCATGGTGGATCAACGCCGGGGTCAGGCCAGCCAGGTGATGCACGTGGACTAGAGCCGGCTGCCAACTGGTCAGCAGCCGGTCAAAATCTTGGAGGGCGGCCGGGTTGTGGAGCCAGAGTTCTGCCTCGATCCGGTCCCGCAGGGCGCCACGAAAAGTCCCCCGGGTACGGTAAACTGGGAGACCCTGGAACTCTCCCGGCCCGGATGTGGAGAGGCTGCCGTGAAAAACTTGGACCAGGCGTCCCCGCTCCAGCATCGCCTCAGCCAGTTGAGCCACATAGTTTTCCGTACCACCCACTCGCTCTGGCAAGAACTGGTGGACAACGTAGAGTATCTTCACGATAGCACAGCCTCGTAGACTGCCCGCGTGTCACGGTAGACCTGCTCCCAGGTGAAGCGGGCCAGCGCCTTAGCCCGGCCCCGCTCGCCCATCGCTGCCGCGCGCGCCGAATCATCTAACAGCGACCGTATCGCCCCAGCCAGGGCAACTGGATCGCCATAAGGCACTAGCAGACCATCCTTGCCCTCGTCAATTACTCCTGGAATCCCCCCGGCTCGCGCTCCGATTACCGGCTTGCCGTTCATCCAGGCCTCCACAAAGACCTGGCCAAAAGAATCAGAGTGCGAGGGGAGAACCAGCAGACTCGTGCCAGCCAGAAGGTTACGTTTCTCCTCAGTGCTCACTGTGCCTAAGAGGTGACAATGACTGGCAACAGCAGATCCGGTGCGCTGCCAGTAATCCGCGAAAGCGGCCTGTACCTCGCCGGCCACCACCAAGTCGGCCTCCACGCCGGCATCCCAGAGGCGGCGCATGGCCTCAACGGTGTCAATCGCCCCCTTATCGCGGTTAACCATGCCTAGGAAGAGAACGTAGGGACGGCTGAGGGCATACCGCTCTTGCACCTGGGCCGGGTCGCCCCCGGTCACCTCGTCTGGATTGGCCCCGGCCCCCACCACGAAGAGCCGTTCGGCCATCACTCCGTGACTGAGCAGGAAATCCCGCTCGATCTCGGTCAGGACGATGACGGCGTTCGCCCGTTGCAGGAGGGCCATCTGGTGGCGCATGGTATAATAGCGCCGGATGGTGGCCCTTGCCGACTCGCCCAGATGTAACAGAGGAGTAACGACGAAAGGAACCTGCTGGCGGGCGGCATAGCGACTGGCGGCGGCAATCAAACCCTCGTAGGGAATGTTCCAGGCGTGGACCAGAGCAAAGCGATGATCCAGGTGCGCGAGGTATTTATCGAGACTGGGGACCCAGGGCGTGAGCTGGCTCAGGCGGAACAGCAGCGGGCTGAAGTCTACCGGCAAGGTAGAGAGCTCGGCCATAAGTCGCCGCACAGCGGCATAAGAGTATGGCATTAAGGGAAGATGCTGGACGGGGAAACGGCGCACGTGGACCTGGTCCATGGTCTCTTCAAGGCAAGCAGTTTTGCCGTCGCCTTTGTGCAAGCGCCACAGGTACTCGATTTCGATAGCGTTCGTTGTGTAAACGGTTACCCGGTCGCCTTCCCGAATTTGCCGGCGAGCAATCTCGTGGATATGGAATTGAGCGCCACCCACCAGGGGAAGATAAGCAACATTAACGTGTAAGGTATCAATCATGGCGCTTGACGCAGGGGCTCAAAACGCAGCCAGTCCACTGCCACCCCCAAATGACGCTTGTCGGAACCCAGGCCGTATTCCTGGGGCACCCAACTGTCGGCCAGCAAGTTCAGTTCCGGGCTGGAAGCACAGGCAGCGGGGAGAGGAATAGCATACGTGCTGAAGTCGTTGCTGACAACAAAACTGGTCATGAGTGTGCTCCCACAGTACAGGCCAGCTTATCCTTCATCGCTAACCTCAAGGATTTCCCAGGTAAAGGCGCGCACCATCACTGCCCCTCTACCCGTATCCAGTCCACCATTATACCCAAGGTGCGAGGGTCGTCGTTATAGCCGATAGCTTGAGGCACCCACGTATCGCTACGCAGCTCGACTTCTACCATAGAAGTCGCCGACACATAATCCTGTGGCACCGTCAGGTCCCAAGTTTCAAAAGTGTAGCCGTAGGCTAACGTTCGCTCGCCAATAGGTACGCCATTCACCCAAACCGAGAGTTGAGAAGGTTGTACTTGAGGTGGACGCCCGCTGGCCACGCGTAGATTTAAACGCAAATCCTTCATTGATGGCCGGGACAGCACGACTCGACCTGTGCCGTTAGTCCAGCGGAAGGTAGTGTCATCTGTCATAGTTTCCCACCCGTAGAAGCCGCCGCGTAGGTACGGATATTCTCCCGGCCCCATCTCCACTGTGGTGACTGGCGGCGGTGAGACTGCCCCGACTGTTGGGACAATGCGATAGAGGTCAAGCCGGTAGCTCAGAGTCGTCACCCGCTGAGGCATGTGCTGAGTGGAGCGCTCGGCCAGGGGAACCTGAAAGATGAAATCGCCCAGGGGTTCAAAGCGAATGTCCTGTGGATGCCATTCCAATGTGTCGCTGCTCAGCACCAAGTACATCGGTTTACCCTGAGCATTAGTGGCTTCGATAAGCCGATGCAGAAAGGTGGCATTGGGGCGCTCACGTTGCAGCACGAAGACTTGGCGATGGAAGAGGTAAGCCAGTGGCTGAGTCAGATGTTGACCAGGGTCACCATTGTCGAAAAGGATCAGTGCTTCGGGTTCAAATCGGGACGCTAGCTGGGCAAGTTGGTCCAGGGCCCCTTGGTACTCAACGTGGCGCAGAAAGGGCCAGTCCACCTGTAGGAAGGCGAAGAGCAATCCCCCAATCGCCACGGCTTGCACCGCTCGTTCTAGATGCATGTGCAACTTCGGCAAGCTGAGGATGGCATGGGCCGTGAAGAGCGCCAGGGCGGGCATCACCAGTGGCACCAGGCGTCGCATGGCCCATGGTTGTACAGGATTGACATACGGACTCAAGATGAATACAACGCCATATGTTAAGGTAAGGGCGAGAAATGGCCATATATGATAACGAGGCTTCCGAGCCAATATGAGAGTGAGACCCCCCAGAGCTATAAATAACCCTGGCCATGTCCAATACTGGGCCAGCCAGCGGAGCATCCACTGCCAGGCATGGGCGATAAAGGCTAAATAAAATGCTAGAGCTACTAGACCAAGCAGAACCAGCATCCGCCGGTGAATAGCGAGACGGCTTAGTACCGAGGAGACCGCTTTCGGCTGCGTTAACGCCCAAACTGTAGCTGCAATTAATACCAATCCACCGAAAGCCACGACCCGAGCCCAGAAGGGGGTCAGAATATGAAGCATCGAGAAAAGGTACCGCCAGGCGAAAAGAACATTGTGGAGCGTAGCATAAGCCAAAGCTAGACTCAGGCTCCCTAGGAAGACAACGAATCCTTTCCTTCGACTGGGCTCAGGACAGGTCTGCCAGTTGCCACTGAGTCGCCAGTAGAGAAATAAAGCGCCGACGACAGCGGCGATCAACACCGCATCTAACCGTGCAAGGGACAAAGCTGCAAGACTCAGCCCTCCAAAAAGACCCAAGAAAAGGCTCGGGGATTCCATATAAAGGGCCAATAGGTATAAGCTGCCAATTAGGAGGGTTTGCATGGGCATATCTGACAGTGGATAGCGTGAATACCAAATCTGTACGAAGTTCAGGGCCAGAAGCCCCGTGGCCACCAATCCCACTCTCACACCTAAGATCCGCCGGCCCAAAAAGTAGACACCGGCTGTGCCTAGCAAACCTAAAGCCGGTGTCGCCCATACAGCAGCCTTAAGCCCCGCGAGCAAGGCAAACAGACCAGCCCACAGACGGGGTAAGTGGAGGAATCCGAAGAGGACGAGATCTCTCCCCCAATTCCAGATGAAGAAAGGCCCCCAAAACCGCGTCCAGTCGGCCCAAAGAGGTCCGGAAAAAAGCACCTCGCTCGCCACATCTGGAGGCAAATCGGCCAGCACTGGATCATGGATAAATAACTCTCCTGTCTCTGCAAGGTGTACGCCGCTCAGGACGTAAACGCCGGAATCGTCCAAGACGAGAAACGCTTCTGCTGGCCGAGCGTACAGCCAACCGGCCACAAGCAGTATTCCTACCAACAACGCTGCCTGCACCGATGGCCGCGGGCTAGGCAGGGTCCAGGAGCAGCCTCTCGCCCAAGCACGCCACGCCAGGGCCACACAGAAGGCTAGCAAGATCAAGAGCAGAGCGGGCAGAGTGAAGAATCCTAGCTCTGCTAGAACCAGCCCGATCCAAGAAGTTAGCACCACACTGGTGAAAACCGAAAGGTAAAGCGTTTCGGAGAAGTCCAGTGGGGGCTCTTTGTCGTTGCGTAGAACAACGAAAGCTAGGTAGCCGGGTATGAAACCCAGTAATGGGATTGCAAGCAACCTGAACCAGTGTAGATCAATCATAGCTCCTCTTTCCAACCGGTCCGGAATAACCCCAGGCCAGCAAGGGCTTTCGCTACCGGATGTAACAGCACTTCGTCGTCCTCGGTTACCCCCCATTGGGCTAAGATGGCCGCCGTTTCCCGGACAAGCTGCTGAGCCCACCCACCATGCAGAGAGGCAGGCAAAGGTTTGGACGGGGGATGAGCCACTACATCCTCAATGAAGGCCATAAAATCGCGGGCGATTTTGCAGGGATCATGATTCTCCCGAATGTAGCGCCGGCCGTTCTCTCCCATCTGGCAACGGATTTCCGGATGAGTTGCCAGGTATTCCATGGTCGCCAGAAGGACCTCTTCTTCGTACTCGTCTACGTCTATTTTAGCGCAACAATCTTCAGGAAAATCAGCCAGTGGTTCAATATTCGAGACGATGGTGGGCACGCCCAGGCCCAACAGGCGGATGGGGGTGTAGGGCGTTCCGCCGATGTGGGGATGCCGGAGGTGTACGGCCAGATCTGTGGCCAACATGTAGCGCACAAAAGGCACTGGCTCGAGCCACCCGGTCAGTCTCACCTCTCCCTCCAGGCCCACATTACGCAGGTGACCAGGCAGATCGTAATAAGGCGAATGACCACCGACCAGCAGATATACGGCCTCTGGATGATTCTTGCGGAAACGAGCGAAGGCTCGTAGGGCTACTGTCAGACGCTTATCCGGGACGAAGAAGCCAAAAGAGGCGATGACAAAGCGGCCAGTCAACCTTAGTTCGGCTCGAATAGCCGCCGGGTCGTTCTCCTGGGGTAAGCCAGGAGGGAGGAAGAACTGTTGCGGGACACAGGCGGCCTTCAGGCCTGGGCGCCGTCTCAACACTTCCTCCTTGGCGTAGTTGTTGTGGACTATAATGCCTAGGCTGGCATCCAGGACACGTTCCACCAGGGGGTAGGCGTAGAAGATGTCTTCTCCCCGCCCGTCCATTACGCGCCTGGCCAGTTCTACCCCCTCATCGCCATAGGCATAGCGCATCTCTTCCACATAGCTTTCCACGTCTCCCTGGTTCAGAGTGAGGCCAACGATGCAATGATGCAGGACGAGGTCGTGCAAGACCACGATGCCGGGATACTTCAGCAAGGTGCGATAGATGTAGCCATGGAAGGTAGCCTCGTCCCCCATGTGGTAGACTACGGCATCGTAATCTCCTGCCCTTGAGGGAAATTCCTGGTAGCTGTAAATGGGAAAGCGCTCCTTAACTTCCGCGCTCGTCGGACGATACCCCTTCTCAATGAAGAGATCAACCTGAGCGTGCTCAGCCAAGTAAGGGAGCAATCCTTCGCTTACGTCGGCGACGGCTGTTTGCAATGGCTGCAGTGGACTAAATAAGGCAATGCGCATTTGACCATCTCTGTTCAAGCCGAAAATCTTTGCAGCAAGACATGCTCGTGAATAAGGTTTCCATGTTCATCGTAAAGGTAGAATCCTACTTTGTAGAACCGGTTGCCTTTGAAACAATCGCCTCGCCAAACATCATCCGGTGGACAGTATCGGTCTCCCAACTGAAATTGTGCCTGCAAATCCCTGGTGTTGAAATTCACACGCAGATGCTTTTTCTCTCCAGGCTTCAGGGTAAATACTTTAGCCCAGTATCCTACATGCCGATCAGGATGGCGAGGATTGGCCAGAGGATAGATGTCAAATGATATCTTGACCTGACGATCTTCGACGCTGTTGCTGATAACTTCCACGTCGTAAGTCATTTCTCGATCCACCTGCGCGCTAGGAGCCTGAATCGAGGCCAGGTAGAAAAGCTTTTCTCGTTCGCAGTATCGTGCGCTCTTAGGAGCAAGGAGCTGGAAAATTCGAACAAATAAGTTTTGCCGGTTAACCACCTGTAACAGAGCAGCGGCCCACCGCCATAAATAGGGCCTAGTACTTACTTTCTGAGAGAAAACGTCAACGATAGCATGGTCGCCAAGCCAGAATTTAAGCGTATGGTAGAACCGCACTAAAAGTCTCACGTGAGCGTTCTGCCCCACTGACGCAGCATAGCTCCGCTCTGACCAGTAGTGTTTACTTACCTTGATCTCGGACCGCAAACCACTCTTCAAGAACGCCTGCTTGTAGTCCAGATAGTTGAAGGAGTTTTCGTTGACGCCAAAGCTGGTGTCCCGATCCCCTTCTTTCCACTCCTCTAGGGATAACCAAGCCGGGCGCAGATGATCTCTGATCGTGATCACTCGCTTATGGAGTTTTGTCACCCTGGCCAATTCCTGAATGGTTTTCTCTAGGTTGGTAGAGTGGTGTATGGCCGCTGCCCCAAAAACCAGATCAAAAACTTCTCTTCGAAAAGGCAGTTTTTCCATATCGGAGATGACCCGCTCGAAGTAGATCGGAAAATAGCCCAGATATTCATTCGCCTTCCGCAGCATATAGGGGGAGACATCCAAGGCTATGACGTAGCAACCCTTGCGAGCAAAATCTCGGCTGGCCCAACCAAAGCCCGCCCCGAAATCCAGCACAATTTCATCCCCCTTAATCAGCTCCAAAACCCGCAAGAAGGAACGAGAGTGGGAAGTGTTCTCAACCTGGAGCTCGAAACTGGCATCGCTCGGTAACTGGTGGGGCCAGTTGTAGAAGATGTCGCCTTTTACCCATTCAAAGAAACGGGTCTCCCCTAAAGATTTCTCGTGGGCAGAATCTTCCTGCTTGAAATAGGCAATGCGATCCTCGGGTACCAAGTACACTAGACCATCTTCTATCGTGTACTTGCGTCCGCAGATCCGGCAACCAATCTTGCCTCGGACGATCTCAGTGGTTACCAGCCGGACCTCCAAAATCTCCAAATCGTTTTGGCAATGAGGGCAGACGATGTATTCTAAAAGTCTCTTCTGCATACCTCTATCCACCTAGCAACAACTCGATGGTCTTGTCCCAGGTGATCTCCCGCACCTTTTCATACCCGGTCTCCCCCAGCCGCTGGCAGAGGGCCCGGTCAGCGAAGAGTTGGTCAATACGGGTGGCCAACTCCTGATGGTCGCCCGGTCGGGTGACGTAGCCGGTCACCCCATCTTCGACGAATTCCAGCACCCCGCCGGCATCGCTGACCGTCAGCACTGGCTTGTGAGACTTCATGGCCTCAACAGTCGCCAGGCCATAGTCCTCGTCGTAGGGACCGTAGAAGGTAGAAAAACAGTTGGCATACAACTCAATGAGCTGATCGTCCGGCACGAAGCCGAGAAACTTCACCCGATTAGCCACGCCGCGATCCCGCGCCAGTCTTCTCAAGCTATCTTCTTCCTCGCCACGCCCGGCGATGAGGCACTGGACGCCACTGCGCACTTGAGCCATTGCCTCGACGATCAGGTTGACCCGCTTTAGAATATTCAGGCGGCTGACAACGAGCAGATAATCTCCATAGCTATCGCAGCGATAGTGGCCGTCGAGAGGCGGCGGCGCGTAGAGGGGCTCGGCGTGGAGGCCATTGAAGCGTAATAGCCGGTTAGCAGTGTTGCGCGCGTTGGTGAAGATGCGCTTCGCCTCAGAGAGAGTCACGTTATCAATCTGGCGAATAATCTGGCGCAGGCGGGTATCGCCAGGATCGTTGGTAAAATGGCTATGTTCTGTGCCGAACAAGTCGTAAGCCTGTCGGAATTGCTGGATCAGCCAGACTACCTTATTGGGATGCCGGACGACGTAGGAAGGAAACTTGGTCGCAATTACCATGTCAATCTTCTGACCTTCACTTTCGGTCAGGTCAAGCAAACGCCAGGCCAGGTAGCCCTTCAATACCTCTGCTTTAGGATACCAGAGGAAGGGCACTCGGACGATGTCAGACTCATAGCCCCTCTCCAACAGCGCGCGATGGAGGCTTGCCACATGAAGCTCGGCCCCACCTTGGACAAAGGGAGTCTGGGCGGTGCACACAACGATGCGTTTAGCTGACATCTGTGAGATCCTCCGGCGGACACTGCGCAATGGCCGCATAATCCTGATAGCCGAACAAGACCGTGTTCACGCGCTCGATGTTACGGTTGAGGCGTTGCAGGCGTTCCTGCTCCGCCTCGCTCAGCCCGGCATCCAGGGGAAAAGGCTGCAAACGATCCTGCGGTGGCACCAGGGTCAGGAAACGGAGTTGCACTTTCCAGAACCCAGCTCCTTCTAGCAAGAACCGCAGCGTCTCCGGGTGCACAGGACGCACATGGGAAGGGTCAACCAGGTACCAGTTGGCCAGGGCCCAGAGACAGGTCGGGTTGATCGTCTCCACCACTAGGTAAACCCCGGGCTTCATCTTGCGGCAGCACAGATTCAACAGATGGAGCAAGTCTGGTGGTGTCAGATGCTCCACCACCTGCGCCATGAACACCCCATCCAGCGATTGGTCGGGCAGCCCGGTCAGGTAGGCTAAAGCCTCTGCCTGTTCCACCGGCAGCCCCTCTTCTTTAGCGTGGGCCACCGCGTCGGCGTCCAGGTCTATGCCCCGCGCCCCAATGCCATTCTCCCGCAGTAATCCCACGAACTCACCCCGTCCACAGCCAATGTCCAGGACATTCTGGCACCCACGGAAATAGTTCAGGTAAATCTTTTGTTGCTCCTGGAGGTAACTGGGGCCGCGATGCTTCAGCCCCAGGTGGAAATAATCTATGGGTGGGACCTCCAGTGGAGCCTCCATGCCGCTGGCTGGAACTGTGGCTCTGGCCTCCTGGCGGGCACGTTCTAGACGCTGCAGCCGCAGGGAAGTGATCTCTGCGGCCTGGCCTTGCTCAGCCAGGTGGGCCTCCCATGTAGCCTGGAACTGGGCCAGGCGATCTTCCCAGGTGGCCTGGAGTTGAGTCAGACGACTCTCTGTCTCCGTCTGCCACTGGACAGTTTGCTGGAGTTGTGCCGTCAGCGCCTCCAGTGCGCGGGTAACAGCAGCGTTGAAGGCATTCTGCTGCTCCACGATGGGATTAATATACCAGCGTAGGAGACGCCGCGTTACCTTTTGGGCCAGTGCTACCAACTTGGGCACAATGCCAGCAGGCCAGCGAGGCCAGGCGATGGGGAGGTGTGGGTTAACGCGACTGGTGGCATGCACCTGCTCCAGATTGAACGGTGCAGTCGAGCCGGGGATGCTACCCACCAAGGAGCGCTGCTTTCGAATCTCCTCCTTCAAGTGTTGGAGTACCTCAGCCACACTATCTGTTTTTCCGATGGCTGTCATCAGGCTGATACCTCCTTGGTTTGGGAATGTGAAGAAGGCGTGCGCTTCTCGGCTACCAGCACCTCACCAGGAACACCGTTTATCCACCATTGGTGCGGTGGTCGGAATACGCCAGCATCCTTCACCAGCGAGCGCACATCGAAGGTGCAGTAGTTTCGATGATAATCGTAAGGATAGCCATCACGAGCATGCACGGCCACGTCCAGCGTGTAGCTGCCCTCTAAGAGAGGCAAGCTGGGAAAGAGAATTCGCACCACCCCCTGGTCGCTCAGACCAGCAGTGGGAATACCCTCAATGTCTGTGTTTGTGCCATAGCACCATACACCATCGTTGCGGTAGATACCGATGCCGAAGACGGGCTCCTCGACCGGACGGTGTACCCGATAAGCGATCTCTATCGTCACTGCCTCGCCGCTTTCAAAGAGATAGGCCTCCTCGCTGGCGGCATTGCGGATACGCACTGCTGAGATCTCCACATCTCGGGTGCCCCACCGTTGGCTGGTGCGATCGTTGGGCAGCGGCTCCAGTGTGGCGGGCGGCCCGCTGTCGGATGTAGCAACCTGGGCATGATGGGCAGCCAGAGCAACTTTACTTTCTTTTTCATGGACGCTGAGCCGATAGCGGCTGGTCATCTCTCGAGCTGGTCCTAATCCCCGCACAGCCCCTGCCTCCAGCCAGAGAACCCGATGACAAAACTCTTCCACCGTGCCCAGGTTGTGGGAGACATAAATGATCGTGCGACCAAGCCGGCGAAGCTCGTTAATGCGCTCCAGGCACTTCTTCTGGAAGGCCTCGTCGCCGACGGCCAGCACTTCGTCAATGAGCAGCACGTCCGGGTGCACGTGGATGGCCACGGCAAAGCCCAGCCGGGCGTACATCCCGGACGAGT
>VGOG01000137.1 GCA_016875995.1 Chloroflexota bacterium
GTTCTCCGTGATCGCCGCATACCAGGTGGTCGCGTCGAGGCACTTCCCGACCTCCTCAGGGGTGATCTCCCAGAAGGGTTTCATGGCCGACTGACCGTCAATGGTCTGCCGGCCGGTGGCGTCCAGGGTGGCAGAGCCGGAGTTGATCAGGTGGATGATCCCACCCGCCGCCAGGCCGGTCAGTTCGTAGCCCGTCACCCGCTTGATCGCGGCCGGGCTCCAGTAGGTCCTCACATCGGCGAAGACCTGGGCGGTGTTGGTCAACAGGTGCCCAAAGAGCATGGCCACCCCGTTGAGGCAGTCGTTTTCGGTGGCCACGACGAAGGGCTCCCGAATGCCATTCCAGTCAAAGGAGGAATTGAGAATCGCCTCCAGGAAGTCGCCGTTGGGGAAGTGGTCGGTCCACTGCCGCTGCCCCTGGAAGCCCGAGGCGATGGCGTTGTGCCCCAGGGCCTCCTCGCCGAAGCCCAACGCTGCCAGCCGGGGGTTGCCTATCATCAAGTCACGGGCGATCATGGTCATCTTGACCACGAACTCCCAATCCTGGTCCTTCTGCGCCCGGCTGCGCTGGGCGTGTGGGGGATTGTACTCCTTTCCTTCTTTGCAATTCTCCTTCACCCACTTTAAGGCCCGCTCGAATTCTTCCTGGTCGTAGATCCCCTCCTCGATGCGGCGGATAAATTCGGTCATGTCCACCGTTTCCACCCGCATGGCAAGGTAGGCCTCAAAGAAGGTCTGATCCACGATGGAGCCAGCGATGCCCATGGACACGCCGCCCATCGAGAGGTAGGATTTGCCGCGCATCGTCGCTACGGCCAGGCCGGCCTTGGCGAATTGCAGCAGCTTCTCTTGCACGTCGGCCGGAATCGAGGTGTCCCCCGCATCCTGGACGTCGCGGCCGTAGATGCTGAAGGCCGGCAGCCCCTTTTGATTGTGCGCCGCCAGGACCGCCGCCAGGTAGACCGCGCCAGGGCGTTCGGTGCCGTTAAAGCCCCACACCGCTTTGGGGACGTAGGGGTCCATGTCCATCGTCTCCGAGCCGTAGCACCAGCAGGGCGTTACGGTCAGGGAGACGCCCACCCCCGACTTGGCGAACTTTTCGGCGGCCTGGGCGGCCTCAGTCACACCGCCGATACAGGTGTCGGCGATGACACACTCCACCGGCAGGCCATTGGCGTGGCGCAGGTTCGCCGTAAGAAACTCGGCCACCGCCTGGGCCAGGGCCATGGTCTGGCCTTCCAGCGACTCCCTGACCCCTCCCAGCCGGCCGTCAATGGTGGGGCGGATGCCGATCTTGGGCATGTCACCAACTAAGCGATTTTGAGAGGGATTAACTTTTACGTCTTTAACTTTAGCCATTTTTGTGTTCTCCTTCAGTGGATTAATCAGCAGTTTTGCATTTTTTACACGGGGCATGCTGTCAACGGATTTCTGGAACAGATTGAGCGGATGGCGATTAGCCTGCCACAATTGGGGTGATCTTTTCCTCCATACTCCACCGATGTGAGGCAGTTGTACTGCCGAACGGGGGCTCGCCATCAATTGTGGTGTACTGAATTTGGGCGATCTTTTCCTCCATACGTTTTGCCTCGGCCGGCGCTAGCGTGCCCATCTCCATCTGGCAGCGAAATTCACCTTGGGCGGGAATGATCTTTATGTTCCCCTTGGCCTTCTCGGCCAGATAGCCCTCCGGCTCAGCCGTGGCGGGCAGGACGATCCCCAGCGCTTCCTGATCTGCGGTGCGCGAGATCCAGCGGATGCCCTTATCCAACTGTTCAGGACGATGGCGAATGTAATCGGCGCTGCCCCTGTCCTGAGGCTTGCCGAAGGAATCGGGGTGCACCTGCATGCTGTGTGCCCAACCCTCTTCGTCGGCCAGATAATCTACGAAGAAGACCACCTCCGGGTCAAACAGCAGGCCTGGCGCCAACAGGTTGTGCTTTTCGGGATGACGGCCCAGCTCCTCGATGAACTCCGCATAACCAGGGAGAGGCCGGATGTGAGACGGGATGCTCTTTCGCACCCGCACGTGCTCAGGCGTGCAGGGGGCACTGTAGACCAGCCGCCCATTGTCCACCGGCCTGAAGTTGACGTGAGCCAGGTACATCAACTCCATGTCGGAATGCTTCAGGTTGGTGATGGTCATCGTCACATCGAACAATGTGGAGCCGGCATACAGCTTAACCAACGGCTCGGCAACGTAATTGTGGGTGAAGGCAACCGTGTGCTGATATTGGCCGCCCAGGCCGATGTAGGCCCCTTTCTCATCCTGGCCGACGACCAGGTGGGCCTGCTGATACGGGGCATTGGGCAATTCGCCGTGCAAGGGATGGGCATCCTCTTTAGAAGGTACCCCCATCGCCGTTGCCCCGCAGTGAAGTAAAAAGCCGCCGTAGGTTTCCAGGTACTCGCGGGTGGGGCGAGGCTCTGCGAACATGGATTTCATAGTCAGGTTCCGCCCACCGAGCTCCGCTGACCAGATTTGCTGTCCCTGGAAAGGCAACAGTACAAGCTGGCCCCGCTCGTTCTTGAGCCGGAGGGCGCCCACACCGCTGTCGTAGCGAAACGTGCTGGCTGATAGCGGACCATGTTCGACCAGGACCTTTTCCTTCTCACCGAAGAAAGCGGGCTGTAGATGGATGGTTACTTCTCTTGGCATATCTCCTCCCTCCCATACAGACCCTAAGGGTTTCCAGAAACCGTTAGAGGGTGTCTTAAAGATCGCCGGAGTGATGTAAGAGGAGTCCCGAACTTGTTCGGGGGCGCTCCGACTGGCTAATTACCACTTTGTCCAGGCCATCCCGCAACAAGTTGCGGACTCCGGAGCTTTTTGAGCCAGAATTTTCCATAGCACCCCAAAGCAGGGGGATGATGAGAGCGGATTACTGTCAACAGATTTTCGGAACAGATTGAACAGAAATCGCACATGTGTAGCACCCAGTCCGTTCAATCCGATCTTCGAATCCATTGACAGTTCTTCCCGTCCCCCCGATTTGACGTGCTTGGAAATTTTTAGACACGCTCTTAGGGTCTGCTTAATTGTTCAAAGATCGGTTCCAGAACGGTGTAGGTTTGCTGGAAGAGGCTGTAAAGGGCGGCGTAACGTTGGCTGTCGGTGGGGTTGGGCCGCTCGGCTTCCTCGACCTGAACGATCTCGTGGGCCACGCTGAAGTCCGGGAAGAGGCCCACGCCCACGCCGCCGGCGATGGCTGCGCCCAGCGCGGTCGCCTCGGCCAGCAGCGCGGGCCGCAGGATGGGCAGCCCGTAGACGTCGGCCAGGATCTGCCGCCAGAGCGCGCTGCGAGCGCCGCCGCCGATGAGCCGCATGGCCTCGATCTCCGCCCCCTGCTCCAGAAAGGCGTCGAGGATCATCTTCAAATTGAAGGCCACACCTTCCAGGACGGCGCGGGCCATCTCGGCTCGCCCGTGCGACATGGTGAGCCCCACAAACGCGCCCCGCGCCAGCGGATTCCAATGCGGGCTGCGCTCGCCGATGAGGTAGGGCAGGAAGAGGAGGCCGCGGGCCCCCGGCTCGACGCCCGCCGCAGCCGCGCTCAGTTCCTCGTACAGCGGGGCGTCCCCCTCGCCCCGCAGCAGCCGCTCCAGCCAGTCGAAGGAGCCACCGGCACACTGCATGGTGCCCGTGGGGAAATAGAGCACTGGGTCCAGGTGGGCGAAGGTGAAGGTGCGCATCTGGGGATCGTAGAGGGGCTGTTCGGCGGTCACAGCGATCCAGGACGAGGAGCCAACGTAATTGTAGGCCTCCCCTGGACACACAGACCCGGCCCCCACCGTAGCGCAGGCCCCGTCGCCGCCGCCGATGACCAGCGGCGTGCCGGCCAGCAGGCCAGTTTCACCTGCTGCCTGCGGAGTCACTTTGCCGATGACTGTGCTGGAAGGATACGCTGGTGGGAGCTTCTGTGCGTCCAGTCCCACCGCCTCGATGATGTCCAGCGCCCAATCGCGCCGCTCCAGGTCGAAGAGGTCGGTGCCCGAGGCATCAGAATAATCGGTGGCGAAGATGCCGCTCAGCTTGTAAGCGGCGTAGTCTTTGGCCTGCAGGAACTGATGGGCGCGGGCGTAGAGTTCTGGCTGACGGCGCTGGATCCACAGCATCTTGGCCGCGGTGTAGGAGGCGCCAGCACGATGGCCGGTGCGGCGGTAGACCTGCTCAAAGCCGCATCGTTCGGCCAGGAACTCTGCCTCGGCGGTAGCCCGCTGGTCGGCCCAGATGATGGCCGAGCGCAAGGGCACACCCGCAGCATCCACCGCCAGCGCGCCGTTCATCATCCCGCTGAAGCTGACGACGGCGATGTCGCCCGGTGCGACAGTGCTGGCACTGAGCAGTTCCCGCGTCGAATCCCGCACTGCCCGCCACCAGTCGGTGGCGTCCTGCTCGGCCCAGCCGGGACGTGGATGTGCCGTCTCGTAGCCGGCGAAGGCGCTGGCTACTGGCTGTCCCCGTTCGTCGAAGAGACTAGCCTTGTTGCCCGTGGTGCCCAGATCGTGGGCGAGGATGTAGTGGTTTGAGGACACAGCACCTCGGTTAACCCTTGATAGCCCCGACCAGCAGCCCGCGCGCAATGTAGCGTTCCAGGACAATGGCTATGACGACTACCGGTACGATCATGATCAGGATCAGGACTGACATGTACCACCACTGCGGCCCCCGGGTGGCGTTCTGGGCCGCCACCGTCAGCGGCAGCGTCTGAGCGCGCGAGCTCGAAAGGAACAGGGCCAGCAGGTACTCGTTCCAGGCGAACACCAGCACGAACAGGAATGTGGCCACCAGGCCAGGCACCGAAAGGGGTAGCACGATGGACCAGAAAATCCGATAGCGTGACGCGCCATCAATAGACGCGCACTCCTCCAGCTCAACGGGGATGGTCTGGAAATAGTCTCGCATCAGCCAGACCACGATGGGCAGGTTGGTGGCCAGGTAGGTCACAATCAGGGCAATCCGCGTATCCAGCAGATTCAATCGTTGAAACAGGACGTAGATAGGGATCACCACCGCCACCGGGGGCAGCATGCGCTGGGAGACCAGCCAGAAGGCGATGTCGCTGTTGGCCAGAGACCGCTTAAAGCGCCGGCCGAGCGTTTGTAGTAACAGGACGAAGAGGGCCAGGCCGGCGACCACGGCGATCTGCCAGGGCACGCCTGAGACGATGGCGAAAATGACCAGCACGAGGCAGCCGATGAAGGCCAGGATAGCCCCAACGCGTGGACGATATTCAAAGCGGGTCAGGCCATAGGCAGCCGTCGTCCCCAGCAGCAGGGCGAGCGAGGCACTGGTGAGAGCAACAATGACCGTATTGATGTATGGCCGTATGGTATCGTTGCTCAAGTCCCCCACCAGGATGTAATGCCAGGCGTGCAACGACGGCTGGAAGTCCACGCCGGGTACGTAAAACGGCCCCGTGTTCACGTCAATGGGCAGCTTGAACGAGGTAATGAGAAGCCAATAGAGGGGGAACAACACGACCAAGGCCCAGGACCCCAGTGCCAGGTACGATAGGGTCATCCGCAAGGGAGATGGAGAAAAGAGCGACCTGCGGCAAAAGAAGGATTTGATCATTTCGGTCACACCTCTGTCACGTGGCTACGGATCAGGTTGACGTACGAAATACCGATAAACGTGACGACAAACAACAGTATATAGGCAATGGCTGCGGAACCACCTAAGTCAAGGGTGCGCCAGGTGATGTAGGCCTGCAGCGTCAGCGACTCCGTAGCCGTACCCGGTCCGCCATTGGTCAATACGTTTGGCAAGTCCACAATCTTGAAGGCTTCGATCATCCGGATCAAGATCAAGGTCGTGCTGACGGGCAAAATCTGCGGTAAGGTAATGTGCCAGAAGGTTTGCCAGCGGTTGGCCCCGTCCACCAGCGCGGCTTCAATCAGTTCCATAGACTGGCCCTCTAAAGCGGCCAGCAGCACAATGAACATGAAGGGCGTCCATTGCCAGATGTCACCGATCATCACTGCCACCCGCGCTCCCCACGGGTCGTTGACCCAGGAGTAGAGGCCCAGCCCCAAAGCCTGCCAGAGGGGCTGGAATGGCCCTTTGTGGGTATCGGTCAACATGCGGAACGTATAAGCCACCCCCACCGGCGTGATCATCATCGGGAGCAAGAAGACGACGCGGAAGAATCGGCGACCGGGGAGGCTTTGGGTGGTCAGCAGCGCCAGGCCAAGTCCCAACAGGTACTGAGTGGCGATGCCGACGAACACGTAGATCAAAGTAACGACCAGCGTTCCCGGCCAACCATCTGAGCTGAGGGTTCCCACCAGGTACCATACCCCCAGGCTCACCAGTGCAGTGACCACGACACGCCCCAACAATCCCCCAACGGAGGCCCCTCGGCGGCGGACATAGCGCACCAGGAACCAGAGCAAGAGCGCGACAACGACTGCCAACACCAGCCACCCGACCGGCGAGGGAGTGGCCATAACGCCCAGGAAGCGCCTTTTCTCGCTGCCTAATAGCAACTTCCGATAGTTGGCCAGCCCAGCGAACTTGATCTCGAACCCGCCCTTGACAAATCTGAAGCGTGCCAGCGACAGGTAGAGAGAAATGATCAGCGGGAAAATGGACAAAAAGAGCACGACCAGGATAGCAGGCAGTAAGAAGACATTGCCGGCCAATCGTTCTGCCCGTCTGGTCAGCCTGTACTGTAGACCATTCAGAGAGATTTGAGATTGTCGTTCAACCTGCATGGATTCATCCCACCTGTTATATGGGGTTCGTAGTAGTGACTTTAGTCGCTCCATTGTGAACGATTGAAGTCGTCACTACGAACAAAATCGCCAGTATCCAAAGGGAGAGGGCCTCAAGGCCCGACCCGGAGCGGGCCGGGCCTTGAGGTTGTCGTCCAGCTTGCGCTGAGTCTATTTGGTGACTCCGAGCGTGCCGCGGTAGGCCTCCAGTTGCTCCGCGCGGCCGAGCTCCTCGGTGATCTCTTCCCAGCCGTCATAGATCTGCTTCATGCACTCGTCTCTGGTGATCTCACCGGCCACGAACTGGCTGAGGGCGATGTCCAGCACGACCCCCTGGTAACGCTGGTTCTGCGGGATGCGCAGGTCCAACACCATGTTGGGGCTGGCCAGGCTGGCCTCGATGGCGCCCAGGTAGTCCGCGGCTGCGGCAGGGCTCATCCCCGCCTTGACCCACTGCTGGCGGTTCAGGAACTGCGAGGTGCGGTAGGGGTTGTAGCCCGTCTTGCCGATGGTGACGTCCACGTTGGCCTGGGCCGGCTGGCACATGTAGGAGAAGAAGGCGTAGGTCGCATCCTTAACTTTGGGCTTTGCCGCCTTATTGATCCCGCCCGACCAACCACCGAAGGACGCAAAGGGTGCATGGTTCACCCCGTTGATGGCGTAGGGGCAGGTCTTCTCGTCACAGGGCACCAGCTTGCCGGTGGCCCAGTCAAGCACCCGGGTGGAGCCAGGGGTGATGACAGCGCCGGTCTTGTCCATCACCACCGAGGTCTCCGGGTCAATGGCCAGCGTGCCGATGTCCCCCCAGTCGAGGGAGAGGGCGCAACGGCCAGTGGTAAAGAGGGAGCGCGTGTCACCGACGTCCAGGTTCAGCTCGTCCGGCGGACCGTACTTGGTGCTTTCCTGGTAGATGTCCAGCGCGGCGGCGAAGGCCTCGTTGTTCACCAGGGGCTTCATTGTCTTGGTGTCGAAGAAGACCCCCTGACCCGTGCCCTGGCTTTGTATGAACGGGGCAGCTATGGAGGTGATCCACCAGTAGGCCTGGGCGCCACGCTTTTTGGAAATGCACGATCCATAGTCGGGCTTGCCATCGCCGTTGAGGTCCTTGCCGTGGAAGTATTTGGCGATTTCGAGGTACTCCTCCCATGTCCTCGGCGGCTTCAGGCCCGCCTCATCCAGCAGGTCGGTGCGGTAGTAGACCATGTGGAAGTCGCCGTCCAGCGGGATGGTGTAGATGCGGCCCCCGTAGGTGGCACTGAAGTCGCGGAAGAAGGGGGCGATGTCCTCCCACTCGATGGCCGGGTCGTTCTTTATCCGGTCGGTCAGGTCTTCCACATAGCCGGGGACGATGTAGTCCACCATCCATTGCGGCGCGAACACCCATCCATCGAAGGCGTTCGTCCCTGTTGCCAGGTCGGTCAGGATCTTCGTGTACAGGTCGGCAAAGGGGACGATGATCACGTTGATCTTCGCCCCGGTCAGCTTGGTGAAGTCCGGGCCACGCCGCTGCAGCGGTTCGGCGATCTGGGGGCCGGTGAAGGTCAGGATGTTGACCTCTATCCCTTCGTAGGGCTTGGCCGCAGGAGCAGGTGTGACGACCACCTCTTTGACTACCTCGACCGGGACCTGCTTCTCGACCGTCACCGCCACCTCCTTCTCGACGACCACCGGTGTCGGAGCGGCGCAGGCAGCCAGCATGGCGATCACCACGAGCGATGTTACGATCATCCAAAGTTTGTTCTTCATGATAGTCTCCTCCTTAGGTTATGGAAATATGGTGAGAGTCAGCGTGACACCAACTCTCTCGTCTATTGTTCTTCCCCTGATTCCAGGCTGGAGAACAGGGTTGCACCAGCACGAGTCTGGTGCCGACGACCACCGATCCCCACCATAAAAAATGGTTCACAGTGGTATTCTTGAAGTAGCTATCACCTCCCTTCGTCACCAGATTTCTCGGAAGCGCCATCCGCACCCAGGGGCACATATCATGTCGGCGCAATAATCGAGGAGGCAGACCCCTCTCATTAGTGAATGGCGTTCCCGATCAGGCTTCCTTCCCCAAAGACCCATAGCGACCGTATTTATGTACCGCTTGCGTCATAGCCACAAAGTTCTGCGGCGGAATGCCCTCCCCAATGCCATTGGAGGAGCCGAGCACATAGCCCCCGTTGGAAGCCAGGTTGACACAATATTCCCGTACCTTCTCCTCGATCTCTTCCTTGCCGCCATGAGTCAACAGGCCAGTTGGAATATTCCCCACCAAAGCCATCCTGCCAGCCCACTCTTTCCTGATGGAGAAGATGTCGTTGGATTCCGGTTCAATGGGGTGAACGGCGTCGAATCCGATGTCGTGCAAGATCGGCAGTACATTGTCCATCCTGCCGGCGGTGTGCAGAACAACCAGCTTGCCGTGCGCTTTGGCAGGAGCGATCAAACGTTTCATGCGCTGGGGAAAGATTTCCATGAACACGTCGGGGTGAATCATCAGACCGGCACGGTGGGCAACATCGTCGCTGACCATGACCAACGCCAGGTCATCGGCAAAGCGGTCGCAGACAACTCGCATCACCTTTTCCTGGTGATTCAACAGGATATCCATTACTCTCTCCAGAAGGGGTCGGCCGTCGTGGGACATATGGGAAGGATTCCCTACAGCCAGCATAGCGTTGTCAAAGAAAGAGGTAAAGCTGGCCACGACGCCAACGCCAGTCCCTTGAGCAGCACGCAGATAGCGTTCCAGGTAGCCAAGTTGGTCTGCCAGCGACGGCAGGGGTTCCAGGTCATCCGGGTTATCCGGTCGCCAGGAGAAATCGCAGGTCACCGCGTCCATGCCCAGTCGCATGGCAAACTCCACGTGATCTTTGGGGGTGATAGACTGCCTGCCGACCCTGGCATCTACGGGGTCATATTTGAGTTCGCGCTCCAGGACATACTCGTACACCGATTTGCTGGTTACCCAGAACTCAAGATGTGGCACCCGATCCGCTTCCTGATGTTGAAGCACTTTAAGCAGGCGATTGACGTCAGACCTGTCATAGTCCGATAGCCCCCCTCTCCTTTTGTTGGGAACGGATATAGCTAATCCCGTGATACTCCCAGAGCAGTCGCGCTGCTCAGCGGGGCTAAGGGGCTTGACCATGATGCTCACTTCTGCCCACGCCTCTTTGGGGAGCGGCAGGCTGAATGGGGGATGGTCACTGCCTTGCAGCCTGCTGCCACAGGAATGACGCACGATGAGACGGGTAGGCAACACTACGTGGCGGGGTTGCAAACTCACCTCGCTGTCCAGCCGGCTGAGGAGTAACTGAGCGGCGTGCACCCCCATATCGTAGGCGGGCTGGACCACGACGGTGAGGAATGGAAACAGGCGGGAGACATCGGGCAGATCGTCAAAGCAGACCAGGGCGATGTCCTGGGGAATACGCAGGCCTCGCTTCTCCACAGCATTGATCACCCCCAACGCGATAAACTGGTTGGCCGCAAAGATGGCGGTGGGATTGAGCCCTTCGTCCAACAGGCGCAGGGTCAGTTCCTCGCCGGATAGAGTTCGGTACTCGCCTCGCCTGATCAGGCGGGTGTCGAGGGGAATCCTGGCTTCGGCCAAGGCCATACAATAGCCAGCGACGCGATCTTCCGCCGTCGAGGTCTTCGCCGGCCCAGAAATCATGGCGATGCACTGGTGGCCCAGGCTGATCAGGTGTTGAATCAAAGCCTTCGCGCCGGAGAGAGAATCGCCGCGTACCGAATCAACGTCCCAGCCCTCAATGCGTCGGTCAATGATCACCGTGGGGATATTTCGCTGGCGCAGTTGAGCCAGATTCTGAGCGTCAGAATCGTACGGGGCGATGATCACGCCGTCTACCTGTTGAGCGACCACAACCTCCAGGCAGCGCCGTTGCTTGAGCGGGTTTTCATCGGTATTGTAGAGGAAAACTGAATAATCACGGCTTCGGGCGGTGTCTTCTAAGCCCCGTGCCACCGTGGTCCAGAAGGGGTTCGTGACATCGGAGACGATCAGGGCCAACGTGCGAGTTCGCTTCGAGCGCAGGCTTCTGGCCATCACGCTGGGCACGTAACCCAGTTCTTCAATGGCCAGCTCCACCTTTTCTCGAGTAGCCGCGCTGACGTTGCCCGCGTTATTGATGACGCGAGAGACGGTTACCGGGGATACACCCGCCCGCTTAGCGACGTCGTGAATCGTTGGCAATTGCTCCTCCTTCGGCACTTAGCGAAGGGAAAGTGGTGAGCAATTAAGATTAAGGGGTTTGAAAACGATATCATGATATCGTTTTCAACGTTCATATTATACTGCATTTTTGCCGGGATGTCAAGGACTTTTTTTCTGGAAAGCCATCCTTGACAGAGTGCCGCGAATCTGCTAAGATATTCCCCATACCGAGTTGAAAGGAGGGCCTGCGATGATCGTGAAAAACTACCGTCAAGTTACGCCAGAGCCCGCCGAGGAGGCACCAGGCGTCACCGTGCGCTGGGTGATCAGCGATAAGGACGGCGCGCCAAACTTCGCCATGCGCGTCTTCGAGGTGCAGCCTGGGGCCGCCTCCCCATTCCACACTCATCCCTGGGAGCACGAGGTCTTCATCCTGGCCGGCAGCGGATTCGTCAGAGACGAGGACAGCAAGACTCCGTTTGGGGAGGGAGATGTCGTCTTCGTTGCCCCAGAGGAAAAGCACCAGTTCGTCA
>VGOG01000138.1 GCA_016875995.1 Chloroflexota bacterium
GGGGGGGCGGGTTGATTGTCGTTGGTATTGGCTCTTCGGCGAAAGTAAGGCAGGGGAGAACGAGCAAAAGGACAACCAGGAGAACAAGCAAGATCCTTCGGGTCATTGGTACATTCTTTCCAGGTAACCGTTCAGGTGAATGGTGGAGGCGAGTCGTCAAAGTGGCAGGCACTGGCGAATAACTGACTGATTGAGCAAGCTCAGTTGGCCTGGAGGGACCATAGCCTCCCAGAAGCCGCTGAAAGTGCCTGGGACCTGAACGCCTACAGTCGCAGATAAGGAGCAGCAAAGAGGCCAGGAACGAGGAGGGGAGGCCGCACTGGCCCCCCGGGGACGAACTCCGAATCCTAAGCCTCTTTCTTTTCCTCTTCTTCACTCTTGCCTCGCTTTTCGTCTGCCCCTGAGATAGCGCTGCGGAACTCGCGGATCGCTCCGCCCATGGCACCGCCGATCTCTTGCAGGCGACTGGCTCCAAAGAGCATAATGATGATCAGCAAGAATAACAGCGCCTCAGGCCATCCTATTTGTCCAAACATCTCTTCCTCCTTATTAGACAGTTTCCGGAGTGCAGGCGCAGACCTGCTTCGGGCCTTGTAAAGGCAGACTGGCGTCTGCACTCCAACGGGTTTTTCCACTTATTAATTATACCAGGGTATTGATAACAAGGCAAATCGGTGACCTTTTTTGCCATTGGGCTTGCGCAAATTGGCTATTGGTGATAAACTATGGGCAGGACTCAGGAGGAGGTTTTTATGGCTGCTCAGGCACTCTACCGCAAGTGGCGCCCCCAGACTTTCGACGAGGTGGTCGGCCAGGGGCACGTGACTCATACTCTCCAGAACGCCCTGCCAGCCGGGCGCATCAGTCATGCCTATCTCTTTACCGGACCTCGAGGCACGGGCAAGACCTCGATGGGGCGACTCCTGGCCAAAGCAGTTAACTGTTTGTCCACCGATGAGAATAAGCCCTGTAACCAGTGCCGCATCTGTCAGGCGATCAGCGAGGGGCGGCTGTTGGACCTCATCGAGATAGACGCCGCATCCAACCGAGGGATTGACGAGGTGCGGGGCATCAGGGAGAAGGTGGCTTTTCGCCCTAACGAGGCTCGCTATAAGATCTACATCCTCGACGAGGCCCACATGCTGACCGAGCCAGCCTTCAACGCCCTGCTGAAAACGCTGGAAGAACCGCCCCCTCACGTGATCTTCGTGCTGGTCACCACCGAGCCTCACAAGATCCCATCCACTATCCTCTCCCGCTGTCAGCGCTTCGACTTTAGACGTATTCCCCTCCAGGACATCATTGGTCACCTGAAGCACATCGCTGATCAAGAAGGTCTGGCCGTGGAACCAGCGGCATTGGAGCTCATCGCTCGCAGCGCGACGGGAAGCTTGCGCGATGCGGAGAGCCTGTTGGATCAGTTGATGTCTTACGGCGGTGAGGAGATCACTCTGGCCCAGGTGCAGTCGGTGCTGGGCACTGTCCCTTCCCAGGCAGTGAGAGAATTGGTGGATCAACTGGTGGCCCGCGACGTGGCTAAGGGCCTCGACGTAATCAATCGGGTTAGCGGTGAAGGCGTTGACCCCCGCCAGTTCAACCGCCAGGTGGTGGAGTACTTGCGGGAGTTGCTCCTGATCAAGGTCGGCGACGAATCGAGCCTGGTGCACGTCACGCCCGAAGTCCTGCAGGAGATGAAGGGCCAGGTGGCGCAACTCTCCATCAGGGAGCTGATCAAGGCAGTCAGGCTATTTAATCAGGCCGGCCTGGACCTCAAAGCCAGCACCCAGTCGCAGTTGCCCCTGGAACTGGCCTTCGTGGATGCCACCCTGGATGAAGAGGAGAAAGCCCCTCCGCCAGTGACTGGCCCTGGTTCTGGAACCGCTCCCCAGACCTCCGCAGAGACAAGGGTGGCCTCTGCCCCTCGATTGACTCCGGCCGGTGAATCGGCCAGGTCGGTCAAGGAGAAGGCCGAGGGGGAGTCGAGAGCTGCCTCCCCAGGGCTGAAGTTAACCCTGGCTACCGTCAATAGCCAATGGGGTCGTATCCTCAGCGAAACAAAGCTCAGGAACCGTTCCGTTGAGGCCCTGCTCAAATCTTGCCAGCCCTTGAACGTGGACGGTCAGGAGGTCGTGCTTGGCTTCCACTATCCTTTTCACAAGGAAAAGATCGAGGAACCCCAGAACAAGGCCCTGGTGGAGAGTGTCGTCAGCCAGGTGGTGGAGGGGTCGTGTCGCATCCGCTGTGTGCTCTCGCCCAAGGGCGAGCGACAAACACGACCAGTTCAAGAGCCAGTCCAGAGGCCGCAACAAGACAGCGGCGCGAAAAAGGAGATGTCCAGGGACAGATACTCGTCCCTCGCCGAAGATCCCCTCATCCAGGAGGCGGTGAGCAAATATGGGGCTCAGGTCGTGGATGTGCAGTGAAGCCTGAGATGGCAAGGAGATACGTAACGTGAGCAAGAAGGGAAAAAGATTTCAGCCCCGGGGCGGGCAGATGGACGTGATGCGGCAGGTCCAGAAGCTCCAGGAGGAGATGCTCAAAACTCAAGAGGCTTTGAGCGAGGAGACCATCACCGTGACCGCCGGAGGCGGGGCCATTACCGTGGTGATGACGGGCCAGCAGAGGGTTCAGTCCATCTCCATCGCTCCTGAGGTGGTGGATGCCGATGACGTGGCGATGCTGGAGGACCTGGTCACGGCGGCCGTGAACGAGGCCCTCCAGAGATCCCAGGAGTTGGCTGCTGAGCAGTTGGGTGCTTTGACCGGTGGGCTGCGCATCCCCGGTTTGATGTGAGTAAGTGAAACCCTGAGGGTCTCGCAGACCCTCAGGGTTTAAGAAGGAGTAACTAGACATGCAAATCGCCCCTGAGCCCGTAGCCAGGCTGATCGAGGAATTCAGCCGGTTACCGGGCATTGGTCCCAAGACGGCCTCGCGCCTGACCTTTTTCTTGCTCAGATCCCCCGCGGAGCAGGCGGCGTCCCTGGCCGAAGCTCTGCGTCAGTTGAGGGAGCGCATCACTTTTTGTTCTATTTGCTTTAACCTCACTGAGGAGAGTCCCTGCCCCATCTGTCGAGATGAGGAGCGCGATCGTTCCCTGATTTGCGTGGTGGAGGAGCCCCTGGACGTGCTGGCCATCGAGCGGACACGGGAGTACAGGGGGCTCTACCACGTCCTGCACGGGGCCATCTCGCCGATGGAGGGCATCGGCCCGGAAGACTTGAGGATCGGCGAGTTGATCAACCGCCTGCGGGCCGCGTCTGTCGAGGAGGTGATCCTGGCCACCAACCCCAGCCTGGAGGGCGAGGCTACGGCCATGTATCTGCACCGCCAGTTGGTGCCCCTGGGCGTGCGGGTCACCCATCTGGCGCGGGGGCTGCCGGTAGGCGGAGATTTGGAGTACGCCGACGAGATAACCCTGGCCCGGGCTCTGGAGGGGCGGCGGGAGATGTGATAAACGAGGGCGTACGAGAAATGCCCATCTCAGACTGAGATGGGCATTGCCTCACTTGATCTCCAGGGTGAGCGATGGGATTCGAACCCACGGTCTCCTGGGCCACAACCAGGTGCCTTAAACCACTCGGCTACGCTCACCACAGCCTGCTTTGATTTTACCACAAAAAGCCGAATCGGGCAAATAACCTCAATACGTCATTGCGAGGAACGGAGTGACGAAGCAATCTCCATCGTTGCTTGCAATTGAAGGTGGGAGATTGCTTCGCTGTGCTCGCAATGACATCGTATAGACTCAGTAAAATGCGTGCACAGACCACGAGCCTTGAGAGCTTGCTTCAACAGATGCCAGAGACCCTCTCTCCCGATGGTCGGGAGTTAATCGAGAGGGCCTACCGACTGGCTGAGGTAGCTCATTCTCAGCAAAGGCGCGCTTCGGGCGAGCCCTACATCCAACATTCCTTGACTGTGGCCCACATCCTGGCCGATTTGAGGCTGGACCCCGCTACCATTGCCGCGGCTCTCCTTCACGATGTGGCGGAGGACTCTATTGTCAACGTAGAGGATCTGCGGCAGGACTTCGGCGAGGAGGTAGCGAAGCTGGTTGACGGGGTGACGAAGCTGAGCCAGATAGGCAAACTGAGCCAGATGACCCGCAAGGATCTGCAGGACGAGGAGGCCGAGAGTCTGCGCAAGATGTTCCTGGCTATGGTGGATGACGTGCGGGTAGTGTTGATCAAGCTGGCCGACCGTCTGCACAACATGCGCACCCTGGATGCTCTTCCCGACGAGCGACAACGGCGCCTCGCCGAGGAGACCCTGGAGATATTCGCCCCCCTGGCCAATCGCCTTGGCATTTGGCAGATCAAGTGGGAATTGGAGGACCTGGGTTTTCGCTACCTGAATCCCCAGAGATATTGGGAGATTGCGGCCCTGCTCGATGAACGGAGAGCCGGCCGAGAGCGGCGCATCGCACGCATAATCAATATGCTGGAGAACAGGCTTAAGAAAGAGGGCCTGGAAGCCGAGATTTCGGGACGGCCCAAACACATCTACTCTATCTATGAGAAAATGAACCGCAAGGGTCTGCCCTTCGATCAGATCCACGACGTGCGGGGTGTACGCATCCTCGTTAACACCGTCAGGGAGTGTTACGCCGTGTTGGGAGTCGTGCACAGCCTGTGGCGGCCTATCGCCGGCGAGTTCGATGACTTCATAGCCACCCCCAAGGATAATATGTACCAATCCCTCCATACGGCCGTTGTTGGCCCCGATGGCAAGCCCCTGGAGATTCAGATCCGCACCCACGAGATGCACCGTCGAGCTGAGCTGGGCGTAGCTGCTCACTGGCGTTACAAGGAACACGCGAAGCGCGACATCGCCTTTGAGGCCAAGATCGCCTGGCTGCGCTCACTGATGGATTGGCGGCAGGAGGTAACCGATGCCTGGGAGTTCATTGATGCGCTGAAAAGCGACGTCTTCCAGTACGATCGCATCTATACCTTCACCCCCAAAGGTGACATCATAGACCTGCCGGCTGGTTCCACCCCCATAGACTTCGCCTATCATATCCACACCGACATCGGTCACCGCTGCCGGGGGGCTAAGGTCAACGGTAAAATAGTTTCTTTGGATTACCAACTGCACAACAGCGATCAGGTGGAGATTCTAACCGCCAAACGTGGCAAGCCCAGCCGCGATTGGCTCAATCCCCACCTGGGCTACATCAAGACATCGAGAGCCCGACAGAAGATCCGCCAATGGTTCAGACGGCAGGATCGGGCAGAGACAGTGACTCAGGGACGCCAGCTCCTGGAGAAGGAATTGAAACGCCTGGGCCTCGACCAAAGGAACTACGAGGAGATCGCCGCGCTCTTCAAATTCGATAAGGTCGAAGACCTCCTGGCGGCCATCGGCTACGGCGACATCAACGCCCAACAGATAGCCGCCAGGTTGATAGAGGTTGAGAAGGAAGAAGAGGAGCCGGAGCTGCCGGAAGCCGCTCCACCACCTGTGGAAGTTTCCGGAGTTAGAGTCAGGGGGGTGGGCGATCTGCTAACCAGGGTGGCTGGCTGCTGTCACCCTTTGCCTGGCGACCCGGTGGTGGGATACGTTACTCGGGGACGGGGTATAACCATTCATCGTCAGGATTGTCGCAATATCCTCTACCTTGAGGACAAGGAACGTCTCATCGAGGTGGACTGGGGAGAAGACATCAAGCAAGTGTTCCCAGTTATGATCCAGGTTCTGGCCTATGATCGTACCGGGCTGATGAGGGATATCACTGAGATCACGGCGGGGGAGAGGATAAACATAACTTCTGCTAACGCTGTCACCGATCCCAAAGATCATATCGCCGTCATCACGGCCACCCTTGAGATCAGCAGCATTGTCCAGTTGAGCCGTGTCCTGGCCCAGATTGAACGACTGCCCAATGTCTTCGAGGCCCGGCGCAAGGCGAGCTAGGAGCTAAAGCAAAGAAGGCCAGGCATAAATTGCCTGGCCTATGCTTGTCTATCAGCGACTCAGTCTGTATCGGGAGGCATTTTGTCCAGATATGAAAAGCGCTGCACTGCTTCCGACTGCCGCTGTTCCTCCAGCCAGTCCTCGAAAGCCTGGTTCCTCTGTTGCTCCAGGATATCAGGTGTCAGCTCCCGCTCCTCGTGCCCCAGGACTTCGATGATGTGATAGCCGAGGGTGTTCGAGATCGGTTCGCTTATCTCCCCCACCGCCAGGCTGAAAGCAGCCGCTTCGAGCTCTGGCGTCATCTCCCCCCTGGGGAGCCAATCCAGGTCACCGCCTTTATCCTTGCTTTGCCAATCCGCGGAGAAATTCTCGGCCAGGAAGGCAAAGGGGTCGTCGCTCTCCTGCAACTGGGCCAGGAACTCCCGGGCTTCCTCTTCCTTCGCTCTGGCTCTGGCTACCTCGGCTTCTACGAGGGCATCCAGAGCGGACAGGGCGACATCCTCATCGAGGTCCTCCTCCAGGAGGGTCATGATCGCCTGGGCTTCCCCCTCGGTATCCACCAGTATGTGGCTGGCTCGCACCTGGGGCTCTGGCTCCTCTGCCGTTTCCTGAACGAGGATGACGTGCCAGCCGAATTGGGTCTCCACTGGCCCGCTGATCTCACCTGCCGGCGTGCTGAAGGCTACCTCCTCGAACTCCGGCACCATCCTGCCTTTGGAAAACCATCCCAGGTCGCCGCCTTTGTCCTTGTTGCCAGTGTCTTTGGAGAAGTTCTGAGCTAGCAAGGCGAAGTGGTCCTCGTGCTCTCTCAGTTGGGTTAAGAGCTCCTGGGGATCTTTCTCGGCTCTGATCTCTTCCACCGTCCTGACTTTCTCATCGGCGAGCAGGAGGAGGGCAGCTAAGGCGCTCGCCTCATCAGTCGCTTTATCAAGCAGGGTCAGGATCGCCCGTGCTTGCTCCTCGTTCGTCACCTGTATCTGGCGGACGTGTACCTGATCGGCGATGGTGGGCACTTCCCGGCCTATCGCCTCCTGCAGCTTCTCTCTCCAAAGCACGGCCTCAAAGATATGGCGGAAATCCGCTTCAGAGAAGCCGGCCCGTTCCTTCAATACTTCCAGGGTAGTGGAGTACAGCTCCTGGAATTTATCCAGCGTCATAGGCGCTACGGTAGGGGTTGGCGTGATAGTCAGGGTAGCGGTGATGATGGGCGTAGGGGTGGGGGTAGGGGGAGTCCTCTCGTAGCCGAATTGGGTCTCTATCTCCAGTTGCACTTCTTCGGGCGTGACCACTATCCCTCGCCTGGCCGCCTCCTGGCGGATCAACTCGTCGTCAATGAGGTCATCCAGTGCTTGTTGGCCCAGCGTTTGCGGGTCTGATAACTGAGTCTGCAGTTGTTCGATTTGCTGCTGATAGTACTGAAAGATGAATTGGTTGCTCGCGTCGTCTGGATCCAGGCCGGCTAGCTGGTTTTGCAACATAGCCAACTGATTCTTGAGGTTAGAGCGATAGTACCGCACTATCTTCTGGAATGTATCTGCGCGGATAGGTACTTCGCCCACCATGGCCACGGGCTCGGTTGGCTTGACCAGGTATTCTTGATAATAGCCAAAGATGAGCAAACCCACTACTACGATGGTAACGACGGCTGTACCAATGAGGATCATCTGCTTTTGTCGTTGGGCTTTCTTGCCGAGCCTTATTCCCTTTTTCGTAAGTTCCTTATCCTTCTTTTTCTTCTTGGCCATCACTCTCATCCCGCTTAACTGTAGCGCCGAAGGTGTTCAGCAACGTGGGGCAGAAGGGCCAGGTGTCTGGCCCGCTTGATAGCCACGGCCAAACGCCGCTGGTGCTTGGCACAGGTTCCCGTCCGACGGCGAGGCTTGATCTTGCCTCGATCAGTGAGAAAGCGGCGCAGCAGTTCGGGACGCTTATAGTCTATGACCTCAGCTTTTTCTGTGCAAAAGGTGCATACCTTGCGACGAGGGATGAACCTCTGTTTCTGATCACGACGAGGTCTCTGACTCCTAGCGCCATATATCATCTCTTCATCGGTCATATATTCTTCGTTTGACAATATTACCTCCCAATGTTAAATTCCTTCCGAAACCAGGTTTTTTGCCACCAAAAGCAGAGAGAAATGATTGTTCCAGTCACGTTCGCTGGCCAGAACCCCACCTTTTCAGGGAAAAACCCGGTTTCTTTTGATGGCCGGTTAAAAAGGAAACTCGCTGCTTTCGAATCCAGCTCCTCTTTCCCGCGTCTCTTCAGCACCCTCGGTGCCCCTCCGCTCTCCCAGCATAATCATCTCATTGGCGACCAATTCAGTGCGGTAATGCTTCTTCCCGCTCTCATCCTCCCAAACACGGGTCTGCAGGCGGCCTTCAACATAGACCTGTTGGCCTGTGGTTAGATACTGTTTGCATATTTCGGCCAGGTTGCCCCAGGCTACGACGTTGAACCACTCGGTGTCCTCGCGGTGCTCGCCTTCGGCGTTGACCCAACTGCGGTTCGTAGCCACACTGAAAGAGGTCACCGCTTTACCACTCGGCGTATAGCGCATCTCTGGGTTTCGCCCCAGTTTGCCGATGATCATCACCTTGTTTAAACCCCTTGACATCTTTTCGCCCTTTCCTCAATTTATTAGCCCTCAGCTTGTACCAGCAAATGGCGAATGACTTCCTCGGTGAGCTTCAACTTCCGCTCCAGTTCGCCGATAGACGCGGGATCCAGTTGAACTTGCATCAACACGTAATATCCTTCCTTCTGCCTTTGAATCGGATGCGCCAGGCGGCGCCTGCCCCAATGGTCTACACTGGTCACCTGGCCGCCGCCTTCAGTGATGAACTGGCTGACCTTCTCCGTGACTCCTGCTAGCCCTTCATCTTCGACGTTGGGGTGAGCGATGAAGGTAAACTCGTAATTGCGCATGTCAGCGATGATGTGCCTCCTCTCTTTATGGTAGGGGCAATCCCTTGCGGTTGCCCTCGCGTGACGACGGGCATAACTATAGCACAAAGCGGCAATTTTGGCAAGCGGCCAATGGGCTTCTAAACGCTGAACCGGAAATGGCTCCGTTCATGTCGAATCCATCGCTTTCACAGCGCGGCTCGTCTTCGATGCCCTACGCGATATAAGCGACCAATAAGCACAAGCCTGTCGCCCTCACAGCACCGATTATACTCAAGAAGTCGCGAAAAGGCAAGGGCAACGCGATGAGACAGGGATAAGCCAGCTCAGTAACGGCTGAGATTGTATCCTGAATCATAACCCTCCCACCGAAAAGAGAAGCCACCTGCGTGAACCGCACAGGTGGCTTTTTGCCTATTGCCAAACGGGGTGAAGTGTGATATACTTATTTAGCCAAACAGAAAAGGGATTACAGAGTTACGGCTCTGGTAATCCCAACCTACTCCTGAATGGCCCAGGAGAGGCGGGGATAATTCTAGCACAAAGCCGCTTCCGGGGCAAATCGGGGCGGCTTTGGTGCCTCTCGTCAGTGCCAGGCCGTTTGCCAGCCCCATTTTCGTCTGGCCGCCTTTTGCGATGCCGCACTTCGCCAGTAGTCTTCAAGGAGCCTGCCTATGCCGATTGCTCCTGAAATCATCTACGATCACCTGACCGAACTTCCCCGCCGTCGCTCCCTCGACGCTGCCCTGGAGCTGTTCGACGCCCTGGGCTACGGGTACGCTGACGAGCTGCCCCTGCCCACCCGCGACTGGCCCGACGGCGTGCAAAGCCTGGTGAGCCGCAACGCCGCGCCCCCCATCTACCTGGCCCGGCACCGCGACTTCCGCGTGGTCTACACCCACCTCACCACCGACGACCTGGCCCGCACCGTCGAGCGGCCCATCGTTGAGCACACTCTGCACAAGCTGCACCCCTACGCTTTGTTCGTCTTCGCCAACCGCGACCTGACCCTGTGGGATTTCGTGAACGTCAAATACGTGGCTGGGGACGGGGCGCGCCGCCGCACCATCCGCCGCATCCACGTCGGGCCGACGGAGCGGCTGCACACTGCCGCCCAGCGCGTGGCCCTGCTGGCCGTGCCTGCCCCCGAGGCCAGCGCGCTGGAGCTCCAGAGCCTCCACGACCGGGCTTTCGACGTCGAGGAGGTCACTCACCAGTTCTACCGCGACTACGTGGGGGTGTTCGACGCGCTGTGCAGGGACATCGCCCGCCGCAACCCCCACTGCCAGGCCGAGATCGAGGCCCAGGTGCTCCTCGACCGCCTCCTGTTCCTGTACTTCATCCAGAAGAAAGGCTGGCTGAACAATCAGCTCGATTATCTCTACCACCACTTCCAGGCCCACTACCGCGCCGATCCAGACAGCACCGGCTTCTACGACGACTTCCTCTTCCCCCTGTTTGTGGCCCTGTCCAACGAGGGTGAGACTTTCCCCGGCCTGGGCGACGTCCCCTTCCTCAACGGTGGCCTGTTCGAGGTGCCCGCCGACGTGTCCCTGGCCGATCAACTGGTGGTGAGCAACGACGCCTTCCGCCAGGCCTTCGATGACCTGTTGGAGCGCTACAACTTCACCGTGCGCGAGGACACCCCGCTGGACGTGGAGGTGGCCATTGACCCGGAGATGCTGGGGCAGATCTTCGAGAACCTGGTGCTGGGCCTGGAGCGGGGCGAAGACCGCCGCAAGGCCACCGGCTCCTATTATACCCCCCGCGTCATCGTCCACTTCATGTGTCGCCAGGCCCTGAAGGAGTACCTGGCCGCCGAGAGCGGCCTCGATCCAGCCCGCCTGGAAGCGCTGATGGACGTCGGCCCGGCGGAGCAGTTGACGCCCGAAGAGCTGGCGGCGCTGAGCGAGATGATCACCGAGCCGCAGGCCCGCCTGTTGCAAGGGCTGGTGGAGGGAGCGCGGGTGCTCGATCCCGCCGTGGGGTCGGGCGCCTTCCTGGTGGGGATGCTGTACGAGATGGTGGCCCTGACCAGGCTGCTGGACGTGCGGTTGTATGGCCAGGCGCGGGTGCAGCGGCGCAACTACGACTACGACCTCAAGCGGGGCTTCATCGAGCGCAACCTGTACGGGGTGGACATCCAGCCCGAGGCGGTGCGCATCTGCGAGCTGCGCTTGTGGCTGAGCCTGATGGTGGACTACGAGCGAGAGGCAGGCGAGGCCGTGCCCACGTTGCCCAACCTCAGCTATCGCGTGCGGGTGGGCGACAGCCTGATCGAGCGGTTGTTTGGCGAGCCCGTGCAACTGGACCAGTTGGCCGACGACGCCGTAGCCCGCCAACTGATTGACCGCATCCAGACCGAGAAGCAGGCCTATTTCAAAGAGCCCGACCTGGGGGAGAAGCA
>VGOG01000139.1 GCA_016875995.1 Chloroflexota bacterium
TGTCATTGCGAGCGAAGCGAAGCAATCCCCTACGTCGCAAGCTGGAGATTGCTTCAGGCGCAAACCCCGCGCCTTCGCAATGACAGGATGGGCGGTGGTTTCTGTCCCCTACGGATGGCGCGATGCGCCATGGAAAACTCGCAATGACATCAGAGGTTGAGAGAGGTGAACCACCTCTAACATGATCCTCACCCGCCCGGTGTAGATGTGGCTGTCGGCGTGGGCGTGGAAGTTGTCGTAGGCGTGGGCGTGGAAGTTGTCGTAGGTGTGGCTGTCGGCGTGGCCGTTGGCCAGGGATTGGCGAGGATGGTGACAAACTTAATGAAGGGAGCATGCACCCCATCGTCTATCACCACCTGGTTGATGATGGGGCTGTTATGCGGGATGGGCGGTGCGGGTCCGCTGCAGCCGAAGGTGATGGTGTGTGTTTCTCCACTGGCCAGTGAGCCGGCCCAGGTGATGGCATCCGTTTCCGGATCATAGACAGCGTCCCCGGTCACAGTGCCATCGAGGTAAGTCAACCGCGAGGGCACTGTATCGGTGATACGGACGCTGGTGGCCACGCCCGGCCCGCTGTTGTGCAGTTCGATGGTGTAAAAGACCGGCTGGAAGTAGTCTATGGTAGTGCGATCAGCCGACTTGCTCGATGCCCTCAGGTCGGGTAGAGCCGTGGTGGGCGTGGCCGTGGGGGTCTCCGTGGGTGTGGCCGTGGGGGTCGCTGTAGCCGTTGGTGTTGGTGTGTTGGTGGATGTGTTAGTAGGCACGAGAGTGCTGGTCGGCGTTGATGTTTGTGTCTCGGTTGGCGTGGGTGTTACTGTGCTGGTAGCTGTTGGAGTCGGCGTTGGATACTTGAGGACCAGGGGCAGGAACACCCTGGTCGGGAGGGGGATGACGAGGCGGGCGTCGTCCCAGTAGGAATCGTTGTGCTTAACGCACCATTCCGGGGCGGCTCTGGTGAACACGGTCACGTGGTCAGCCTGAGTTACCGCCGCCACCGAAAGCTGTACGTGCTCGTCGTAGTGCTCGGTCCTCTCGCTCCAGATGATCTGATCCGAGTAGGGATCAACGCCGCCGTAGGGGTCTATGCCCACCGACAACCAGTATTTTCCAGGAAGGGTGGAGTGATGGGGGTCGGACACCGAGCTGGACCACACCACCACCCATATGGAGAACTCCACCTGGCTGCCCTTCGGCACGCTCACGCGCTGATAGAGGCCCGCCGTGTGAGTGGAGAACAAAGTGAACATCTTCTGAGCGTAGCGGCCCGATCGGACGCGCTGAGGATCAGTGAAGATGTATCCATCCTCAGGCTTGTATTCGGGCCGAAAGTTGTAACAGCAGAGGCCCTGCCTGCACTGATCACGGTTATCATACCATAGCTCCCAGCCATTGGCGATGGTCAATTCGCCCTGGGGGCCCTTCCAGGGTTCGTAGGGGTCTGGCCTGTAGCTGTACCCACCCTCGAAGCCGGGGTTCACGAGCAAGTTGTAGGAGCCCTCGGCTCGATTCGATAGCGTGGCCAAGGCAATGATCGTAGCTGCTACAGTTAGCAGAAGCATGGCTACGCTGGAATTGCGAATTGCGAATGGCGAATTGCGAATTTTGAGCTTTGAACTTTGGATTTTGAATTTCATTTTCCCCCTCCCCTGCGGTGATGGGCTTAGTATAGCAGATTTTGAACTGCTTTGCAAAAGAGGTTCATCAAACTGTAGCTCGATGGCCTGGCAAGGTAGGGAGTAATTTCGCTTGCTGGTGCAGGTGAGAACGTGTTGCGTATTTCGTATTCCGTTTACGCACTACGCACTACGCAATACGTTCCGGCAAAGATTCTCAAGAAAGGAGCGTTGAACATGCTTATCGCCATACTCTCAGACATCCACGACAACATCTGGAAACTGGAGGAGGTTTTGAACGAGCTGGGAGAAGCCGAAGAGCTGATCTTCTGCGGCGACTTCTGCGCCCCGTTCACCCTGGCGCAGATCGCCGACGGCTTCCCCGGCCCTGTCCACGTCGTCTTCGGCAACAACGACGGGGACAAGCTCTTTCTCTTCCGGGTGGCAACCCAGGCCGGCAACGTGACCCTGCACGGGGAGTTCGCCGAGCTGGAGCTGGGTGGCAGAAAAATCGCTGTCACCCACTACCCCGCCATCGCCGCCGGCCTGGCCGCTGGCGACCGCTACGATCTGGTCTGCTTTGGCCACACTCACCGTGTTGCCGAGGAGCGGGTGGGAGATACCCTGCTCATCAATCCCGGCGAGGTCATGGGCCGCTTCGGCCGCTCTACCTACGTTTTGTACGATACCGACAGGGGCAAGGCCACTTTGCAAGAAATCTGAGATCTCCGCCCGTCTCCCGTAATTCTTTGAGAAATCAGGAGGGGCTGGCCATGTGTTGACCAGCCCCTCTCTTGCTTCGCCATCGTAACCGCGCTATGTGGACAATGCTGATACTATCACTTTCATCACATCTTCCAAGCAGGTCTCGAAAGAAGGCTGCCTGTTCTCTCGCCGCTTCGATCTTGAGTGGGACGATTGCCTTGATGTACTCGCCGTACTTGGCGTAGATGTCGAGCACCCTTGTCCGCATTATCGCCCCAACTCATGCCACGTTGAGATGCTCATCAACACATCGAGCGTGTCTTGCGTTTTCTCACATACCCTTGCCCAGTAGTGCCATTCTATGTAGTCCTCGTGCATTTCGTAGTCAGCATCCTCTGGCAACCCCTTGCTCTCCAACACGTCGAGCGTTGTGCCATACTTGGCTTCGAACCTCTTCACGTTCCCCTGGGCGTGTGCGAGCCGTTTTTGCAGGTCTAACAGCCTGAAGTCAGTTTCAGGATCTTATTGCCGTGAACAGGGACAGTCACGATGGGGCTCCATCTGTCGCCTTCCCAGCGATGCAAATAGTGGTGGCTGCCTCGGATATTGAATACTTCGTATTCCTTCTTTCGGAGAGCCCTGATGACTTGCTTCCCGCTCACCCTTGGCAGACGAGGCATTACACCGCCACCTTTGCATATTGGACCGTGGCAGGGGAAGGGGTCATCCGTGCTTGTTTTTCCATCGCTTCCAAATACCCTGCGATTGCTTCCTTGGCGTTCTGCAGAGCTTCCTCATAGGTATCGCCTTCAGTGACACAGCCAGGCAAGGCAGGGCAGGTAACCGTATATCCGCCCTCCTCACACTCTTCGAGAATGACTGTGAATTCCATAGGGGTTTCCTCCTTTCCGCTTTCAGCAGTGCACAAGTTTGTCGTCATCACTCCACTCTTTCCTCCTCGTTGTGGCTCACCTAAATTCTATCACACAATACCCATTCTAGCAAGCTCGCCAAAAGCCCAAGAATGGCTTTTGGTGTCCACACTCGCCCGCCTTTCGCTCGGAGAGTCAGTCCCATCACCGTAGGGTTGGGAGAATCTGGACCGGATCCGATAATGAGCCAAACACCCTGCCTGGAAAACTGAATAGCTGGCTATTGGCTAGTTGCCAGATAAGGTGAACTGAAGTATAATAGGCTTGCTTGCTAACGCCTCAGGAACCAAGTGAGGCGTTACAGCGTCTTCCCGGAGATTCAATACCCAATATCTAATATCCAAGCCCATTGAAGAGGTGCCACTATGAAAAATTATTACCCCCCTATCGCTACTTTGCTTATCTGCGCCATGGTGATTGGCGGATTCCTGAGCGCTTGCGCTGAGAGAACGCCTACACCAACGGCCACGCCTGCGCCGACACCCACGCCACCACCGACGCCTACACCCTTGCCCCCCATAACACCGCAGGTGCTGCGGCGAATGCCAGCCCCCGGCGAGGAACAGGGCCTGACGGCCCCGGTGGTCGTCGTCTTCGACCAGCCGATGGATCGGCTCTCGACGGAGAGGGCATTCGAGATCCAACCGCCTGTGGCGGGGAGCTTCCGCTGGCCCAACGACACCACCCTGGCTTTCGCTCCGACGGTTCCTTTCGGGCGGGGGGAGAGCTACCAGGTGATCGTGGCCGAGGTGGCCAGGAGCGCCGTGGGCCTGACCCTGCGGCAGACCTTCAGCTTCCGCTTCAGCACGGTGGGCCACCTGGAGGTGACCGAGGTGCAGCCCGCTCCCAACGCCACCGAGGTGGCCACCGATGCCCTGGTCACGGTGATGTTCAACCGCCCCGTGGTGCCCCTCACCGCCCCCCTGGCCCCCCCAAGTGGGGGGGAGCAGGTGGGCCTGCCCCAACCGCTGACCTTCGTCCCCCCAGTGACGGGCCAGGGCCAGTGGCTCAATACGTCCATCTACACCTTCCGCCCTGAGGAGGGCTTCGATCCAGCCACAACTTACAAGGCCAGGGTGGCCGCCGGGCTGGAGGATACCACCGGCGGCGTCCTGACCGAGGACTACGTCTGGCACTTCACGACGGCCATGCCGGCCGTGGTCTGGACAGCGCCGGCCGATGGCGAGGTCCAGGTGTCGCCCACTCAACCCATCAGCATCACTTTCAACCAGCTCATGGACCACGCTTCGGTCGAGGAGCGGTTCTCACTGGTGGCGCAGACCGGGGCGGCTGTCCAGGGCCGTTTCCGCTGGGCGGAGAAGACCATGGCCTTCGTGCCCGCCGCACCTCTGACACTGGAGACCGGCTACGTGGCGACCTTGCAGGCAGGAGCAAAGGCGGCCAGAGGAGAGGGACGCATCGCTGAGCCCTACTCCTGGCGCTTCACCATCGTCCCTTACCCACGCATCGTCAGCACCCGTCCCGCCGACGGCGATCTGGAAGCGGATCCCTGGGGTGGGATGAACGTCACCTTTGCCGGGCCAATGGACTGGACCACCATCACGCCCAACACGATCATCATCCCCAAGCCCACCGAGGTCTACACCTACTGGAGCGACTACGACCACAGTTTCTACTTCTCCTTCGACGTCCAGCCCTCTACCAGCTATACTGTCACCTTCGGGGCGAAGATAGCCGACCCCTACGGTAACACTTTGGGCCAGGATCAGGTGGTGTGCTTCACCACTCGCGCCCTGGATCCCATGGCCTACCTCAATGCCCCAGGCAACGTGGGCACTTATAACGCCTACACCGAGACCATCGTTTATGCGACCTATCGCAACGTCTCCCGCCTGGATTTCAACCTCTACCGCCTGGATAGGGAGGACTTCGTCCGCCTCAACGGCCGCCGGTCCTGGGACTATTGGGATAAGTTCAGCCCCGACCCGAAGGCTCTGGTGCGCCAGTGGTCGGAGGCCGTTGACGCCCCCCTCAACCAGTCCGGTATGTTGAGCACGAAAGTAGCCAGTGAAGGGGGAGGGGCCCTTGCCCCAGGCCTCTATTATCTGCAGGTCGCCGCTCCTGAATTGAAGAAGGTAACTTACTGGCAGCCCTCCCGCCAGCTCATGGTGGTCTCCCGCCTCAACCTGACCCTCAAACAGGGGGAGACGGAAGCCCTGGTCTGGGCCACCGACCTGGCCAGCGGGCAGGTCGTCCCCAACCTCCCGGTGAGCCTGCAGAGTGAGTTTGCTACCCTGGCGGAGGGGCGGACGGATAAAGACGGCGTCTTCCGCGCCCAGTTCCCGCGCCAGGATATGTGGGAGCCCTTCTTCGTCTTTGCCGGCGAGGGAGAAAACTTTGCCGCGGCCCTCAACCGCTGGAATCAGGGCATCAGTCCCTGGGAGTTCGACATCCCGGCCCAGTTTTTCAGTGAGCCCTACTCTGGCTACTTCTACACCGACCGGCCCATCTATCGGCCGGGCCAGACGGTGCGCTTCAAGGGCATCCTGCGCAGCGACGACGATGCCCGCTACAGCCTGCCCACCCCCCTTTCATCCCCCCCACTGGGGGGGAAAGAGGGGGGTAGCCTGCCGGTGATCGTCACGGACGACCAGGGCAAGGAGGTTTATCGGGAGGATCTGCCTCTCAGCGACATGGGCACCGTACACGGCGAGTTCACCCTGGACGAGGAAGCGAGCCTGGGTTATTACTTTATCGGTGCTCAGTTTGCCGATCAGGGCTTCGGAGTCGGTTTCCAGGTGGCTGAGTATCGGAGGCCGGAGTTCCAGGTGGATGTGAAGGCCGACCGAGATGCCTACGTACATGGAGACGAAATCGCCGTGAGCGCGGCCGCCACCTACTACTTCGGCGGGCCGGTGGCCAACGCCCAGGTGCAATGGAGCGTCCTCAGCCGCGACTACTTCTTCCCCTGGCGGGGCAAAGGCTACTACGACTTCGTGGATTACGAATGGGAGGAGCGGGGTCGCTACTACGGCTACTTCGGCGAGCTGATCGCCCAGGGCACGGGGGAGACCGACGCCGCGGGCCGCTTCACCTTCAAGGTGCCAGCCGACATCTCCCTGAAAAAGCTGAGCCAGGTGTTCACCATCGAGGCCTCTGTTACCGACATCAACGACCAGCAGGTCAGCTCCCGCACGGAGGTCGTCGTTCACAAGGGTCTGTTCTACATCGGCCTGAGCCCCAGGGCCTGGGTGGGCACAGTGGGCCAGGAGCAAGAGGTGGACGTCATCACCGTGGACTGGGAGAGCCAGCCCGTGCCCAACGTGCCCCTGACGGTAACATTCTTCGAGCACAAGTGGTACAGCGTCCAGGAGAAGGCCGACGACGGGAGGTTCTACTGGACGAGCAAGGTCGAGGACACGCCGGTGCTGACTACCACGGTGACCACCGATGCCGAGGGGAAGGCCGTGGCCGCCTTCGTCCCTGAGAAGGGCGGAAGCTACAAGGTGGTGGCCGTGGGCCACGACCAGCGGGGGAACGAGGTCAGGAGTGCCACCTACCTCTGGGTCAGCAGCCGCGAATACATAAGCTGGCGGCGGGAGAGCCACGACCGCATCGAGCTGATCCCGGACAAGAAGTCCTACACGCCTGGCGACGTGGCCAAGATCCTCATCCCCTCACCTTACCAGGGGGGGGTCAAGGCCCTTCTCACCATCGAGCGCGGGCACATCTTGAGCCATCAGTTGCTCACCCCGCGGAGCAACAGCGAGCTGCTCGAGGTTCCCATCCTCTCCGAGCACGCGCCCAACGTCTTCGTCTCGGTGGTCATCGTCAAGGGTCAGGATGCAACCACCCCCCTGGCTTCTTTCAAGATGGGCTATGCCTCTCTGCCGGTGTCCACGGTGGAAAAGGAGCTACAGATCACCATCACCCCGGACAAAGAGGGCCACTACGGCCCACGGGAGACAGTGACCTACGACATCCGGGCGACGGATTATCGAGGGAAGGGGGTTAAGGCCGAGCTGTCGCTGGCCCTGGTTGACCTGTCGGTGCTGGCTCTGGCCGAAGAGGCCGTTCCCACCCTGGTGGAGCACTTCTACGGCCAGCGTGGGGTGGGGGTGCAGACGGCGACCAGCCTGGCCATCTCGGTGGATCAGCAAAACTTGCTCATCGCCCAGAGGGCCAAGGGAGGGGACGGAGCTTTGGAGGCGGCGGTGGGTATGGTGCGGCGGGAGTTCCCCGAGACTGCCTACTGGAACCCAACGGTACGCACCGACGAGGATGGTCGGGCCCAGGTTGCGGTGAAACTGCCCGACAACCTGACCACCTGGCGATTGGGCGTCAAGGGCATCACCGCCGCCACCGAGGTGGGGGAGTCTAAGAGTGACGTGATCAGCACCCTGGACCTTTTGATCAGGCCCGTCGCCCCTCGTTTCTTCGTCATCGGCGACAAAGCGACGCTCTCGGCCGTGGTCCACAACAACACCGACCAGGCCCTCCAGGTGGAGGTGTCGCTCTCAGCCAAGGGGTTAGAGATCCAGGGTGGCGCTCAGCGAGTGGAGGTGCCAGCTCACGGCAAGCAGAAGGTGAGCTGGCTGGTGACGGTCCTCCCCCCCAAAGTTGGGGGGGAAAGAGGGGGGGCGCTGCTGTTCGCTGCCCAGGGCGGCGGCCTGTCCGACGCGGTGGAGATCACCCTGCCCGTCTATCACTACTCCACGCCTGAGGTGGTGGCCACGGCGGGCACGCTGGACGAGGCGGGGCAGCGGCTGGAGGTCATCTACCTGCCCGAGCGCCACGATCCCACCCAGGGCGGGCTGACGGTGCAGTTGGATCCCTCGCTGGCGGCGGGGATGCGCGACGGCCTGAAGTACCTGGAGCACTACCCCTACGAGTGCATCGAGCAGGTGGTGAGCCGCTTCCTGCCCAACGTGATGACCTACCGCGCCCTGAGGAAGCTAGGCATCGTAGACCTGACAGGTTTCCAAAACCTGTCAGGTCTCACCCAGCAGGTGAGCGTGGCCCTGCAGCGCATCTACACCCAGCAGCACTACGACGGCGGCTGGGGCTGGTGGCTGGCCGACAAGAGCGATGCCTTCCTCACCGCCTACGTCCTCCTGGGCCTCAACGAGGCCAGGCGAGCCGACTTTGCGGTGGATCAGGAGGTGATGGATCGCGCCGCCAGGTTCCTGCGTGGCAGCCTGAAGCGTCCGGCGGAGTTGAAGCAACCCTATGAAGCCAACACCCAGGCCTTCGTCCTCTACGTCCTGGCCGAGTACGGCAAGGGCGACCTGGGCCGCAGCGTGGCCCTCTACGAGCGGCGCGAGATGCTGGGCAACTACGGCAAAGCATATCTGGCTATGGCCCTGGGCCTCCTGGCCCCGGAGCAGCGGGAGAGGGTGGACACCATCATCAGCGATCTAACCAGTGCCGCCGTGCTCAGCGCCACCGGCGCCCACTGGGAGGAGGAGACGGTGGACTCCTGGACGATGAACACCGACACCCGTTCCACGGCCATCGTACTGGCGGCCCTGGCGCGGCTCTCCCCTCCCCTGCCGGGCGGGGGAGGGGCTGGGGGTGGGGGTCTCGCTCCCAACGTGGTGCGCTGGCTGATGGTGGCTCGCAAGGAGGGCCACTGGCTATCCACCCAGGAGACGGCCTGGTCGCTCATTGCCCTGACCGACTGGATGGTGGCCAGCGGGGAGTTGGAGGCCGACTATGCCTATCGGGTCAGCCTCAACTATGAGAAGCTGGGCGAGGGCCGGGTGACCACAGCGGACGTGGGTGAGACGCGCAAGCTTCAGGTGGAAGTGGCCGAGCTGTTGAAAGATGAGGCCAATCGCCTGCTCATCGAGCGTGCGGAGCCTGCGGGCAAAGGTCGGCTCTACTATTCCATCTACCTGCGTTACTTCCTGCCGGTGGAGGACGTGAAGGCTTTGAACCGCGGCATCATCGTGGCCCGGCAGTACTCGCCCGTTGAAGACCCGGAGCGCTTCGTGGACGGGGCGAAAGTGGGCGACGTGATCCAGGTCAAGCTGACCATCATCGCCCCCAGCAGCCTGCACTACCTGGTGGTGGAGGATCCTTTGCCGGCCGGTTGTGAGGGCGTGGACGTCAGCCTCAAGACCACCAGCGTAGTGGGTCAGCCTCCTGAGCTGAGGCGGGTTGGCGAGGAGTGGGGCTGGTGGTGGTTCAGCCACACCGAGATGCGGGACGAGAAAGTCGTCCTCTTCGCCACCTACCTGCCCAAGGGGACGTACGAGTACACCTACCTCATGCGGGCCAGCGTGCCGGGCCAGTTCCTGGTCATGCCCGCCAACGCCTACGAGATGTACTTTCCTGAGGTCTTCGGTCGCAGCGATGGGGGGAAGTTCACCGTGACCAGCGGCGAATAGCGTTACGAGTTGGCACTACCCAATCTGCTAAGCATGACAAGACCCAGACCGCTTGAATTACATGTGAAGCGGGCTCTCAAAAAGTATGGAACAAGTCTGGCCTGCGGAGAAATGAAGGCTGATGCCTCAAGAGAGGTTGTCGTCAAGCGGCTATTGCAAGCCATTGCACAGGAGTCCGTGACGATCATAGCAGTCGTTGTAGACAAGCAGAACATTGCCCATCCTCCTAAGGATCCGGAGGAGATTTACCGAGAGGCCGTCATCCTGGCCGTCAGGCACGCCGTAGCCAGGTGGCCACGGATTGATGTCTGCCTGGACAGGCGCTACACAGCGAAGCGACTGCGCTATGAGTTGGAGAAAGCGATTCGGGAGGGGATGGCGGACCTGCACCAGGAGGTGGTCATCATCCGCCAGGAGGATTCAATAGCTTGCAAGGAGCTACAAGCGACTGACTACGTCGCCTGGGCCTTCTTTCAGAAGTATGAGCGGGGGGATAGCCGTTTCTATGAGATCATCGCCGACAAAGTGGTCGTTGAAGAGGTTATCAGTCGTCGGCTGTGGTAGAAATGAAAAAATGAAAAAGCGGCTCACCCTGGGCCCCGATTTCAGTCTCTCCCGGCGCATTTCAGCGCCAGCTAGGTCCACTCTCCGAGTGGCCAGGGTCACCAGGCTTTACGATGCCGCTCAGTTGATATTATAGCACGATTAGTAGATTTGTCAAAAGTAGTCCCAGATTCATCGAAAGCTCCTCCGAGATGTACCCTCCCGAGGTCTTCGGCCGCGAGGTTTATCAATGAGTAAGACACGCATGATGTACTTTGAGAAAGAGGATGTATTGCATCTGGCAATTTCGGATGAACCAGAAGCAGGGAGTGTCGAACTTGGCCCCAACATCACGGTTGAGTTGAACGACCAAGGTGAAATGATCGGCATCGAGATTTTGGAGGCCAGCCGCTTCATTCGGGATTCGATTATGGAATCGGTGCAGGCCAAGGTGCTGCGTATTCCCGAATTTCAACCTGCTTGATGATTCGGCGAGGCTCGTATGTTGTCCGGTTGATCAAATACAAGTGCTTCATAGCGAATCCAAGAAGCCACCTGCGCAGTCAGTGCAGGTGGCTTTTTGTTGCCAAACGAGGGGAAATCTGCTATACTATACAATAGTCAGTAGAATGTGTGGTCATCCTTACCCCAAGTGCCTGGCGACGGGTGTGTTCACCGCAGAAGTGATGCACCCCATCGCCGAGGGCCTGGCGCAGCTTTCTCCCGTGGCCGCATCTGACCTGCCAGAGCCACCCAAGCTGACCCTGTGGCAACGCCTGCTGGCCAGGCTGGCCTCCTGGCGTGTCCGGCGGGCTTCCCGGTGATGAGGGAGTCTACACTATGTCGGGAGAACCCGGTCTGAGAACGGAGGTGACAAAATGTCAATTACCATTACCTTACCCCATGAGATAGGAGCACAATTGGAGCGTAGAGCCAGT
>VGOG01000140.1 GCA_016875995.1 Chloroflexota bacterium
AGACAGCCCATCGGCGATGGCTTCGGCCTCTGTTACCATCTGCGGGTCGAGGTCGAAGACCGAGACCCCCCGGCGGTCGGCCTCGATAGCCAGGGGACTCTCGGAAAGGAAGCCCAGGATCTTGAAGCCGGGCAAACTATCAGCGATGAAGTCGCGGTCGGCCTGGCCCCGCACTTTGTTGCCGACGACGTAGACTTCCTGAATGCCGATGTCAGCAGCCAGACGAGAGATGGTTTGAGCCGTCTGCAGGCTGCGCTGCCCCGGCTCGACAACGACGATCATGGCGTCAACGGCCCCGGCCGTGCCCCGCCCTAAATGCTCGATGCCGGCCTCCATGTCCAGGATGATCACCTCGGAGCGCTGTAGAAGCAAATGGGTTACCAGATTCTTGAGCAGCGCGCTCTCAGGGCAGACGCAGCCGCTGCCACCGCCCTTGATGGTGCCCATCACCAGCAGCCTCACGCCGCGCCATTCGGCCGAGAAGCGCTCCGGAATGTCGCCCACGCGGGGGTTCAGCTTGAAGAAGCCGCCGTACTCCCCTGGCCTGGCCCCGGTGCGCTCGTAAATGAGCTCCTCCATCTCGGCGATGGGCGTGATTCTGGCCGCCGCTACCGTGGGGAATCCCAGGGCCGAGGCCAGGTTGGCGTTGGGGTCGGCGTCTATGGCCAGCACCCTCTGCCCTCGCCGGGCGTAGATATAGGCCAGCAAACTGGCTAGAGTGGTCTTCCCAACCCCTCCCTTGCCAGTGATAGCGATCTTAGGCATCTTCCCTCCAGGTAAACATTGAGGTGCCAGGCACTTTCAGTGGTCATTTATGGATCCAAGCGCCTCCAGGCCAGGCAAGCTTCCTAATCAGTCGGCTACTCGCAAGTGCCTGGCACCTTCTTTTAATCAACGAACCGCTCGATAGTAGCACTATCCCACTGCTCCTGCATCCAACGGGCGAAAGCCTGCTCCTTCAAGGCGTTCAATAATTCCGATGGGAGAGGGCGCTCTGGCTCCCTTTCCAAGACCTGGACGACGTGATAGCCGAACTGGCTTCGCACCACCCCGCTGATCTGGCCAGGCTGGAGAGCAAAGGCAGCCTCTTCGACTTCGGGGGAGATCAACAGCCCGCGGGGGAAGAAGCCTAAATCGCCCCCTGCTTCTTTAGTGTTCTGGTCCTGAGACAACCGCCTGGCCAGGGTCGCGAAGTCCTCTCCCGCCTGCAGTCGAGTCAAGATGGTCTGGGCTTCCTCTTCTGTATCTACCAGGATGTGCCGAGCGTGCACCTGGGCGCCTGTGGTCGGGATGGATTCCGTGATCCGCTCGAAGATAGCCAGGGCCAGTAGTTGAAAACGGATCTCCTCTCTGAAATCCTCGTAGGTCAGGTTGCTGGCTCGCAGCCATTCTTCGAAGCTCGCCTGGCCTCCTCCCTCCTCGATGCTCTCCTGGATGGTTGCTTCCAGCTCATCTTCGGAGATGGTCACGCCTTCTCGGACGGCGGCCTGCGCGATCAGCACCCGTTCGATCATCGAATCCAGAACCTGGCGGCGCATCTGAGCCAGCATAGCCTTGCCATCTTCGCTCTCCAGATCGAAGCCCTGCCCCGCCATCGCCGCCTCGAACCTGGCTGTCTCTTTCTGGTAGTCGGCCAGGAGGATGGGCTGCCCGTTCACCAGGGCCGCCAGAGGCTGTTCATGGATCACTGTCGGTGAGGGTTCGGGCCCCGTCGCTGTCGGGGAAGGTTCAACCGTCGTCGGAGTTGGCGGAGGCGGAGCCACCTCCAGCGTAGCCGTGTTGGTCGGCCTGGGCGTTATCCCCTCGCTGATGGGAACCTCTTTCGGCCCGCAGCTCACCAGCAAGCCCATAATCATGACGCTGACAAATCCTAATCGTCTATGGCCCAAGTATCCTCCTCGCTACGAGATCATGGATGATCGGATCGAGATGCGGAGTTATTATACAGGGAGACTCCATTTTGCACAAACGGGGTCTCGCGAGTGCCTATTTGCCAAAAGGCCCCTCTTGTGATAAAATAGCCGTCGTGGTGGGAGACCAGCCAGGTGTCATTGCGAGTCGGCCATGGCGTGCCCCGCCATTCTAAAGGACAGAAACTTCTTGCTGTCATTGCGAGGAGGCGGTTTTTGCCGACGAAGCAATCCCCCCGGCGAGATCGGGAGATTGCTTCGCTCCGCTCGCAATGACAGATGTGTCAGATTAGAGAGGAGAGAGAATCCCAATGAAAAATAAACCAGGTTCCTTGTCAGATACCATCTCAATAGTGACAAAGGGAAGGTGGATCAGCCGAGCCATCAACTTCGTGCTGATCCCTTTGTTAGTTTTAGCGGCCTTGTTTCTTCCGCCCATCTCGCTCAAGGATCGTGTCTTTGAGGTCGGGTACACCACCATCAATCGAGACAATTGGTCGGTGGATGATCCCGACGGCACCCGCCTGGAGATCCCTCCCGCCGCGCTGTCGGGCTCGATCAAGGTCAGGCTCACCCTGGTGCCCCGCCTCGACTTCCTGCAGGGCTCGGCTGGGAAGGAGCTGGGGGAAGCGGCCGAAGCCGTCCCTGCCCATCTGGAGATGAAAAGCCCCTTCTATCAGATTGCCCTGCGGGGGCAGATGCCCACAGCCGCTACCCTCACCGTGCCCATCCCCAACGACGCCGAGCCATACCGCACTCTCGATCTTTACACCTGGACGGGCGAGGAGTGGCGGTGGCTTCCCAGCCACGTTGTCGCCGAGGACGATGTGATCGTGGCTCGTTTGTCCTCCGTGCCCTCCTCGGTGGCGGTAATGCAGACCAAACCTGCTTCCCCAATCGTTTCCACCGCGCTATCTGGTGAAGAAGCCATGTTACCTGAAGAAGGGAAAATCCTGGCAGAACTAAATCCTCCAGGCCTCTACCTGAGCGACGAGGGCAGAATCAGCGGCGACTTCGGATCCCTGTGCAGTTTGGGTGAAATGGCCTCGCCTGCTATCTTGCCCACCCTGCGCAATTGGACCGAGGAGGGTGGCATCAGGAACGATCTTGTCAACAACATGCTTCATAACGCCGAACTGCGGCGCAAGCATCTCGTGACCATCGCCTGGTTGGCGACCGGTAGCGATTGCGAGGGAATTGACCTGGACTACCGAGGAATCAACGTCGAGCTGAGGGACGTGTTCAGCCTGTTCGTCGCCGAGCTGGCCGAGAGGCTGCACCAGAACGGGAAATCGCTGACCTTGTGGGTCGAGTCTCCCCGCCGAGGGGCCGGCGGTGGCTGGGACACAGGCGCATACGACTGGCGCGCCCTGGGACAGGCCGTGGATGCCCTCAAGATCCCGGTTCCTGCCGATCCTGAGGCTTACGCTCCTGGGGGATGGATGGAATCTCTCCTGAACTGGGCTGTAGGTGAGGTAAATCGTTACAAGATCCAACCGCTTATCTGCACCTATAGCCTGGAAAAGGTCGGCGATACCATCACCAGGGCGCCGTACATCGAAACCCTGGCCCCCCTCGTCCAGATCGCGGTCGAGGCGGAGGACCCGGCCATTGATCCCGGCGCACAGGTGATCCTGGCCCTGACTGCTTTGGAGGAATCGGGCGGCCTTAACTTCGACCAGGCCACTAAGACTTATTGGTTCAACTACACCGACGAGAGGGGCTCTCAACACACGGTCTGGCTGGGCAATGCGGAGTGCATGGCCCACAAACTGGAAGTGATAGCCCGGTACAACCTGCGAGGCGTAACCGTGGCCAATCTGCTCGATCAGGGGAACGACGAGAGGGTTTGGAAGGTCGTGCGTCACTTCCGCGAACTCACAATGCCTGCGGTGGAAAGTGAGTTCGCGTTGATTTGGACGGTGCAAGACGCAGCGGGCCAACTATCCCAGATCATGAAGCCGCTGAGCGATCCTCGCTACGTATGGACGGCTGGAGAGCCAGGCGACTACACTTTTGCTGCGGCCATCTCTACCGATGGAGGCCGCACAGTAAGCTATCGCGGTGACGTTGACCTGCAGGTGCTTGAACCCACCCCTACGCCCACGCCCACGCCAACGCCGACGCCAACTCCCACTCACACCCCCACACCAACGCCTACTCCCACCCCAACGCCTACCCCCACTCCCACACCCATAGCGGCGCCTACTGCTACCCCCAAGCCCACATCGCCCCCCGAACCCAAGCCCCAGGCACCCACGGGCCTCGGTTTCGATTACGGCATCCAGGCCCATTTCATTAATCAGGACCACACGCCTATCGTCAACGCCGTCAAGGACCTGGGCTTCCGCTGGGTCAAACAGCAGATCGAGTGGAAGTATCACGAGCCAGCCAAAGGCCAATACCACTGGGGGGAGATAGACCGGCTGGTGGAGAGTTGCCAGGCGGCCGGCCTTAAGATCCTCCTCAGCGTGGTCAAGGCCCCGAAGTGGGCCAGGCCGGGCAATACTGATCTCAGCGTTGAGGGTCCGCCGGCCAACCCTCAAGACTTTGCCGACTTCCTGGCGGCGATGGCCGAGCGTTACAAGGGCCGGGTGCAGGCCTACGAGATCTGGAACGAGCAGAACCTGCACTACGAGTGGGGCAACGAGCCCCTGGATGCGGGCCGCTACGTGCAGCTTCTGGCTGCCGCCTACCGAGCCATCAAAGCCAGGGACCCTGGCGCTATCGTGGTCAGCGGCGCGTTGACCCCCTGTGGAGATAACCCGCCCTGGGCCGTTGATGACCTGGTTTACCTGGAGCGGATGTATCAGGCGGGCCTGAAGAATTACTGCGATGCGGTGGGAGTGCATCCCAGCGGCTACAACGTCCCTCCCGATGCCGATTGGCGAACGTGGAGCGATCCCACGGCCACGTTCCGTGGCCCCGCCGATAATCATCACCATAGCTGGGTTTTCCGTGGCACCATGGAGGGGTCGCGCAACGTCATGGTCAAGTACGGCGACAGCGGCAAGAGGCTCTGGCCTACCGAGTTCGGCTGGGCCACCACGGATGGGATGGGCGTGGGGCCAAATCCAGGTTACGGCTACGCGGCTGACAACACCGAGGCCGAGCAAGCGCAATACATCGTTAGAGCCTATCAGATGGCCAAGAACTGGGGATGGGTGGGGCCGATGTTCTTGTGGAACCTGAACTTCTGGCCCGTTTCTGGAGCTGGTAATGAAAAAGCTAAATTCGGCATCGTGCGCGGCGACTGGAGCCCCCGGCCAGCCTATGCTGCCCTGCGCGACATGCCCAAGTAGGAGATTGGAGATTGGAAGTTGGAGGTTTGAGCTTTGAGCTTTGAGCTTTTGAAAGGTCAGTTTGCAATTGCAGCGAAATAGAAGCACTACAATCCAGTTGCTGTTGGCAACTTTACTGGTGGTGATGGGTCTGTGCGCAGCCGTTTTTTCTATCTGGGCTCTGTTTATCTACAAGCCCGCGCCGGCAGAGGTGATCTCTGTTACGGTGCCCCCCGCCCACACTCCTACCGCAACCGCCTCACCGACGAGAATAGAGGACCCTGCCGCAACCAGTACTCCCACCTCACCGGCGCAACCCGCGACGGATACGCCAACGCCGCCTGCCCAACCGCCGACGGATACGCCGATACCGCCTACCCAACCCCCTACATCTACACCAACGAGCCAGCCACCAACAGATGCACCGGCCCCCACAGCGACGCCTACCCCTCGCCCTCCCAGGCCTTTGGCCATGAATTCACCAGAATACAGCATGCAGGCCTTCCTGTGGTGGCGTCCAGAGGTAGCCGACCGTGACCTCACGCTGATCAAAGAGGCCGGCTTCGGCTGGGTGAAGCAAGGCTTCGGCTGGAGGGAGATCGAGGGGGCGTGCAAAGGCTGCTTCGACTGGAGCGTGACCGACCGCATCGTCGAGCAGGTGGAGAGGCACGGGCTGGACCTGGTGGCACGCCTGGATCACCAGCCCTATTGGGCCGGCAGGTACGCCAACGGCCCTCCTGCTAACTACGCGGATTTCGGCGACTTCGTCTACGCTTTGGCCAGCCGCTACAAAGGCCGCATCCGCGCTTACCAGATATGGAACGAGCCCAACCTGTCCCGGGAGTGGGGGGAGAGGCCGCCTAACCCGGCAGAGTACACCGCCCTGCTGAAAATCGCCTACCAGCGCATCAAGGAGGCCGATCCCAACGCGATGGTCATCTCCGCGGGATTGACCCCCACCAGCCGCTGGGATCACGTGGCCGTTCCCGACGTGGAATTCCTCAGGGGAATGTACGCCGCCGGCGCCAGGCCCTACTTCGATGTCCTGGGGGCTCACGGTGCGGGCTTTAAAGCGCCCCCTGAGATAGATCCAGCGGTGGTGGCTGTGCATCCCGTCTGGGGCAATCCCGGCGATACCAGCCCCGTGGAGCGGAAGCGCGTCTATTGCTTCCGCCGCGTGGAGGACCTGCGTCAGGTGATGGTCGAAAACGGGGACGCCGGCAAGCAAGTGGCTATTCTGGAATTCGGCTGGACTAGCGACCCTCGGCCCGATTCTCCCTACCACTGGCATTCCGTGTCCAATGAGGAGAAGGCCGACTATCTGGTGCGAGCCTATCGGTACGCCAAAGAGCACTGGTCTCCCTGGATCGGGCTGATGAGCTTGATCTACGTAGCCGACCCCGATTGGACGGAAGCAGACGAACAATACTGGTGGTCTATCACCTATCCCAGCTATCCTGAAACCAGGGTCCATCTGGCGTACGAGAAGTTGAAAGCCATGCCCAAGTAGTTGATTTGCGCGTTTCGAAATTGGATGGTATAATAGCGAGGTAATGGGCGAGTAGCTCAGTTGGTCAGAGCGCACGGTTCACATCCGTGAGGTCAGGGGTTCGAGTCCCTTCTCGCCCATTTCTTGTATTGAGCGAGGTCGCAGTATTGGTTAGCCGCGGTTGCACCGAGGGTGTTCCCATCGTCGAAGCGTTCCCGCGGCTTTTCTATTAACCAGCAAGTAAGGCCCTGACTCATGGATCCGCTACCATCACTGCTTAACTTGCTAGACTACAAACTGGAATCGGCTTTGTGGGTGGTCTTTTCCATTGGCCTCTATGCCCTGGGGGCTGACATAGCCTGGCACTATCGCCGGCCGAGGTCCGGCCGCCTGGGCCACCGGGTCGAAACTCTCAAGAGATGGCCCTATCGCCACTGGCTCCTGGAGGCCGTCAGGTTTCTGTACTACATCGGTGTCCCTTACGCTGCTTTGCTGCGTGGAATCGTCCTGCCTCGGCTCATGGGCCTGACGCACGTTGATTGGGTCAAGGGGGTTGGCCTGGGGGCAGCACTGGGCGGAGGTGCTTTCTTGCTCCTGGCCTTGATCTGGTGGTGGTATGCTCGTGCTATCGCTGCCTTGCCTATCTCGGCGAGGCAGCGATGGGGGGAAAGCTCGGGGAATGATTCTACCAATGGGTGGATTCTTCTGCGGGAGGCCATCTACCTGGAGACTCACTGGGCCTTCTACCGCAGCGCTGCCATTCTCTTCCTCGACAGTGATTACGCGGGCATTTTCCTCGGCTTCCTGCTCGTCACCCTGGAGTGGTCAATTAACCCCGCCTGGCGTGCGGATTTGAGCTTGCCGGGGCGATCAGTGAACCGCCTCATGATATGGAGTCTGGCCTTCGTCACGGCCATCGTCTTCCTCATCATCCGCAACCTCTGGTTGCTCGTGCCCATCCACTGGGGCATCGAAGTGGCTTGCCGTCGCTTGTTGGCTGCCCAAGAACAACGGATGGGCAGGATTAACGGATCAAGTGACTTGAACTGAGAAGAATCCGTAAATCCTGCCCATCGGTGTTCTAGCCGATCACCAAGGACAGAATGATCAGCACAGTCAACATTGTTCCGGCCAGGATGGCAATGCGTTTCAGGTCGGAGTACACGTAGCGATATTCCTCAGCGAGCTGTGCCACTTTCTCTTCTGCCAGTGCTTGAGTTTCCTTCGCCACAGTTGGACCTGGCGCGGATACCGGCCGCCTCTGTCTGACTGCAGATACGCTCCTCTTTTTCCCCACCCGTTTCTTGGTGCGACGCGATTTCTTGGCCATATCTCCACCTCCAATTCATCTGGGTTTCTATCTCTTACCCTATTATACTACGCTTTGACCTCAACAACAAATCTCAACCGTCAACTGGAGGGCCGCACCTTGCGCCAGATCATCTCCCCCACCAGCCTGGCCTCTTCCACCCGCAGGAGGGCGATCATCCCCAGGTATGTGACTACCCCCACACCTCCTGCCCCGCCGACGACGGCGAGCTTGCCCACCAGAGTATTAACATCAAGCACTCCCTGTAGTCCGCTGAGGACGAGGTAGGTCACGCCTCCCATCACCAGCGAAGCAGAGAGCGTTTTGCAAGCGAGAGCCATGATCCCGTGTCCACCCAGCCCCCCCAGACGCCGCTGGATAAGGGCGAGCATGGTCAGGGCGTGGATGGTGAGCTGAGTGGAGTTGGCCAGGATCAGCCCGATCATCCCCAGGGGGCGGATCAGGGACAGGGCGACTATCAAATAGACTACCACCCCCAGCACTCCTACCAGGGCCGGGGTCAGGGTATCCTTTCGGGCATAAAAGGCGAAAACCAACGGCAAGTCAATGGCGGCGAAGGTCAAGCCCAGCAGATAATAGCGGAGGGCCATGGCCGTTTGGATGGTGTCACGGGCGCCGAAGTCACCGTGCTGATAGAGGAGGGCCACGATAGGTGTAGCCAGGACGAAAAGGCCAATGGTAGCGGGGATGATGGCTACCAGCACCATCTTGAGGCCGAGGGCCAGGGTGCGCTGGAAATCTGACATTTCACGTTTCACGTTTGACGTTTCACGTTTGACGTCGGATATTGGATATTGGATATTAGATATTGAATTCTGCTCGCTGGATGCCTCTGAGCCGCATTGCGACAGGGTTGGCAGGATGGCCAGGGAGACGGCGGCTGACACCAGGCCGATGGGAAGCTGGATCAGCCGGGTGGCGTATTGCATCCAGGCGATGCTCTCCCCGCCTGTGCGCGAAGCCAGGTTGCGGTCAATGCCGATGCCGATGTTGCTGACCACCAGGCCCAGCACCACTGGCAGGTAGAGGCCAGCGATGCGGCGCAAAGCGGGGTGGGAGAGGTCGAGGGAGAAGGAGAAACGGACATCGCGCAAGTCCGGCAACTGGATGGCCAGTTGTAGCATCGCTCCCAGCAGGATGCCCAATGCCAGGCTGTAGATATTCACTTTATCGGCTAACAGCAAGGCGGCCGTGATAACCCCGGCGTTATAGATGGCGGCGCCGAAAGCAGGGTAGTTGAAGCGCTTCAGAGTGTAGAGCAAGCCGGTGACCATGCCCGACAGGCCGAAGAAGAGCACTGCTGGCAGGATGATCCGAATCATCCTGGTAGTCACCGCCTGGAACTGAGGGTCGAAACCACCGCCCAGGAGCCAGGCCACCTGGGGAGCGAAAAGTTCCAGCAGGATAACGATAAGGCCGAGGATAACGACGGCCAGGCTGACGACGATGCTGAAAATGCGCCAAAGTTCCTGGCGTTTCTCTGACGAAGCATAGTCACTGAAGACCGGCACCAGGGCGGCGCTGAGCAGGCCCCCGATGAGGAGGTCGTAGATCATGGTGGGCACGATGGCCGCCACCTCGAAGGCGCTAACATAAGAGCTGGCCCCAAAGAGGTTGGCCTTGACCGTTTCCCGCACCAGGCCCAGCACCCGGCTGGCCACGTTGCCTAGAGCAAGGATGCCGGCCGCCTTGGCGATACCCTCAGTGGATAGGGGAGCCTCCGCCAATTGACTCGATGTCGTCATTCGTCTTCCCCATAGCGAGCCAGGATGGTCTCGATGACGTCCGTCGTCGAGCGGCTGGGCACGTGGGGCAAGATCTCCACCCGGAGGCCGTATTTGGCGATGACTTCCGCTTCAGGCAGGTCTTCGATGGCCCAGTCTCCACCTTTAGCATAGACCTCAGGCTTCAGCGCCGCCAGCAACCTCTCCGCTGTCCTCTCCTCGAAGATGGTCACGTAGTCAACGCACTGCAGGGCGGCCAACAGTTGCGCCCGTTCCTCCTGGGGCACAATGGGCCGCTTCTCGCCCTTGAGCAGCCGCGTCGAGGCGTCGCTGTTCAGGCCCACGATCAGCACGTCGCCCAGCGCCCTGGCCCGCTGCAGGCAGTCCACGTGGCCCACGTGCAAGACGTCGAAGTGGCCGTTGGTAAGGACGACGGTTTTGCCCTGGACTTTGAGCCACTCTCGGATGGTGAGCAACTCTGCCAAAGAAACGATCTTCCTCAATAGCGACTTCCCTGCTTCCATTTCGCACTCTCAAAACACCAAAAGCGCCAACACCAGGGTGGGTATACCTGTGTTGGCGCATGGCAGGCCCTTTTTACTTCGCACCCACGCTTAAAGAAATAGCTTGATCAGGATAGCGATCTGCAAGCCAATGAGCAAGCTGAACACAGCAAAAACAACCCTCTGCAAGAAAGCGATCCTCTCGCCCTGTTCTGCAAAGAGCGCATGTGTCTCTCCTCGGAGGTTGCTCAAGTTCTTCTCCATGTCGCTTCGGAGCTTCTCCATGTCGCTTCGGAGGTTGCTCATGTTCCGCTCCGTATCTTCTCGGAAGTTGTTCAAGCTCTTGTCAATGTGGTCTACCTTCTCCTCTAGTCGGATGATGGCACCGACAGGAGAGCGCCTGAGCTGTTCTATATCTTCCAAGGCGATCTGGCGAAGCGCTTTCTCTCCTTCCTCAGCCACGATATGGTAGACGAACTCGCGCAACCCCTCTATCTGGTCCGCTCGTAACTTAGTCTGGACTGTAGCTTGGGCCATGTCAATGATCTCCTTATTAGCTTGGTAATACCATTTTAGCACAGATGGCTAGCCGCGTCAAGCTACCAATTCTCGATGGCCCAGGCCAATTCCTCCGGGGTGGCAGTAGCGTTGCCCAGCTTGCGCACCACCAGGCCAGCCGCATAGTTGGCCAGGCGCGCCGCCGAGAGGAGGTCGAGGCCAGCGGCCAGAGCCAGGGTGGCCACGGCGATGACGGTGTCCCCCGCGCCAGTGACGTCGAACACCTCGCTGACGT
>VGOG01000141.1 GCA_016875995.1 Chloroflexota bacterium
CCGGCTCGAAAGTGAGGGCTGCCAGTAGCAGGCCCCACGTCCACCCATCCAGTCCACTCTCGACAGCGATATGCTCTGCTGCCGGCTCATAGTGAGTGCGAATGGCAGCCAGAGCCTCGCGGGTCAGATTCCACAACGTGTGGTCATCCATAAGTATTTATCCTCCTCAGACATTCTTGGTGCGTAATTTCTCAACTGCCTCATAGGAACTCGGGGGAACTCGTAGGAACTTTGCTCTCTTTTGGTTCAGTCTATTGCTATCTCTGCTCCGCACCAGGGGCAGCGGGGCAGGCGGGGTTCGTGGCTGATGATGTGCACACCGCAGGCCGGACAAGCGGTGGGATACTCGGCCACCTGTCCCTCCAAGACCTCCTCCATCGAGTAGTAGGGCTTGTGGTGGGTGACAACGGGCAAAGCGCCAGGGGCGGAGAAGGCAAACTCATCTGGGCCGTTGACAATGACTAGCGGCTCATCGGCCGAGAGTCCGTGCGCCTTCAGCCACTGGCGGCAGGCCTCGGCGACCTGAGCCAGGGTCAACGTCTCTACATCGGCTACGATATCCGGGTAGCTGCCGCCTTCCTCCGGGCCGGGATAGCCGCGAGGATAGTAGCCCGGCTGGTCATAAGCTCCCGCCTCCGGTTCCGTCGGGTCAAGGGGCGTCCCTCTGGCGTAGAGGGTGAAGAGGAAGTGACCATCGCCATCGCAGACGTCCTCCCACGTCACCGGGCCGGCCTGATAATCGGTCCAGACCTCGAAGGTCCAGGGCAGACCCCGGTCGTGAGCTTCTCGCGCGTCCAGCAGGTTAGCTCCCTGGCGCAGGCAGTTGGCACAGAGGGTCAGTTCCGCGCCCAGTTCCAGAACGGGCACCTGGCGCTGGCAGCGGTGGCATCGGCCGCCGGGCTGGACCTCATAGACCCATTCCTCATCCACTTTCAACTGTTTCATAGTTCGCTCTCCTGTAACTGCTTCTTGCTGCGGAAAGACTCGCCGAGTGTCTTTTCACCAGCGTTCGTAGCGCACCAACTCCGACAACGGTTTGCGCTTTTTGGACTTGGGTTGGTCTGCTGGGTATCCCAATGGCGTGAAGGCGATGGGTTCCACATCGTCGGGCAGGCCCAGCACCTCGCGGGCTGCCTCGGGATCGAAGGCGCCAACCCAGCACGTGCCCAGCCCGGCGTCGGTAGCGGCTAAGATCAGGTGATCCATGGCGATAGCCACGTCCACCTCGGTGTAGTTCTTGCCGTCCCGACGCACCCAGCCCTGGGCTGGAATCCCGCAGATGCCGATGACCAGCGGCGCTTGCACGAACCAATCCTTCCTGTAGATGCGGTTCAACTCCGCTTCTCGGCCCGCGGTGTGGATCACGATGAGCTGAAACGGCTGAGCATTGACTGCGGTGGGCGCCAGGCGTGCCGCTTCGAGCACCTGGTTGAGCTTATCCTCCTCCACCGGGTCGGGCTTGTAGGCTCGCACGCTGTACCTCTTTTCGGCTAACTCTAAGAACTTCATGATCGGCCTCCTTTCGTTGGTAGATTCGTAGACTCGTAGACTCGCAGATTCGTACTGGTCTATGAATCTACCGATTTACGAGTGTCCCTTTGACGCGGCTCCTCTAAACGGAAGGTTAGCACCAACCCAAGAGCTACCCCTCCCGCGGTGGCCGCGAACAGGACGGGGTAGGACGTGGCCTGGAGCAACCAGCCCCCCAAGAAGGGCACTACCAGGAGCGAGCCGCACAAGGTGTTGGTCAGAGCGATGTAAGTGGCGCGCTCTTCTGACGGGGCTAATTCCAGGACAAAATTGATGAATCCCGGCATGTAAGAGCTGTTCAGGACCCCGATGGCCAGGAAGATCAAGGAGTAGACGTAGATTGTTGAAGCTCCAGCAAGGTGGCCTATCGGCCGCATGAGCAAGGCCAGGAGGGGGGAAGCGATGGCCAATATCGTGGACCACTGGATCACAATCTTGCTACCAGATCGCTCATTCAGATACCCCCATACGAATCCGGCTAGAATGCTACCAACTACCTGGGATGAGAGGAAGAGTCCGATAGCCTCGGCACCGAAGTGTAGCTCGTTAGTAGCGTAGACGACGTAAAAGGGCATAGCCATTCCGCTTAGGCCCGCCACGAGCCGTACGACGGTGACCAGGCTAAAGGTGTGATTCTGTCTTAAGACCGTCCATAGTTTGGGTAAGAAAGCATTCCATGGCAATCGGTTGCCCTGCGTTGCTGCCACCGGCTCGCGCAGAAAGATCATGACCAACCAGGAGGCAAACAAAGACAGCCCGGCCAGGAAGAATAGCAGAGCGTAATTGTGGGGGAAGGGTGGACCCTGTGGACCCAGGACAGCATTTACTACTGCTCCCGCTCCCACTGTCAGCAGTCCCGAAAAAACCTGCCCGGCCCCGATCAGCCGCCCCCGCCGGGCTGGGGGGATGGCCTTACCCAAGATGTCGAACCAGGCCACGGCAGCCAGGGCGTCGGTGCCCATGAAAACGGCCAGGCCAATAAAGAATAGCCATAAGATCAACGCTGGGGCACGATCGCCGGCCAGGAATAATACCCCTGCCATCAGCCAAAAGACAGGCCGGCCAAGGGCGGCGGACAGCAACAGATATGGCTTCTTGCGGCCCTTGTCAGACAGGTAGCTGGCAGCGATGAGTTGGGGCAGAAGCCAGGCACCGGTCTGGATGGTTGAGGCCAGGCCGATCAAGGGAGCCGAATGGGTGAGTTGGCTGATGAAGGATGGCAAAACTGTGGTCTGGCTCACGAAAGCCATGCCGACGCCGAAGAACACGTAGTCCAGGACGAAGCAGATGAAGTTTTGCCTGTAATGGGGATTAGATATTGGATATTGGTTATTGGTCATTGGATGTTGGATGTTGGACATTGGACGTTGGATGGTTGGAAGTTGGACGTTCGATATCTTGCCTTACAACCTCCATCTTCCAAATCTTATTGGACGCGACTAACGCGCGCGTACTCGTGGTGGCCCAGGGTGACAGCTAAGGCGCCGGAGCCGGAGAGCCCACTCACGTAGCGACCGTGGCGGTCGTATGTCGCGCCCTGATAGGTGAAAGGGACGTCCACGTCGAAGAAGACCGGGCTGGGATCTATGCTGTAGAGCAAGGCGTGTCCATCCCCCTGCACAAAGTACCCTCGGTTGAGCTTCCCGATTTTCAGCACTTTCTTCCAGAAAGTCACCAGTTCGCCCTGGCAATCATCCATGAACAGGGTCTCCACGCCCGGCGAACTGGAGTAAACCGCGCCATCGCTGACCGTGGAGGTGATCCTGGTCAAATAGGAAGTCAGGGCTACCGAACTGGGGTCCTTCATCTGCTTCTTCAAGGCCTCAGCGATGTCCTCCTTGGCTACGATCTCCCCGCCCTGCTCGTAGAAATCGTACAGACGAGCGAGTTCCTCTGAGGAGACGTAGGCCAGCGACGGAGCCAGCACCAGGATAGTCTCTATCCCCTCCTCCCCCTTCATCCCCCCCGCCTGCGGGGGGGACAGCCCCTTCATCCCCCCCACCTGCGGGGGGGACAGCCCCTTCATCCCCCCCAAAGTTGGGGGGGACAGAGGGGGGGCGAGGTGCGTGGCCACGATGGAATTGACGTTGTTCCTGGCCAGGGCGTTCATCTGCCAGAATTTGTAGGACTCGAGAATGCCCTTGCTGATCAGTCTGCGGAGAGTGGGCAGGTCCCTGGCCAGACGAGAGAGCTGCAGCCACGACCTGGTCTGGCCGATCAGCTCGTAGGGATAGCTGGAGGGGGCGAAGATCAGCACCGAAACCGGCGACCGCCCGGCTACCATGACCTCGCGTGCGCTGACTCCGGCCGCCGAAACCCGCTCGAACATCTCATCGGGATCGTAGACGATGGGGTTGGTATCGTTGTACAGCCCCTGGCCTTTGACGTTGTAGTTCCAGAAGTTGATGCCCTGGAGCTCGCCGCCGGTCTGGGCGGTGAGCTGAGCTAGATAATAGATATTGGATATGGCGTCGGCGATGTCCGCCTTGTCGTAACTGGCCTGGCCCAGGCCCCAACTGTTGGCCGTGGACCAAAGCCAGAGGGGCTTGTCGTATAGCTTCGAGTAATGGCCCAGGGAGCGGATCAGGATGAACAGGGACGTCAGGTCTCCCTCGGTGATGGGATCGGTGTAGTATCCGTCCCTGGGGTAAGCATCGAAGGTGATGGCGAAGTTGGCTGGCGTATCCCGGAACAGCGGCTCGACGTCAGGCATGTAGTAGCCGTAGCGGGCCAGGAAGCCGCAGAAGGACATGGTGGTCATGATCTGCGGGTCTAGCTCTCGCCATACGCTGGCGCTCCAGGCGGCGTACTCGACGATGTAGTTAGCCTGGAACTCGCCCAACTGTCGCCACCGTTGGGGATCGTTGCCCACCTCCCAGAAGGAATATCCATACCTGCTTCTGAAGACGGCATTGGCGTGGCTGGAGTAGTCCGCCCCCTGGGGCTCGTCGGCCAGGTTGAGCATCAGGATAACGTCCTTGAAAGGCTGCACGAAATTGGCGTTCACCCACTGGTAATAGGTCCGAATGTTGGCCTGGTAAGCGGGCGAATAGAACGAGGCACTCTGCCCACCGATGTCGAGGGGATTGCCGTAGTAGTCCGTTCGCAGGTCGTAGGGATGCCGGGCATTCCACTGTGCCCCCATCTGGATCTGATAGCCGACGGGAAGGATGACCTTCATCCCCTCCTGGCGACAGGCTCCCAACATGCGGTACTGGGCCTCCACCATCGCCTGAGCCTCGTCGTGAAGGGGGTTTCCAGGATCAATGTAAGCTCGATAGACGGCGTAGGACAGGCCTGGCTCGGCCTTATAAATGTCCACCTCGCCCGGATTGTTGTGTCCGATCAAAACGACATTGCTGCCCCTGTCCTTCTGCCTGCTGACGATGCCTCGCATCGCCTCCCAGCCCAGCTCTGGATAGGCCTCCACCGCCCAGCCTGTGTATACCTCCCGACCCATGCCATCTCTTACCGCCACCGACACGTCATCCACGTACATGGCCGTCTTCAGACCGCTGTATCCATTGTTGCGCACGTTGAACTGAATCGCTATCGTTTGCCCTCGATAGGGCATCAGATCGAAGGTGTGCTGCATCCAGGTCTGGCTGTTGGAGTTCACCTTCATCACCTGATGGAGAAAGGTGAGGTTGGCATCCAGGATCATGGCCCCTTGCCAGTCACGTTCGATGACATCCTGGGAGAGCGGATAGTACCAGAAGGATAGGGCTGCGTAAGAGGCATCGAGGGGGATGGTCACTTTCTGCCAGACCGAGGAGTAGCTGGGAGCATCGGCCTGGACGGTGATGCCCAGACGCATGGATCGAGCGCCGCTGCGGACTACTTCTGTGGAATAGGCCGCGGGGCGCAGTGGATCGAAGCCAATTTGCCAGCCCTCGTCATTCTCGAATCCACCGTTGACAATCAGCTCTTCGCCAGGAGGGGTGGGCGTGGGTGTAGAAGTGGGCGTAGACGTTGGAGTAGGTGTCGGAGTAGGCGTCGGAGTAGGCGTTGGATATTTGGCCATCAGAGGCAAGTAGATTTCGGGTATGGGAGTCTCAGACGATGTTGGCGTGGGCGTAGGGGTCGGCGTGTTGGTTGGCGTAGATGTGATCGTAGGCGTATTGGTGGGCGTGTCGGTCGGCGTGGATGTGGGCGTTGGCGTCGAGGCAGGCTCCACTTTCGCAAGGTCAAAGCCCCCTTGATTCATCGTTGGGCGGACGGCGTTGGCCGGAGGTATCTCATTCCAAAGGACTGACAGCCAAAAACCTATGACCAGCACGCCGATGACGACGGCTGCACGGATGACACTACTTCGCTGTACAGTCCCTCTTCTAACCTCTAACTTCCAACCTCTAACTTCCAACCTCCAGCTCCTCGTCTACAGAATTTCCAACGTCAGTTGCAGCGCGGTGGCCATGTTCTGGTGGGTGTCGTCTCCCAGCGCAGCGACGATCTGCCTGGTCAGGGCCCACAGCTTGTCCTGCTCGTCGAGGGGGAGAAAGCTCAGCATGGCTCTGGCTTGCTGGATCAGCGCAGGAGCGATGGCCGACTTTGCCACCAGCGGGCGAATAGAGAGCATGAGTTTCAGTTGGCTGGCCAGGCAGATGAGATGAGCTACAGGGTTGAGCCGGGCCAACCTCCAGGCCAGCCGATCCTCGTCGCTAGTTTCAAGCTGGTGGAAGGCCAACGCCGCCTGGCAGTCGTCGTAGCCGTGGCTGACCAGCAGGCGTACCACCTCGTAGTCCTTTACCGCAATGGCCACGTAGTAGAGGAGCTGTTGGAGAGCCACTGGTGCCAATCCTCGCTCCCGGCCCTTTTCCACCAGGCTCCGTGAGAACTTGAAGGTATAATACTCCGGCGAGCCGTGCAAGATGCTGTGGGCCACTTGCTGGCGAATGGCTCCCAGACCCACCAGAGGCGGCACCTCTGTCAGCCGCTCACGGCAGACCGTGATCCGCGGCCCGCCGCGCCAGGCGTCGTGGAGGGCCAGGAACTCCTCGCCCAGCGGGCCAGCAATGCCCAACTCGGCGTGCTCCGCAGCTAAGAGTCGCCGCAGCCGCTCCACCGTGTCCAGCACACGCACCTGCACGACTTCGAGATCCGAAGTGGGCAATCGGCGGTAACATTCCTCCAACTGCTGCTCAAGCTCTTGCCAGAAGCTGTCGGGGACCTCCCCGTGAATGATGAACTGGAGCTCAGGTTTAGTCATAAGCCCGCCCGCATACTAATACCAATTCTACGAAGTTCCACCCCCACCCCGGCCCTCCCCCTGCGAGGGAGAGGGGGGGACCGAGAAACCGCCACACAGTATAGCAGCGAGCTCGCTTGCTGTCAAGCGCCGAAGGAATGTGACTTTTGACATTTTCGTTATAATGTGATAAAAGTAGCCGTGTTTGCCTACATTGCACCACGGAGGAGGAAATGCGAAAACTCATAGGCAACATCTTAATGATCCTGGGGATTCTTATCCTGCTGGTAGTGATCGTGGCGGCTGGCGGCGGCTACTTCGTGACCAGGCACAGCTTCCCAACCATCAACGGCACCATCAAAGTAGCAGGGCTCCAATCCCAGGTGGAGGTTTACCGCGACAGTTGGGGCATCCCTCACATCTACGCCTCCAACCCCCACGACCTGTTCTTCACCCAGGGCTACGTCCACGCCCAGGACCGCTTCTGGCAGATGGAGTTCTGGCGGCGGATCGGCTCCGGGCGGCTGGCGGAGATCCTGGGGGAGTCCGCGCTGGACTCCGACCGCTTTATCCGCACCGTTGGCTGGCACCGCACCGCCGCCCAGGAGCTGGAACTGCTGGACGACGAGGCACGAGCAGTGCTGGAGGCCTACGCCGAGGGGGTCAACGCCTACGTCTCCACCCACCGCGGCCGCCTGGGTCTGGAGTTCACCATCCTGGGTCTAACCGGCGTCAAGTTCGATCCAGAACCCTGGACTCCGCTCAACACCCTCACCTGGGCCAAGGTGATGGCCTGGGACCTGGGCGGCAACATGAGCGACGAACTCCTGCGTGCCCACGTCGCCGCCCGGCTGGGCACCCCCACCGTCAACGCGGTGGTGCCCCCCTACCCGGATGACTACCCGGTCATCGTCCCCCACCCGCTGGCGGGGGCAACGCTGGAGGCGCTGCCCGAGGCCGCCTTTGAGACCCATGTTCTGGGGATGGGAGATGACCTGGGAAGCAACAGTTGGGTCGTGGCCGGAAGTCACACCGAGACCGGTATGCCCCTGCTGGCCAACGATCCTCACCTGGGCATCCAGATGCCCTCCATCTGGTACGAGATTGGCCTCCACTGTGACCCTGTGGGGCCAGGCTGCCCCTACAACGTGGTCGGCGCCTCCTTCGCCAGCGCGCCCGGCGTCATCATCGGCCACAACGACCACATCGCCTGGGGGGTCACCAACCTGGGGCCAGACGTGCAGGACCTGTTCATCGAGCGGGTCCATCATGAGAATCCCAACCAGTACGAGTACCAGGGCCAGTGGCTGGACATGGAGATCGTCCGCGAGGAGATTCGCGTCGCCGGAGAGGAAGAGCCGGTGGTGGTGAACGCCCGCCTCACCCGCCACGGTCCCATCATCAACGACGTGGTGGGCGGCACGGAGGATGACTGGGCCTTCGGCTGGCAACCCCTGGCCCTCTCCTGGACCGCCCTCCAGCCCGGCACGCTGATGCGCAGCGTCCTTCTTTTGGGCAAGGCGACGAACTGGGAAGAGTTCCGCGAGGCGCTGAGCTACTGGGACGTTCCCAGCCAGAACTTCGTCTACGCCGACGTGGAGGGGAACATCGGCTACCAGGCCCCCGGCCGCATCCCCATCCGCGCCTCCGGCAACGGCTCCATGCCGGCGCCTGGCTGGACGGGGGAGTACGAGTGGGTGGACTACGTTCCTTTCGACGAGCTGCCCCGCGCCTTCAACCCGCCTGAGGGATACATCGTCACTGCCAACAACGCCGTGGTGGGGTCGGACTTTCCCTACTTCCTGGGGATGGATTGGGCCCCCGGGTATCGGGCGCGGCGCATCGTGGAGTTGATCGTAGCCAATTCCTCCCTCTCGTTGGCCGACATGCAGGTCATGCACGGGGACAGCAGCCCCGTCTATGCCCAGGATATCCTGCCCTACCTTCTGGCGCTTTCCAACGACGAGCCCCGTTTAGCGGAGGCGTTAGATCTGCTGCGGGCCTGGGACGGGCGAGCGGCACGGGATAGCGCCGGGGCGGCTCTCTTCGAGGCCTTCCGCCTGCACCTGACAGACCTGACCTTCGGTGACGAGCTGGGGGAGCAGCTCCTGCGCCGGGCGCGGAGCACGGCGGGGGTCGCGCTGGTAGCCCTGCTGGCCGACGAGACCTCCCCCTGGTTCGACGACGTGACCACGCCCCGGGTGGAGACGCGGGACGAGGTGCTGCTGCAAGCACTGGAGGAGGCAGTGGAGGAACTGACCGAGACCCTGGGGCGGAACATGAACCGCTGGCGCTGGGGCGACCTCCACACCGCCACGTTTGAGAACCAGAGCCTGGGACAGTCCGGTATTGGCGTGGTCGAGGCCATCTTCAACCGCGGGCCAGTACCAGTGGACGGCACCATCGCCACCGTCAACAACACCAGCTACAGCCCGAACCATCCCTACGGCGTGACCGTCGTCCCCTCCTATCGCCAGATCGTGGACCTGGGCGACTTCACCCGCTCGGTCTCGATGCACACCACCGGCCAATCCGGCCACCCCTACCACCGTCACTACGGTGACATGATTGACCCCTGGCGGAACATCGAATATCATCCCATGCTGTGGGAGCGGGCCGACGTGCATGCAGATGCGGAGGGTGTGCTGGTGCTAGAACCGTAGAAAGGGGATAATCCATGTCCCGCAGGCACTCAGCAGCCAACTGCCGGCCAGTGTCCCCAGCCCTGCTGCCATCCACGGAGAAACTCTCTTCGGGTGACGTGCGTCATCGCAAAAAGCTCACATCACCACGCAGGTGAGGGTGTAGTCAATGCCATCTATCAGTTGGATACCGTTGATGACCAGATCCCCCAGCGCAACGGTATCTGGAGCTTCGACAAGGGCGATGACGTCGTAGGGCCCCGTGACGTTGTGGGCACTCTCGACGCCCTCGATAGCTGACAGGGCCTCGAGCACTTCCTCGCCCATGCCGACCTCCACATTTACCAGGATGTAGGCTTTGATACTCATCGTTTCTTCTCCTTTCGTTCACAGAATGTCCAAAATCGAGATGCCGCGCTCGTAGGCGCGCTGCACCATCCATTCCTTGATGTCAGCCGGCGGCGGGGGAACCTCGCCCTCAGATCGGCGCTCCAGGTACAGCGCTTCGGTGGGACAAACCGTGGCGCACAGTCCGCAGCCCGCGCAGCGAGAGTAATCCACCACGCCGATGTCATCCGGCATGGAGAGGGCCCCGAACTGGCAAAGATCGAGGCAGTCGCCGCAGCCGATGCACATCTCGGCGTCCACCACGGCGTGAAAAGCGGAGCGCACGGCGGTGGTGGAGACGCCGAACTCGGCCACACTGCGCAGTATCCCGCAGCAGCAGGTGCAGCAGTTGCAAATGTAGTTGTGCCCGTCACGGTAGTTGCCGGTGGAGTGCACCAGCCCGGCCTCCTCCGCCTCGTGCAAAATCTGCAGCGCCTCCTCTTTGGTGATGGCGCGGTCCACCTCGCTGTGGTCGAACACACCCTCGACCGGCGCGAAGACCAGGCAGTTCTCGACCGGGCGGTCGCAGCCCTTGCCGACCAGATGCTGTTGGACGCGGCAGACGCAGTCGCGCACGCCCCACGATTTGGCGTTTTCCAGCAGTTGGGTGGCGCGCTCGTAGGGGAAAATCTCCAGGTCAAAGGGGATGGCCTCCCCGACGGGGATGACGCGGTGGACGGCGGGCGCGTCACGGACGATGCTGCCGCCCTGGGTCTCCTGCAAGTACTGCTCGAACAACGTCGCCAGTTCCACGTCCAGGCGGGGCAATTGCTCCTCGTAGAGGCCAACGACGAAGGGCATCAGCCCGAAGAGAAGTTGGCCTTCACCCTTCGTGAAGCGGATCAGTCTCTTGCGGGCCATCTCTTTGAGCGTGTCGTAGGCCGTGTCGGCATCCACGCCAGCGCGGGCGGCGATGTCGGTGGCTGGCTCGCGGGTCAGGCGCATCACACTGGCCAGCGCTGCCTCCTGCGGGGTGAAGATCCTGGCCAGCAGCCGCAGCTCCACACCACTTTCGGTAGCAGGGAAGCCATTGGGGATGGCATCCAGCCGCTGGGCCAACTTACGGTAGACGTCTTCAGTCATCGCTCGTTCTCCTTTTCTTTTCCTGCTTCTTGCCTCTTGCCTCTTGCACCTCCACCTCGAGACTGATCATGTCAAAGCCAGTGCCGCCGGTGAGGCGGAGGTTCTTGCTACCGCACCTGCAACCTCGGGCCAGGGCCTCTACCATGATCGCTCGGGGTGGATCATCGGCCCAGTCACTCAGGTCGGCCTGCCGTCCG
>VGOG01000142.1 GCA_016875995.1 Chloroflexota bacterium
GACGAAATGGCCGCTGGCATTATCCAGCCAGTGGCCATTTTCGTTCTATCCAGCGTCCACTCCTTCAGCCAAGCCAGGATACCGCCTCCCCGATCCGCTCCAGGGCCTTTTTTATATTATCCACCGAGTTAGCGTACGAGAAGCGCACGAAGCCCTCGCCGTACTCGCCGAAGGACGTGCCAGCCAGGGAGGCCACGCCAGCTTCGTGGAGCAGGAAATCCTCCATCTGCCGAGAACTCTTGCCCGTGCCCTCGATGTTGGGGAAGACGTAGAAAGCGCCCTTGGGCCTCAGGCAGCGGAAGCCGGGCATCTGGTTGAGGCCGTCCACGATGACCTCCCGCCGCTGGCGGAAAGCCTCCACCATCTTCCTGGGCTCGTCTTGCGGCCCCTGGAGGGCCTCGACGCCGGCCCATTGGCTGAAGGCGGCGGTGCAGGAGTTGGAGTTGACCATCAGAGTGGCCACCTGCGCGGCCAGCCACTCCGGCATCACCCCGTAACCCAGCCGCCAGCCGGTCATGGCGTAGGTCTTGGAGAAGCCATCGAGGATGATGGTTCGCTCCTGCATACCGGGGAATTGAGCGATGCTGGCGAACTCTCCCTCGTAGAGGATGCGGTTGTAGATCTCATCGGACAGTACCATGGCGTCGTTCTCGATGGCTGCTTCGGCGATGGCTGCCAGATCCTCCCTGGTCAGCACGCCGCCGGTGGGGTTGTGGGGCGAGTTGAGGATGATCATTTTGGTTTGGGGGGAGACCAGGCTTTTGAACTCCTCGATGTCGAAGCGGAAGTCCTTTTCCATCAGGAGGGGGACGGGCACGGGGGTGGCGCCGACGAAGTTGATCATGGATTCGTAGATGGGGAAGCCGGGGTTGGGATAGATGACCTCGTCGCCCTGCTCGCACAGGGCCAGGATGGTGAAGAACATGATGGGCTTGGCGCCGGGCGTGACCACCACCTGGTCTGGATGGACCTCGATGCCTCGTGTGGCGGAGATCTCCTCGGCGATAGCTTCCCTGAGCTGGGGGATCCCTGCTGGCGGAGTGTAATGGGTCTGGCCCTGGCGCAGGGCTTTGACGCCCGCCTCGACGATGTTGGAGGGCGTGTCGAAGTCGGGCTCGCCGATCTCCAGGTGGATGATCTCCCGCCCCTGGGCCTCCAGTGCCCTGGCCTTGAGCAGTACCTCAAACGCCGTTTCCGTGCCCAGCCTGCTCATTCTGGTAGCGAGTTTCATCGTTGTTCTCCTTGATTTTGGGACTATTCGTCGTACATAAACGTCGGCTCTTCGTAACGTCTAGGCTTCTTCTTTTTGAGAAACTCCTTCAACAGCTCGTTCTTCGTCTCCAGTGAGATGTCCTCCGCCTTCAGCACCGACAGCGGGAAGTTGATCCGCAAAGCTCTACCCTCAAGGACGATGTGTCTCGTTATCCCAGGGGGTATTTTGACGACATTCTCTCCAGTAGCAAGCTTGTTGGCTATCTGCACAACCTGTTGGGGAGTAAACTCAGGAAAAGCGACGATTGCGTTGCAGTCTTGGTGCTTTTCAAACAGACTGGCGATTTTCTTTTTCCACTCTCCGTTTTCGGGCTCAAGACAATCGCGTTCTATCCTTCCCTCGTAGACCCTGACCACTTCGTTCATCAATTTGACCCGTGACTCAAGATCACTTCCACCCTTAACTCCGAAGACATCCCCGTCCCGGAAGAAGAGACAGCACAGGACTCCCTCCCCTGATATCACGACTCTCGCGGCCTCGCCGTCCATGGGCAGGGGCTCGATGCCCTTGCTCTGAAGCCGGGAAAGGAAGGAGCCTTTGTCCTGCTGAGTCAAGTGGCACCAGGTGCTCAGTCTGACGCTCTCTGGATCGAAGTAGTCCACTATTTGCACCAGAATGTGCTGGCAGTTGAGCAGATCCGCTTCTCGAAATACGGTGATCCTGTTGGCCCCATCCAGGTGAACGTATTTTCCCTCTCCCAGCCTGGCTACGATGGGGGGATCCTGCAACACCCCGTCCTCCTCTATTCTTTTGGCCAGCCTGGGGGATCTGGTTTTATCAAAGTGCTCGTGGATGACGATGTCTTTGACAGGCACGATCTTCAATTCTGGCTCTGGTTTGCATCTCTTACTGCTCATTCTCTCCTCCCCATTGAGTTTGGAAAAAGCAGACGGATAGCTTCGCTCAAGTATTCAGGTGCCAGGCACTTTCATCGGCTCCTGATAGGACAACAGCACCTTCAGGTCAGGCAAGCTCGCTCAATCAGTCGGCTATTTACAAGTGCCTGGCACCTTGGAACTCAATCACCCTCTCGGCGACTTCCGTGCTCACTCGGTGTTGCGCTTCGACCGTCGCCGCCCCGATGTGGGGGGAGCCGATGACCTCGTCCAGCTCGAAGAGCTTGTTGTCCCTGGCTGGCTCTTCAGCATAGACATCCAGGGCCGCCCCCGCCACTTTTCCTGCCCTGATCGCCTGGTAGAGAGCATCCTCGTTGATGGTGCCTCCCCTGGCGCAGTTGACGATGCACACGCCATCCTTCATCATCTCGAACTGGGGGGCGCCGATCAGGTTGCGGGTCTCATCGGTCAGGGGCAGGTGCAGGGAGATGTAGTCGGCCCGTCTCAGCAGTTCCTCCAGGGAGACGAACTCCATCTCCAGCCCCCTGGGATCAGCGACGTAGGGGTCGTAGGCGATGACTTCCATCTCCAGGGCCAGGGCTTTCTTTGCCACCAGCCAGCCGATGCGACCATAGCCCACCAGGCCCAACGTCTTGCCCGCAATCTCACTGCCACTGAACTTCTTTTTCTCCCACTTCCCGGCCCTCATGGAGGCTGTGGCCTGCGGGATGCGGCGCGCCATCGCCAACAGGTAGCCGATGGTCAGCTCAGCTACCCCGTTCGAGCTGGCTGCAGGGGTGTTCATCACCTCGATTCCCCTGTCCTGGGCGTATTCGGCGTCCACGTTGTCCAGACCCACGCCGGCGCGGACGATCAGCTTGAGGCTTCTGGCCGCCTCGATGAGCGGCTTTCGCACCTGGGTAGCGCTGCGGACGACGATGACGTCGTAGTCGCCTATGATTCTCTCCAGCTCCTCAGAGGCCAGGTCAGTGTTGACATCCACTTCGAGGCCCGCCTGGCGCATCATTTCGACACCTTCGTTGGCGATGGGATCGCTAACTAAGACCTTCATTGCAGAGTACCTCCACCATTGATTTGCTAGGGGAGCGATTGCAGGCTTGTTGCAACTCATACAGCAGTTGCCTCGTCGTCACGGCAGCCATGCGAAGCTCTCCATCAACCGATTACGGCGTGTTACCAACGACTCCCACTCCAGGTAGTCCCACTCCGTTTGATAGGCGTAGTGTTCCTCCCAATCTTCAGTTTCCCATATTTGTTTGTACGCTTCGAAGGACATCCGGTACTTCTCTTCGTACTGACGGAGGGCGGCATCAATCTCAGCCAGCTTTTGGCGCGCGTAGTCACGCATCATCAGCGTCAGTGCCACGTCGGTACGTGCCTCTCCCGTTAACTCTGTGAGAGCCCGCATGGTCTCTTTGGGCAATACTACTGTCGCCTCAGTCATTTTAGTATACCTCCCAGTCGGAGCCAAGCTACAGATTCCATATTTCTTCGATCAGCCCTGTAACCCAGCGCATGTCGTCCATGGTGAGGTCACCCATGTGGGCGATGCGGAAGATCTGCCCTTTGAGCTTGCCGTAGCCATCGCCGATCACCGCTCCGTGTTTGGCCAGGGCCTTGTTCAACTCGGGCACGCTGAGACCTCTGGTGTTGACGATGGTGGTGAGGGTGTTGGAAAGGTAGCGCTCGTCAGCGTAAAGGGCAAAGTGCCGGCGGGCCCAGTCGCGGGTGAACTCGGCCATGTCAATGTGCCGTTGAAAGCGCGCCTCCAGCCCCTCGGCCAGGATGTCGTCCATCTGCTTGTTCAAGGCGAAGAGATGGCTGATGCTTGGGGTGGCCGGGGTTTGGTTCCTCTGGTAGTACTTGAGCATCACGAGGAAGTCGAAGTACCAGCCTCGATGCTTCACCTCTTGGGCTCGGTCGAAGGCCTTCTGGCTGACGGAGCACACGGCCAGGCCAGGCGGCAGGGCGAAGGCTTTCTGCACCCCGGCGATGCAGACGTCTATGCCCAGCTTGTCCACCTCGATCTTGGCTCCGGCCATGGAGCTGACCGCGTCCACCAGCCAGCAGACGTCGGGATATTTCCTCATGACCTCGGCGATCTCGTAGAGGTTGTTCATCACGCCGGTGGAGGTTTCGTTATGGGTCAGAGTCATGGCGTCGTACTGGCCGCTGGATAGCCTGGCCTCGATCAGCTCCGGGGTGATGGCTTGGCCCCATTCCACTTCCAGGACATCGGCCTCCTTGCCGTTGGCCAGGACCATCTCGTGCCAGCGTTCGGCAAAGGCGCCGTTGATGGTACTCAGCACTTTCTTACCATCTCGGACGCAATTCCGCACTGCTCCTTCCATGGGGCCTGAAGAGGCCGAGGTAAAGAGAAAAACCACGTTCTCGGTGTAGAGCAGCTTTTGCACTTTGGGGGTCACTTCGGCTTGCAGGTCCATGTACTCCTTGGCACGATGGCCGATCATCGGCCTGGCCATCTCCTGCAGGACCTCGTCTCTCACGTGGGTTGGACCAGGGATAAAAAGCTTCTTGTACATCGTTTGCCTCCTAGCACTCTGTTACGGAGTGCAGGCGCAAGCCTGTTTTTAAAGGCGGATTTGCGTCCGCACTCCAGTGATACTGATTATACAATGGACGGCTAACGGCGTCAAACTCGAATTCCTCATCGCCTTGTTCCTCATTGCCTCATTGCCTCGTTGCCTCGTTCCTCATTGCCCTTTCAGAGGTAAGCGGCGAAGTGAGGGTATAAATCCTTGGCGTTGGTGACCTCCTCCAAATCCAGGTCCAGCTCGCCGGGATACATGATGAAAGGGTAGTCTTGCGGCCCGCCCAGGCCGCCGTGGCTGGCTACCTGATCCTCGAAGCAAATCACTTCTCCGTCCCCGCACCAGGCACCGAAGATGATGATGTCGCCACTGTGCGGGAACGAGGCCAACTGGCGCAACTGGCTGGCGGCGAGTTCAGGTTCTGGAAGGAAGAGGAGAGGATTCTGGCCGCGGACCTCTTCACCCCCCCTAGCCCCCCCTATCTGGGGGGGATGGGGGGGGAGGGTCAGTGTCCCGTCTTTACCTACGATCACTACTTCCCCTTCCTCGCGCCCTACCACCAGGCCGATGCCTTGGTGTTCGATCAGCTTGTTGAGCAAGCGGGGGTAGATGAGGGCAATCTCACTAAGGTTCATTGGGCGGGGTGCGACGTTGAAATAGATGTGCGACATGGAGCCGGAGTTTCGCACCACGATGTCACCCCTCTTACTGAGGTCCCAGGAGTCGTCTTCGTCGTCCACCACCAGTCTCTTGTCCACGAAACGATAGGCAGCCTGCACCAGGCTGGCGCCACGTTCGGAGAGCCGCGCCTCTATTCCTCTGAGCTCCTCCAGCAGGAACAGGGCCTTGGCCGCCGAGGGCCTCTCCTCGCCACCACGCTCGTCGGTGAAGACGCCTTCAGCTATCTGCTCAGTGATGTATTGGCCCAAAGTACGACCATAAGCCTTTTTGAAGGGGATAGAGGGAGTCAGGCCGTGGTCCGCAAGGATGTACAGGTCGTAGTGCCGCTTTCGATACTGGGTCCTCATGCGGTCAATCTGTTTGATCTGGTTATCAATACCCCGCAGAGCTTTGAGGGCCTCCGCGCTACCTAGCCCGAAGTGGTGCGCAACCTCGTCGTAGCTGTAGTAGTTGGTATAGATGGCCGGCATGCCACGGTAAATGTCTATCAGGCAGGCGAAGGTTTGTATCTCGCGGAAGACAACGTTGGTGATGATCTGCAGGAAGGGGGACAGAACGCTGAAGGGTTGGTGATAACCAGGCACGAAAAGGGCGACAAACCGTTTGCCCAAATCCACCACATACTCCCAGGTGGAGAGCAGGATGACTCGCAGCATCCGCAAGGGGCTGAGCAGGAACAGGAGCAGGAACCCAGCACCCCGCACGTTTTCGAACAAATGCTGGCTGTTGATGGCGCTCAGGGTGAAGAGCGAGAGCCGGGCGTCGCCGTCGAACATGGTCACGTAGCTGGAGCCGCCTCGCAGGATGCCCTGCCGCCCGGCGGAGACTCGGTCTTGCATGGCCTTGACCAGGCCAGGCAGCTTGCAGACCACCGAAGTGTCGCTTTCCTTCTCGTACCAGCGGAAGGCGGGGATGTCGAAGTTATTGCCAAACATGATGCCTGCCTGAGCGGCGGGGGTGGTGCTGGGCAGGCCGCAGCGCCAGCGTGCCAGTTTGAGGGCCTTCTTGTCCAGCAGACGCTTCATGTAGGGGGTGTGGCCTTTGGCCATGGCTTCCAGTAGATGGTCGTGGGCTAAACCATCTATCTGGAGGATGATGAAACCCCGTTCTTGAGCGTTGACCTGGCCTTCTTCCAGGCCCATTCGCTCGGCAATAGCCGCATACTTCCGCGAATAGTATAGGTTGGCCAAGGCGTTGAACAGGTCAACGATTTTCCTGGTTAACCAAGTCATTTCAAACTTCCAACTTCAAACCTCAAACTTTAGAAGCCAGTGTCTCCATAAACGCCTGGATCCTGGTCTTCAATGGCTCCTCGGCGTAGGCGCGGGTGTCGCACATGTCGGCCTCTATGATCAGGCCGGGCTTGCCCGTGCGCTCGGAGACGATGCGCCGCAGGTCGTACTGGCCCAGCGAGTAGGGCTTGCAACTGCGGTTGGAATGGAAGACGATGCCGTCTACTCGAAAGCGCTCCGCCAGGTCAACCATGATTTCAGCTCGGGCCTGCAAGCTCTGGTTGATGTAGACCGAAGTATAGGTGCGGGCCAACCCCTCCATGGGTTCGCTCAACTCAACCGATGTAGACCAGCCGTTGGTGTAGGTATCCACCACGAAGCAGGCCCCGAAGTCAGCGAAGTAGCCAAAGAGGCGGAAAAGGCGATACCAGATGGCGATGTTGTCCCACAGCAGCCGGTAGCGCTCCTCAGGGATGGCCCCGATTCCCTGCTCCACTCTTGCCTCTACTTCGGCCTTGAGCTTCTCGTAAAAGCTCACTGCGTCCTTCGTGCCTCGCAGCACGACGATGGGGGCCATGTTGACGAAGAGGTCTGGGGCATTGAGGGGCGAGGGATGAGCCTGGCATAGCTCTCGAATATCCCGCCAAAAGCCGACGGCACGATTGGACAACTCCAGGGTTTCCATGAACCTCTTCTGCTTCAGCTTGCGGCCAGTGTGTTTTTCCACCCAGGCGATGAATTCCTCCAATTGGGCGGCCACGTACTGGACGGCGTGTTCTTCCATCTGGGGACCGTGGATGAAAGGGGTGTCCAGGATGAAGAGGGGGACGTGGTAATGTTGGGCCAGGGCCTGGTACCACTTCAGGGCGGTGCCGCAGATGTTATTACAGGCCACCAGGAGGTCGGGCCTGGGAAGACCGCCCAGGGGCGCCTCTCGCCTGTCCAGCACCGCGCCGATGTGGCTGCGCGCGTAGGAGCAGAGGTCCTGGGAATAGCCCTGGGCCTCGGCCACCTGGCACAGGGAGGTCGCTACTCTCCTGGCCCCGCAGAGGGCACCGTAATTCTCCGGATAGACCGAGGCGATGCCCATCGCCACCAGAACCTCGATGGGAGCGCCGCTAGTCACCCAGGCCATAGGCTTGAGCCTGCCGATGATCTTGCTCTTGGCGTAGTAGCGGGTCATCAGCCTGTTGAGGTCTTTGGCGGTGCGCAGTTGCTTGTATTTTCTGGTCATAGCTGCCTCGATAATGTTGAGTGTCATTGCGAGGAGCGGAGCGACGAAGCAATCTCCACCGTTGACAGCAATTGCACCTTGGAGATTGCTTCGCTCCACTACTCAGAAACTTGGTTCGTAGTGGCGACTTTAGTCGCTGCCGCCAAACGACGGCTAAAGCCGTCACTACGAACCTTGCCCAAGTTTCTGCCCCCTACTCAGAAACTTGGTTCGTAGTGGCGACTTTAGTCGCTCTGCCGCCAAACGACGGCTAAAGCCGTCACTACGAACCTTGCCCAAGTTTCTGCCCCCTACGGATGGCGTGATTCGCCATGGAAAACTCGCAATGACAGATGATTTCCAAGAACGCTTGCAGGCGGGTGCGCCACTGGTCGAGGGCAGGTGTGTGTTCCATCTCCAGGCGCAGGTGGGGCACGGCTGCCGCATCGAGCTTCTCCTTGATCATGGCGTAGTCGAAGGCGTGGGGGTCACAGAACTTTTGCAGGACGAAGACGACGCCGTCGGCTTTTGTGTCGCTGACCAGCTTCAGCAGGTGTTCGCCTGGCTGGTGCTCCGGGTTGTATTTGGCCGGGCAGGGCAGGCGATGGAGGTAACGATCGGCCAGGGCGGTGATGGGGTCGCCACTGGCCACGGCAGGTTGAGCGAAGTAGCGGCTGCCCGTGCACAGGTCGTCCCCCACAATCCGCGTGTCCAGTTCCTCGACGATGTTCAGGATGGCTGGATCATCCAGCACGGCGCCGGCGAGGATGAGGCCGGGCCCCTTGAAACTTGGTTGGGTAGGACTCACCCTCCCCCACCCCCTCCCCTTCGGCAAGCTCAGGGCAGGCTCTGGGAGGGAGGGGTAAATGCTTACCCCCTCTTCAACCAGGAGTCCGACCAGTTCGCTGAGAAGCGGGTTGTACTGCTCCGGGGGCAGGATGAAACCCGCGTTGGTAGCGGCGAAGAGTTCGGGCGCGGTAAGCCGGTCGCGGAGATCGTACAGTTGGGCCAGCAGGCGGCGCTTTTCGTTGTACAACCCGATGCTGGCAGTGATGGCCTGGTCGGCGATCTCCTGGCCGATGAACCTTTCCAGGGAGCGGCGAAAGCGCTGCAGTTCGGCGATGAGATAGGGCCGGGTGCTGGGCGAAGAGAGGTGCACCGGCTGGACGATAGTTTCCACGTAGAGGTCGGGGAAGCTCATGTGCCAGATGTCGGTAAGGGCCTGGATGGTGTCGCAGGTGTGGGGGAGGACCATCCCCTGCAGGAAGCTCAGATCGCCGCGCAGGGCCTGATCCAACCCGCTGCGACAGAGGGCGCAGGTGTAGCTTTGCAGGTGAGCATCGGCGCGGCTGGGAGTTTCGCCACTGGAACGGATGCGTACTGGGACAAAGCCGGCGGCGTGGATGATCTCCTCAGGGACGTAGGTGCAGAAACAGCCCATGGCCCGCTGGCCGGGGTAGCGGTCGGGCCAGTTGGTGTAGGCGGCTTCTCGGGCCTCTGTAAAAGTATCGAGGATTTCCATCAATTTTCGGTGATCAACACTCATGCAAATTCCCTTAACAGGACTTGTAGTGTCAGCGGGGGTATTATGGCACAAAACCAGGAGGAAATCAAGTTGCGTCCAGTGCAGAAGGTGGTATAATATGTGTAGGTGGGGCGGTTGTGGTGGTGAGTCAGGAACAATGGCAGGGGGTAGCGCGACCTCTGGAGGTGCAGATATGATCCGACGGGTAAAGATTCAAGGTTATAAATCTCTTAAAGACATCGAGGTCGAGCTCCAGCCGCTGACGGTCATCATCGGGCCAAATGCGGCCGGCAAGAGCAATTTGTTCGATGCCCTGGGGCTGTTGAGTCGTCTTGCGACCTTACCGACGCTTGGGGAAGCTTTCAAGGAGCATCGAGGGGCACCCGTGGAGGCTTTTTTCTATGGCTCAGGCGGCCTGACTTGGCTGCTGACACAGAAGGCCGCTACCTTCACCGTCGAGGTGGATGTGGAACTGACGCCCGAGGTAGTAGCGACTGTGGAACGGCGTATCCAAGAGAGGCAGAGCGGTGAGGCCGAACCCGCCCAACATCGGATCAACGAGACGCGGCTACGTTATACCCTAACTGTGGAGATGGCAATGGACTCAGGCCACCTAGGGGTGAAGGCCGAACGACTGGTGGCCCTGAATCGGGATGGGACGGAAAAGGCATCCACTATGCCGTTCATCCAACCCATGGGAAACCTCCTGCATCTGCGGGTGGAAGGCCAGGACCGTTCCTTTGAATACGCGGTAGATCAGGATCACACCCTGGTCTCGGCCTCTCTTTATCCACCTTACCATCCCCACGCGACGGCCCTTAAAGAGGCACTTTCCCGCTGGCGTTTCTACTACCTGGATCCCGAGACCATGCGGATTGAAAACCCGCTCAAAGCGGTTGAAATCCTGGGGCCTTTTGGAGCTGACCTGGCCGCTTTCTACTATACGCTGCGGACCAGGAGCCCGCAGCAGTTTCAAGCCCTTAATAGAGCGCTTTGCCTGCTCCTGCCCGAAGTGCAAGAGCTGAGTGTAGAGCGGACGCCAGAAGGGTTACTTCGACTTCTGGTTCTGGAGGAGAAAGTGCCCTATTCAGCGCGGATTATCTCCGAGGGCACCCTGCGCATCCTGGGGCTGCTGGCCATCACCAATCCCCTGGCGCCAACGACGGTCATCGGCTATGAAGAGCCAGAGAACGGGGTGCATCCGCGACGGCTCCAGCTCATTGCCGAGTTGTTGCAGACCGCAGCCACAGAGGGCAAGCAGATCCTGGTCAACACCCATTCTCCCAAGCTGCCCGAATATTTCGAGCCCAGTTCCCTGGTCGTCTGTAGCAAGGAGAATGGGGCGACGACCTTTGTGCCCTTACGAGATCTTGGCCCTCTGTTTCATGCAGAGCAGGCAGAGCAGATCGAGC
>VGOG01000143.1 GCA_016875995.1 Chloroflexota bacterium
ATAGGGGTTAAAGAACGGCCCGGCTATGTTGATGGAAAGGTTCCATATTGCTGCTGTAGCGCAGAAGAACAGGAAATCAGGGTGAGCGCGCAGGTGCTGGAGTAGAGACAAGTGAGAGTCGCGGTCTTTTACCTCGGAAGGGGCCGAGGCGAGGGGTTCATTGAGACGAGCGAAACTGTAGGTGGACGCCATCCCAACGGCGAAGGCCAGGCCCATCGCCAGTTGGTATCCATTGGTGCCGCCAACGAGGGTGATGAGTTGCCCAGCGAGGAAGGTGGTCAGCATATTGGCCACGCCCATGGCCATATTGCGGGACGAAAAATAGCGACCGCGCCAGGACAGCGGCACGATGTCGGCTATGAGGGACACCCAGGCGGGCACTCCCAGGTTGCCGAAAGCGCTGCGGAGGATGGCCAGGGCGATGACCGTGTAGACGGCCGTTGGCCCGGCAAACGCCAGGGGGACCAGCGCCAGCAACAACAGCGCCACCCGCGCGACCCCACCGCCGCTGAGCACCACGATTCGCTTGCGGTGGCCCCAGCACTCGACGAGGGTGGCTCCGGGCAGGAGGAGCAAGGCCGCGCTCAGACTCGATAGCGCGCTCATCAGGCCGATTTGAGCGCGGGTGGCCCCTAGCGCCAGCACGAACAGAGAGAGATAAGTAACCGCAATCGAGTCGCTGCTGCTGGCAAAGACCCCATCGAACCAGAACCAGCGCAGGTTTTGGCGGATGGAGGGATGCAACTGAGCAGTCCAGCGGCCACCAGTTGTAAACCGCAAAGCACGTCGCCGCAGCCTCCGAAGCATACGCACAGAGTTACGCCGGCCTATCCCAGCCAAATGCTTGCTTCGCCTCGTCCTGCAGCAGATACCAGATGATCAGCCCGCCGATGGCCGTCCAGACGGGGAAAGCGGGCAGCGAAAGGACCGCCAGCACGATAGCTCCCCAGCGAGCCCACGGCCACAGCCGCCACAGCCCTATGCCTACCAGCAGGAAGGCCAGAGCAAATAGCAGGCAGAAGAACAGGCCTATGCCGATCCCGAACAGTGGCCAGAAGACGTCCGGCGGTTTCACGCTGATTAGGACAGACAGCATGGCGAAGAGAAGGGCAAAACTGCCGATGAGGAACGGAACGCTCATCACGAAATGATAGATAGCGATCAGGCTGACTGCGTCAGGTCGTTTCATTGAATGCCTCCTGTGCTGTAAACGCTGAAGTTTCCCGTTCGCGCAGTGTATTCTTTCCGTTCTTTCAAAGCGCACGATACACCTCGCGGCGATGTCGCACGTAGAGTATCATGATTTGCTTTGCTTGTGTGTCCACTTCGTATACGATACGGTAATCGCCTACAGCAACCCGATATAGTCGCTCAGCACCTTCCAGTTTGTCTACACCGTAAGGGAACGGCTCATCCTTCAATTTCTCGATGCGTTTCATAACGCGCTCAACTACCGACCTGGGCAAGCGACGGAAATCCTTGTGGACAGACGGCTTGAAGCCAACGTTATAGGATGCCATCTTCTTTCAACCGTCGTTTCATTTCTTCAAAACTAATCGGTTGTTCGTCTCGACGCTCGGCGACTATAGCCAAGTCGTGCAGGTCTTCCATCAATCGCTCATACCGTTCGAGCGAAAGAATCACGCTCAACTTTTTTCCCTTTGTATCAACCACGTACTGTTCTTGCACTGTTTCCATTATTCAACACCCCCTTCCGAACAGTGTAACTCATTGGTGAGCTCGCTCGATTTCTGCAACCGCTTGCTCAAAAGGAATCACCTCATCCTTCGATGCTTTCGCTACGTCATAAGCGCGAATGGACTCCAATTCTTCCAGCTCTTCAAGCAGCCGTCGGTAATCGTCCACGTTCAATAGCACACCAACGCGAGAGCCATTCTCATCCACTACGTAACGTTCTTTAATCCCTATCACCATCGCTCATCTCCTCACTTTGACCGGGTGGTTTCGCCAAACTAACGTTTTACGAAACTGATCTTGCGTAAAGCACACGATCATTTGAGTGCTTCCCGCAACTTCTATAGCGTTTTAACACACCCCCTTTCCCCACTACTTCACTTCGGCTCTAACTAACCGCTTTACGCTACAGTCATATTATACTTGCCAATGCATTGTACGGCAAATCGCTGATGCACCTACTTGACAACCGGCCGCTGTGAGGGTACACTACCCACTGATGAACGGCTTCTTTCTTGCAGTCGGACTGGCGGCATTGGGCTTCCTGGCCTGGCGCGCCGGGCGCATCTGGGTGGACACAGGACAGCGGGGCTTCGGGCTGGCGCGTCGGCTGGGATGGACGCTCCTCGGCGTAATCACACCCTCCAGGTACTGGTGGGGGGCGCGGATGGAGGCGCTGTCCCCTCACGAGCAGACCGACCTGTTGGCCCGTGAGACCACCGCGCTGGGGTTGAGTCGGGCCGACAGCCTGCGCTGCCCGCTCTGCAGCGCTGAGGTGCCCCACGCCTGGGCGCTGGCCCCCGATGGTCGCCCTACCGTCGCCCCAGGCCCCATCGAATGTCCACACTGCGACTTTCGGCTCGATTCGTGCCGCCACTGCGCCCATTTCCTCTCCGGCGCACCCCAGGGCTGGGGAAACTCAGGCTGGCACAGCGACGACTGGACTTTCGGACGCTGCAATCAATACAAGATAACGCAGCCGGTGGAACAGGCCTGCGCACCGGAAACGGCTCGCCAATTGAAGGCCCGTGGCTACGAGCACCTTCGTGCCCCACTGCCTATCACGGATAGCTTCCTGCCCCCCGACTCCTGCACTGCCTTCAAGCCCCACCGCAAGCGGCTGCGGGCCGGGGGCATACGCTGGCCTGACACTCGTCGGGTAGCGCTCCTGCGCCTGCTTGCCCCACCCCAAGCCCCAGACACGACACCGCCCGAGGAACTTCCCTCGGGCGATGAGCAGTGGCTGCTGTGATCGCTATCTCCTCCTGCGGCGTGATCCAGCGGGGATGGTGCTCGGCGACGAAACTGGCGAACGGCTCACCGACAACCAGCCAGACGTCGAGAGGCTCAGTAGATGGAAAATTGCTAGCAGAGGCGGCTCCCACGCCGATTCGCGGGCATGGGAGCCCGCTCTGCTTCAAAATTTCCATCTACTGAGGCTGGCAGGGGTTGGGGCGCATGGCGCCGCAGGGGCACTCCAGGACCACGATGTGATCGGGGGTTTGCAATCAGCTTCTCATGCTAAGCCCAATGCGCCCCCGTTCGGGATCGAGGCTGATGACCTTGACCTCCACCACGTCGCCCACTGAGACCACCTCCAGGGGGTTCTTCACGTAGCGGTCGGCCATCTGCGAGACGTGCACCAGACCGTCCTGCTTGACTCCGATGTCCACGAACGCGCCAAAATCAACCACGTTGCGCACCGTGCCTTTGAGGATCATCCCCTCCCGCAGGTCTTCCATCTTCAGCACGTCGCTCCGCAGGATGGGCGGGGGCAGCTCGTCGCGGGGGTCACGGCCAGGCTTGATGAGGTTGTCGAAGATGTCCGTCAGGGTGGGCAGGCCCACCTCCAAAACCTCGGCCAGCTCGGCCAAATCGTGTTGGGCGCGGAAGGCTTTGACCCTCTGAGCCAGGTCCGGCTCGTCCCCACGCACCTCCATCAGGGTGAACAGGCGCTCCACCACGGGATACGACTCCGGATGGATGAAGGTGTTGTCCAGGGGATTTTCGCCAGCACGGATTTTGAGGAAGCCCGCCGCTTGCTCGAATCCTTTATCCCCTACCCCCTTTACTTTCCTCAGTTCCTGGCGGGATTTGAAAGGGCCATGTCCATCCCGATGCCTGACGATGGCTTGGGCCACTCGCTTGTTGACGCCCGAAACGTACTGCAACAGGGCTGGCGAGGCAGTGTTGAGGTCCACCCCCACATGGTTGACCGCCGACTCGACCACCGCGTCCAGGGCCTCGGCCAGCTTCTTCTGATCCACGTCGTGCTGGTAGAGGCCCACGCCGACAGAGCGGGGCTCGATCTTGACCAGCTCGGCCAGGGGGTCTTGCAGGCGGCGGGCGATGGACACCGCACCGCGCATGGAGACGTCCACGTCGGGCAACTCCTCCCTGGCCAGGGGGGAGGCAGAATAGACCGAAGCGCCGGCCTCGTTGACCATGACGTAGGCCCCGCGCCCGGCCTGGGCGATGACCTCGGCGGCCAGAGCCTCGGTCTCGCGGGAGGCAGTGCCGTTGCCGATGGCGATGACGTCCACGTTGCCCCTGGTGACCAGGTTCACCAGCAGCTCCCTGGCCTCGTCCCACTGCTTCTGCGGCTGGTGGGGATAGATGGTCGTGCCGCCCAGGAACTTGCCCGTCTCGTCCACCAGGGCCACTTTGCAGCCGGTGCGATAGCCCGGATCAATCCCCATCACCCTGTTGCCCCGCAGCGGCGGCTGGAGCAGCAGGTTGCGCAGGTTGGCGGCAAAAATTTCGATGGCGTGGTCGTCGGCCTCATCGGTGCGAACGTTTCTCAACTCCCGCTCAACGGAAGGGGCGATGAGCCGCTGGTAGCCGTCGGCGGCGGCCTCTCTCACCTGAGGAGCGAAAATGGAGCGCTCGTTTTTCAGGTAGCGGCCTTCGGCCTCGGCCACGATGTCGTTCACTGGCGCTTCCACTTTGACCCTGAGCACGCCCTCTTTCTCCCCGCGGTTGATGGCCAGCAGGCGGTGGGGCAGGATGGCTTTCAGCGGCTCGGCGTATTCGTAATACATCTGATACTTGCCCTGGGGATCGAGGGAGGCGTCGGCCACCGTACAGATCAATAGGCCCCGCTCGAAGGTCTGCTCTCGCACCGCTTTGCGCAGGTCAGCGTCTTCGGAGACGACCTCGGCCACGATGTCCCGCGCTCCGGCGTAGGCGTCCTCCGCCGTGGGCACCTCCTCGCTCAGGTAGCCCTGGGCGAACTCTTCCAGCGTCCCCTCGGTGACCTCCTGGGCCAGGATGAGCTCGGCCAGCGGCTCCAGTCCCCGTTCTTTGGCAATGGTCGCCCGCGTGCGCCGCTTGGGCTTAAAGGGCAGGTAGAGGTCCTCCACCTCTTGCAGCACCAGGGCCGCCCGGATCATGGCCTCCAGCTCTGGCGTCAGCTTGCCCTGCTCGGCGATGCTGTTCAGCACCGTCTCCTTGCGCTCCTCCAGGTGACGGAGGTATTTCAGGCGCGATTGAATAGCCCGGAGCTGCTCCTCATCCAGCCCGCCGGTGACCTCCTTGCGGTATCGGGCGATGAAGGGCACGGTGTTGTCTTCGTCCAGCAGTTGGACGGTGTGGGCGATCTGCTCGGCTTCCAGGCCCAGTTCGTGGGCGATGGTGGTTTTGATCAGATGGTCGGTCATGGTTTCTCCTTGAGTTGCAGAATAAAACAGAAGCCGAGACTTGTCTCGACTTCTCTACTGGCTTTGCCAAGTCGCTTTGACCTTAATGCTACCCCAACCGCATCAATCGCTCCGCGCAACTCTGCCTGAGTTCTCCATCGGTGCTTTCAGTGAGATACTTCTCGTACTCCTCCCTGGCTTTCTCCTTTTCTCCTTTGGCCTCATGAAGCAACGCTAAGGCATAGTGAGCGGCAGCCAAATCGGGGTTCTTATCCAGGGCTTCTCTGAGATCGGTAATGACATCCTCAATGCTGGAGTCGTCAACTTCTAGAGCCGAAACCCTTTCATAGAGAGTCAGTGCTTCCTGTATCTGGCCTTTCAACAGACGGAATAGGGCCAAGTTGCCAATCAGAGCGAAGTCATTGGGCTCCAGTTCAAGCGCCTGCTCAGTTAGCCCAATGGCTTCCTCGAAGCGACCTAAGTGATAATAGAGCCAGCCAAGATTACCATATGCCCAGACGAAGTTGGGATCCAGTTCAATGGTTTTGCGGTAGGCTGCTTCCGCTTCCCCATAACGCTGCAATTGGCGAAGAAGGATGCCCAGACCGGTGTGCGGGTAGGCATAGTTGGGGTCAAGTTCGATGGCTTTGCGATAGGCTGCCTCCGCTTCCTCGTAACGCTTGAGATCGTGAAGCAAGCTGGCTAGGTTGCTGTACGCTATCGCGGAGTTGGGGACAAGTTCGATGGCCTTGCGATAGGCCGCCTCCGCTTCCTCGTAACGCTTGAGATCGTAGAGAAGACCGCCTAGGTTGCCGTGGGCTATCGCGTAGTTGGGGTCCAGTTCGATGGCTTTGCAATAGGCCGCCTCCGCTTCCTCATAACGCCCCAGAACCCGGCAGACCATACCCTGGCTGGTGATGACCCAGACCAAGTCGGGCTGAAGTTCGATAGCGCGGTTGAAGTCGGCCAGGGCGTCGTCGTAACGCTCCATCAGCCGGTAGGTCTCGCCCCGACTGGCGATGGCCCAGGCGTAGTTGGGGTCCAATCCGATGGCACGATTGAAGTCGACTAGAGCGTCGTCGTAGCACTCCATCAACCGGTAGGTCTCGCCCCGACTGGCAATTGCCCAGGCAGAGTCAGGGGCCAATTCGATGGCCCGGTTAAGACTCGCCAACGCCTCCTCATAGCGTTTCAGATTACGGAGTAATAGTGCCTCGTTATAGTGGTATCCAGCGACCTTGGGCTCACGCTCAATCGCTTTTTGGATAGCTTGCAATCCTTCTTCGTATTTCTCCAAGCGGTAGAACGCACCACCCCAACTATTGTAGTCTTCGGCCTCCCCTTCCTCTATGGCGAAAGCGCGACCGTAGAGTTCGGCGGCCTCGGCCCAGTGGTCCAAATCGTATTGAACAGAGGCCAGCGAGCGCAAGAATTCAGTCTCCTGAGGGGCTAATTCTACCGCCTTTTCATAGGCTTCTACTGCCTTGTCCAGTTGTCCTTGGTTACGGTAGGCCGTCCCCAGTGTTTGCCAGGCCAGGAGGTTGTCTGGATCATGCTCAACAGCCTTCTCCAGCCAACTTACCTGCTCTTCATTACGACCCAGGTCACCTAACACAGCGGCCAGGAGTTGGCAGGCTTCGATTTGGCCAGGGTCTAGTTCTACAGCACGTTGGAGGGCATCAACCGCTTGCTCACGCAACGAACGTGCCTTCCTTCGCCTGCGTGCACGTTGTGCCTGCTCACTGAGCACTGTCCCCAATCCGAAATAGGCTACAGCATAGTCTGGGTCAAGGTTCAGGGCGTCACGAAAAACCCGTAACGCTTCGTTTGCCATTCCAGCTTCGCGCAAGGCCATGCCCAGGTTGAGATAGGCGGCTTTCAGGTTGGCCATGACTGCCGGATTCAGTTCTTTAGACATAGCTAATGCCCCCTGGTTCTCACTCCAAAGGGGATGATCCTGCTACTTTGCCCTTCGGTACCCGTAGGTCTCAGAACGCGAGTCGCTTCCCGTTTCTTAACTGCTGCGAGTTCTTCCGCTACCTCCTCACTTACCCGTTCCGTGCTCACCTTGCTCAGTTCTAACCTGGCTCTCATCTCTATCGCCCGTGCCAGCCACAGAACTGTTTCCTCTCTGAACGGTTGCCGGGCCACAGTTTCCAAGGAGCGTGCTAAGCTCAATGTTATCTCCTTTTCGGGTTCGAAGGTGGTGGCAGCTTGCAGGGCTCCCCGGAAAGCACCTACCAGACGGCACACGGCAGACACAGGCACACTGGCTACCACGTAGCCACCCAAGCGTTCCAATATGCGATCCAACCCCCCATAGTCTAGGGGGCCTTCAGTCAGTGCCCGCTCCAACCCCTGGCTGGCAATCATTCCTTCCACCTTGTTTACTTCTTCCTCCAGGCCATGTTCCTGGAAAATGGCCCATGCCTGGTTGAGCAAGCTCTCGGCTCGCGGCCATTGATGGCGCAGGGCGGCGACTCGGGCTCTTTCACGCAGGAGATAGGCCCGCACCACGGCTATACCTTCTTCCCTGTCCTCCAATCCCTCCTCGAAAGCCGCCAGCTCCAGGTGCTTTTCGATCTTCGCCAACCGGGCCTCGCGGTCGGGAGTGGCCGGCTCTCGCTCCAGCTCGTCCAGCATGTTATGAGCCCCTATGTAGTTAGCGCTGAGAGGGTGGACGCGTACCGGGACGGCTCTAGGCTGGAAGGCGCTGACTTCGTTTACCAATTCCCTTCGCTTCTCCATGTCGGCAGTTAGAGTATAGTAGAGAGATCGGCGGCCTCGACCGGCGACAGGCACGGTCTCCTTGCTCTTGACCACGTAGCCATCCCGTATCAGCCGCTGCACTACTGTTTCCACACTCTTGGGGTTGAGCCCCATCAGCTTCGCCACCTGTCCGATGGTGAACCGCTCACGGGCGGCTATGAACTGCTTAACCTTGAAGGTCACTTCCCCAGATACCGTCATCGTGCTCCTCCTTTTTGGATCAGGTGCAATAGAGTATACATGCGAATTTAATTCTTGTCAAATGAAGGAAAATTAAATCAATGAGGCCAGCAGTCCATTGATAATCGGATTGGCCTGAACCAATCGTTGCAAACCGGCTATATCATCACGTCGGCGGTAGTCGCTGATTTTGTGGACGAACTCGGTGTGCAGATCGTCTGCCCCAAAATCGTCAAAGGAACACAGGGCTAACTGAGCACTGAGGGAACGGAAGGTCTCGGTATCTCTACCCAGCACCTGCAAATGAAACCATTTTGCCAGGTCGTAACCCCTTCGCATCAAGTGGTTTTCTTGCTCGGTCACTATGATATAATGATCCAGTGCGTCAGAACGTATTGCCTCGTGGCCTAGGAAAGTGGGGTCATTCAACCGCTCCCAGTAAAGGTCAAAGGCAGTGTAGATCAGCCAGCCATCTTCAAAGCTACCTTGAAAAACATGTGGTTTCCGGAACCGGTCTGCGTACATGGATGCAGTATGAAGGTGGGATAGATGCTCGTGAAGGAAATAGAAAGGTAGATTGAGGAAATCACTGAAGCAGAAGTCAGCCGGAGCAAAGAGGAAAGTGAGGAGGCTAACCCCGCCCCGTTTCTCAGGGCGACAACACAGGCCCAACTGGTGGTCTAATTCCACTTCAAGCTGCACGGGGCGTTGCAAGTGATCGCCTGGCTCGCCGAAACTACTGTAATACGCTCGAGACAGTTCCTCGCCCACAGTCTGTGGCTCAGACAGGTCGAAAGGCACGAGGGGCAAATCTGTGACGGCCTCACAGTAAGTCTCACAAGCAGTCACCAATTCACGGTTCCTGGGGCGTTGCCGTCCCACTTCGTGAGCCATCAAATCCAGCAAGTTGTCCAGTGCCTCAGACGGGTCCTCTTTGAACGTACTGCCAAACGCATTGGCTGCCGGATCAAAGCATTTCTGGGCCAATTGCAACAATGACCAGTTTTGGGTGGAGACTGCCTGCTCAAACGACTCACAATGGGCCAACAGCCCACCGAAGCAGTGGCATAGAACATCAAAGATGGTTTGCCGGAGGGGATCTAAGGACATCAGCCCTCCTCGCTGGGCTTACTTCTGGTACTTGGCAATTTCCTCTAGAGCGATAGACACCGAGTCGCCCTCAACGGGAATCGTAATCTCCTTGCCGTCCATCTTGATTTTCAGTACCCTCACTTTGCCGTACTTTTTCTTGAGGTAACCGAAGACGGCCTTGAATAACCCGACCACTGGCGCGCCAATCAAGGTAGCTATTTCGAGGATCAGCTTGATGGATTCCATCTCCTCTTTGGTAGGCAGATATCGCTCCGCATGCAATGAGAAACGGTCACTGTCCACCAGGTCTGCCATCTTCTCTTCGGCTGCTGCCTGACGGATATCGTCAGCCAAGTCAGCCTCCACATCGGCAACTGTGTAGGGCGCTATGGGCTCTATCGCCAATTCGACCGTCATAGTTTCGGTTTTATCGCTCATCACTCTCTCCCTTCACTAACTTGACCAAACTGGCAAGCAAACACGACCTGATTCTACCATATCTCAACGGATTGCGCAATTAGTTCTCGGTTGGAGAAAGGTTTGCCCTTTAGTTTGCGTCACCGAGACTCAGCGAGACCAGCAAAAAGTCGGCCGTCGTAAGCGGTTTGACCTTGAGCTTATAATCCATCAGCCGTCCTTCCTCGTCAATGGCGAAGTGGCTACGGATGATGCCCTCGTAGGTCTTGCCGTACATCTTCTTTTCCCCCCAGGCGCCGTAAGCCTCGGTCACCTTGTGGTCTGGGTCTGAGAGCAGGATGAAGGGCAGGTTGTGCTTCTCACGGAACTTGACCAGGGCCTCGGGCGGGTCGGGGCTGATGCCGATGACAACGGCGTCTTCCTCCTCGATGCTGGGATAGACGTCGCGGATGGCGCACGCTTGCTGGGTGCAGCCAGAGGTGCCAGCCTTGGGGTAGAAGTAGAGCACCACTTTCTGGCCACGGAAGTCCGCTAGACTTACTTCTTTGCCCTCGTCTGACGTTAACGTGAAACCTGGGGCTAAAGTACCTTTTTCTAACATTTGCTCCTCCCATCAAACTATGAAATGGTTCATCGTCTGCGTTTCTGGATGAAGATGACGACGACCACGAGAGCCAGGGCAACCGACACAGCCTTCACGATGGTGCGCTGAAAATCTGTGCCGATCATGATGGCGTGGATGGTTACCAGCAGGAAGGCCACGTAGTTAAGGGCGTGAATCCCCCGCCAGTTCCGGCCGATGGTCTTTCGCAGCACCGCGGCTAGCGAGGCGGCGGCGATCAGGTACCAGGCCGGACGACCGC
>VGOG01000144.1 GCA_016875995.1 Chloroflexota bacterium
GGATGTATTGGATTACCTGACCGAGGCGTGTGCAGCGGCTATTCGTGGTGGTCAGCCCCCGTCGCTGTTGCCCAACACCCTGGCCGCCAATGCTGATCTGTAGATCCTATACCATCTGAACGGTTACACCGTGGAAAGCCCTGAATACGTCCAAACCAGCCTGGCAGCAGCTATCACCCTCGGTTTCATGCCAGGGAGATTCCGCCGGGATGCCCGGCTGACCGGGCTTAACCTACTACTCACCTATCAAGACGGCTGCATCGGCCGGTGTAGTTATTGCGGCCTGTCTCGGGCACGGGAGCTGGCTACAGAGGACAAACGCACCTTCATCCGCGTCCAGTGGCCGACCTACCTGCTGGACAAGGTCATCACCCGCACCCGGGCCGTGGACGGGCAGCTCAAGCGCGTCTGCGTGTCCATGATCACTCACCGGCAGGCCTTCGCCGACCTGAATGCCATCGTCGCCCGCCTGCGCCGGGAGACTGACCTGCCCATCAGCGTCCTCATCGCTCCTACCTTGCTCAGTGACCCCCAGGCCATGCTGGCCGAGACCTGGGCTGCCGGAGCTGACATGGCCGGCATCGCCATTGATACCGCCACCCCGGCTCTCTTCGACCGCCACCGGCGGACGGGCGTGGGAGGTCCCCATCGTTGGGAACACTATTGGCAGACGGTGGAGGCGGCGGTGGAGGTCTTCGGGCCATACAAAGCAGGCGTGCACCTCATCGTCGGGCTAGGGGAGACGGAAAAGGAGATGATTGAGACCATCCAGCGAGCCCACGACCTGGGAGCCCACACCCACCTCTTCAGCTTCTTTCCCGAGGGAGGCACACCTGTAGACGACTGGCCCCAGCCCACCTATGGCCAGTACCGCCGGGTGCAACTGGCCCGCTACATCATCAACCAGGAGTATGGTCGGGTGGAGGTCATGACTTTCAACGCGACAGGCCAGGTGGTGGATTTCGGGCTGGACACTGAAGACATTCTGGCCGCGGGGTCGGCCTTCATGACCTCCGGCTGCCCCGGCCGGGATGGCCAGGTGGCCTGCAACCGTCCCTTCGGCAACGAGCGCCCCTCACAACCCATCCGCAACTATCCCTTCCCGCCGGAGGTGGAGGACATCGCCCTCATCCGGCTGCAACTGCGAGAGGGACTGACGGAGGGGTGATGGACATTGGAGCTGTGTACCGCCGTCCCCTGGAGGAGCTGCTGGTCGAGGCCTGGAGCATTCGGCGGGTCCACTTCCCGCCCGTCCTGAAGCTGGCCGCTCCCGGGGCTAGACGCTACGAGATTGAGGGCTTCCGCAACAACCCGGACCGCTTCGTCGCCATCAGCCTCACCGGCCGGGCTTGCATACTGCGGTGCGAGCATTGCCAGGGGCAACTGCTGGAGAGCATGTATCCGGCCCCCACGCCCCAGGTCCTGCGAGATGTGGCCGATGAGCTGGTGGCCAGGGGATGCCAGGGGGTGCTTCTCAGTGGTGGCGCTGACCGCCAGGGACGGGTGCCCCTGGACGGTCACCTGGAGGCCATTGCAGATCTCAAGTCCCGGGGTCTCAAAGTCATCGTCCACACCGGCCTGGTGGACAAAGCCATGGCCTGGGGTCTGAAAACAGCCGGCGTGGACCAGGTCCTGGTGGACGTCATCGGCGACGAAGAGACCATCCGCCGGGTCTATCATCTGGACAAGAAACCCCAGGACTATGCGGCCACCCTGGCCGTGCTGAAGGAGGCCGGCCTGGCCATTGCGCCTCACGTCGTGGTCGGCCTGCATTTCGGCCGGATTCGGGGGGAGCTGGCGGCGCTGGAGATGATCACCGCCACCGAGCTTGAGGTGATCATCCTGGTGGTGTTGAATCCGCTGCCGGGCACGCCCATGGCCCATTTCCCGGTCCCCTCGGCCGAGGCCGTGAGCCGGCTGGCGGCTGTGGCCCGCATCCTGAATCCTGAGCGGCAGATCAGCCTGGGCTGCGCCCGCCCTCCTGGTCCGACCAAAGCCAGGATGGAACGCCTGACCATCACTGCGGGCATCAACACCCTGGCTTATCTGAGTGAGACATCCATTGATTATGCCCGCTCGCTCTCGTTGAAAGTGGAGTGGGCGGAGATGTGTTGCAGCTTGTTATGATCAGGAGAAGAAGAGGGATGCCATCATCGAAATCGAAGAAGGGGAGGGAGCCACGACACCGCGCCGGGCGTCGCCAGAGGCGGGGGCTCAACCTACTCTACGTGCTCATCCCGGTGGCACTGGTGCTGCTTGGCGCCGGTGCTTGGCTGCTGGCGAATCCCGCAAGCGCGCCCCGCACGAGCGAGGCGCCGCAGTTTCCTGCCTGGCTACGGGACATGGGCACCAAAGTCCAGCAGGCCTACACTCAGGCGGTGGCCCATCGGGAGGAACTGCAATACATCCCCTGTTATTGCGGTTGCGGAAACGTAGGGCATAGAGCAGTAGTAGATTGCCACATCGCCAACGTCGCCGCCGATGGAAGCATTACCTATGACAGCCATGCCTCGACCTGAGACCTGTGTCTGGATGTGACGCTGGACGCGTCCACGTGGCTGGAACAAGGAGTGAGCCTGGGTGAGGTGCGAAGCAGGATTGAGGCCAAATACTCGAAGTACGGGCCGAGCACCGATACTCCGCCGGTACCAGGGTTGTGAGAAAAGCCGAAAGGAGGTGAGCGAGATGGCCAGGGATCCAGTGTGTGGGATGATGGTGGACGAGAAGAAGGCTGCCGCCAAGTCGGAGTACAAGGGCCAGACTTACTACTTCTGTGCCCCCGGCTGCAAGGCTGCCTTCGACAAGGATCCCGAAAAGTACCTGAAGAAGAGCGAGGCGCACGGCCACGGCATGCAACATTGCTGTTGACCAATTCCCATCCAGGGGGGCGACCGACCTAGCGACTGTATAGAAGCGCCGCCTGGGAGGTCGCACCCCTTCCCAAAACATCAGAGGAGTTACCACACCCTATGAAAGATCAAACTGGACGCATGCTCCTTACCATAATCTTAATAGGGCTTGTATCCCTGATCGGTGGGGCGGCCTACGGGTACGCCCGGAGTGTACCGAGCCCGACTGCTCAGGCGGGTCGCATCAAGATCACGCCCGCCAGTTGGGACTTCGGCGAGATTCCGCCGACGGCCAAAGTGAGCCATACCTTCACCGTGACCAACGTCGGACAGGGGCCGCTGGATATCACGGGGGTATCTACCTCCTGCGGCTGCACCACGGCCGAGGTAGACCGAACCCGCCTGAAGCCTGGTGAACAGACGACGCTGAGAGTTACCTTCGATCCCCAGGCCCACGGGGGCAGCACCGGTCGCTTCCTGCGCCTGGTCTACGTGCGGTCGAACGATCCAGAGAGACCAGAGGTGCAGATCGAGATTCACGTCACGGTGAGCAGGTGAGGGAGGAAAGCATGAAGCGTGTTGCGTATTGGGTGCCGCGTGTTGTGTGGTTGGCGGCGGCGTTGCTGGTGATGGCCACGACCTCCGGGCCGGTGGCTGCGGAGGGGCCAAAGGAGGCGGTAGTCTATTTCAACCAGGCCTGTGGCGACTGCTGGACCTACATCCAGCAAGAGGTCGTCCCCATCTTGCAGGAGGGTGGGGTGACCGATATCGCCTCCAGGGATTATATCAACGAGCCAGCCAACCGCCCCGCGCTTCTGAAGGAGAGCGAGCGACTGGGTGTGCCACAGGCCCTGCAATCGCACCTGGCTGTCTTCATCGGCGAGCGGATTATCCTGGAGGGGCACATTCCCCAACACGTGGTGCGTGACCTGCTGGCCGCGCCAGCCGAGGCCTTCGAGCGCATCGTCGTTTATCAGGATAAGATGCAAGGCGCCACTGGCTATAAGGTCTGGGCCTTCAAAGGGGAGATCAAGGAATATCCGCTGGACACCCCCATCGGCAAGTATCTGGAGTGGCTGGCCGAGCACCGGGAAGACCTGAAGCCAGGCCTCCCGGTCATGTCTGGCACTCCCCTGCTGCTCTTGGTCCTGACCACCGGCTTCCTGGACGGTTTTAATCCCTGTGCTTTCGCCGTGCTGCTCTTCTTCATCGCCTTTCTGTTCACCATCCAGCGGGCACGATCCAACATCCTGCAGATGGGAGCCATCTACATCGCTGCCATCTACATCGCTTATTTTCTCATTGGGCTGGGACTGCTGAAGGCGGTCCTGTTCACTGGTGAGCACCACCTGATGGCCCGCATCGGTTCCTGGCTGGTCATTGGGCTGGGGTTGATCAATGTCAAGGATTACCTCTTCCCGGAGTTGCCAATCAGTTTACGTGTGCCCACCATTGCCCACGGCACTATCCAGGACTGGCTGCAGAAAGCTACCGTGCCAACGGCAGCCGTGGGGGCTTCCTGGTGGGGTTGTGTACCTTCCCCTGCTCCGGGGGCATCTATGTGGCCATCGTTGGCTTGCTTTCAACAAGAACAACCTATTTCCAGGGGCTGGGTTATCTTTCGTTGTACAACCTGATGTTCGTCATGCCGCTGGTGATCATTCTGGCCCTGGCCACCGACCGGCGGGTGCTGCACCGCCTGCGGCTGGCCCAGCAGTCCCAGAGTCGGCGCCTACGGCTTCTCTCGGGGCTGCTCATGATAGCCACCGGGGTGGTGATTCTGTTGTGGTTTGTGTGAGGATCGCATTACTAGAATCGTCAACCGCCAGTGGCTTTTGGGTATCAACAACTTTGTGAGCCTTTTCCTGGGCCTGGCCATCCTGGCTCCATGTACACGGTGAAAGGAGCGGCTGTGCAAAAGGAAGCACAGGAAATTGAAGAGGCCATCCGTTCCTACCTGGGGATGAACCATCGCCTGGCGGGGATAAGGATAGCAGGGGAGAACATGGATGGCAACCATCCCGCTATCCCCGTGACCTTTTGTAGGGCGGTGAGGGAGGCGCTAGGAGGGAAGGAACTGGTAATCGGGACAGATGATCTCAGTTGCCCCAACGCTGAGCTGTGCCTCGGATTCAGGGAACCCATGTTCGTTGACATTGGGCCGAGGATACAGAGCAAAACCAAGATGGTGCGCATAGGCCCCTTGGACGGGGCGGATGTCGTCCTCTTCGTCCTTAATCCAGAACAGGTCATGATCATGTCTATCCTCCTGGGAGGGATCAGGGCTGAATTCAAGGGAGAGAGGGCCATCTGTGGGGAAGCGGTGGCCAAGGTGTACAACGAAGGAAAGCCCAATGTCTCGTTCCTCTGCAATGGAGCGAGGGAACTGGGGGGCTTTGAGGCTCACGAGGTCGTCCTGGGCCTGCCGTACGCCTTGTTTCTGGAGTTACCCGACAGGATGAGCAAGTTTGCCTCCTTGAGCAGGAGTGTCCGAGAGAGCATGTCTCAACTCCTGCGCAGGTGCTGACGGGCGGAGGGAATCGCTATGACCAAGATAGATCAAGAGATCAACCTGAAGGGCGGGGTCTGTCCTTACACCTTCGTCAAGACCAAGCTGGCCCTGGAGATGATGGAGCCAGGGGAGGTGCTACGGGTTATCGTGGACTACCTGCCGGCGGTGGAGAACGTGCCCCGTAGTGTGCACAACGAGGGACACCAGGTTCTTGATGTCAGCCAGATGAACGACAGCGACTGGGCCATCACCATCCGCAAGTCCAAGTAGGCTCGTTAGCCTATGCTTGTCTTGATGCGAAAACAGGTAGAAGAATTGATCGCCCACGCCTGGGCCGAATGTCCCAACGAGGTCTGTGTCCAGGGGGAGATGAGGGGGATGGAGTTGGTAGTATTGTAATGGGAGGCAACGGTATGTTTGGATTCACCGAAGAGCAGATCCGGCGTTACAGCCGGCAGATCATTCTGCCTCATGTGGGCGGCAAAGGACAGCGCAAACTGCTGGAATCGAAGGTGCTCCTCATCGGCGCCGGGGGCCTGGGCTCGCCAGCCGGCCTGTACCTGGCCGCGGCTGGGGTGGGCACACTGGGCTTCGTGGATTTCGACCTGGTGGACATCTCCAACCTGCACCGCCAGATCCTGCACCACACCGATGACCTGGGACGTCCCAAGACGGAATCGGCCGAGGAGACAGTCCACGCCCTCAATCCTGACGTTCAGGTCATCCGCCATCAGGAGATGTTGACGTCACATAATGCTCTGGATATTTTCGGCGGCTACGACGTCATCGTGGACGGCAGCGACAACTTCCCGGCCAAGTACCTGGCTAACGACGCCTGTGTGCTACTAAGCAAGCCGCTGGTGTTCGGGGCCGTGTTCCAGTTTGATGGGCAGGCTTCGGTCTTCCTGCCTCGCCAGACTGCCTGCTACCGCTGCCTCCTCCCGGCGCCACCCCCGCCGGGGATGGTGCCCAGTTGCCAGGAGGCGGGCGTCTTTGGCGTGGTGCCGGGGATTATTGGCTGCATCCAGGCTGCGGAGACCATCAAGCTGCTGTTGGGCCTGGGGAAGTCGCTGGCCGGGCGCTTGCTGATCTTCGACGCGCTGACCATGGAGTTCATAGATGTGACGCTCGAGCGCAACCCCAACTGCCCGGTATGCGGTGACCACCCCACGGTGACGGAGCTGATAGACTACGAGCTATTCTGCGGGCTCCGAAGCCACATCCAGGCATAGAGGAGCCTATGAGCGAGAGGGCTTGTGCCGCGATATCCCCTCCGCTTTCCACCTGTCGATGGTCTGGAATCACCCGTGGCTGTGCTGGCAGCGAACGTGCTGACCTCACCAACTGCCGCGGCGCAAACTTGACATAGGCTGAGCAATGCGTTATAGTAGAAGATGCAGAGACTGGAACGAATGATCGGTTACGGTGCAGCCAGACTGACCACGCGCTAGCGTCGCCACCGGGCAGCACTGGGCCTGATTTGGAAAAGAGGGCAAGATCATGGTGAAAGATCCTGTGTGCGGTATGGAAATCGAGGATAAGGACGCTGTGGCTTCCCACAGCTACGAGGGCCGCACGTATTATTTCTGCTCCCGTGCCTGCGAGGAGCAGTTCCTGGAGAAGCCGGAGTTCTATGTCGCCAAGTCGGCCAAACCGGTGGGCTCGCTGACCACGGGCTACAATCCCGACCTACCAGGCCCCGTGCATGCGGAGATGCCCATCACCGGGCTGACCTGCCCCACCTGTGTAGTGACCATCGAGAAGTCGCTGCAGGCGGTGCCGGGCGTGCAGCAGGCCATGGTCAATTTCGCTAACCAGACCGCCTTCGTGACCTACGACCCTGACGTGGCCAACCTGGAGAACCTGACCGGCGCCATCAAGGATGCTGGCTACTGGGTGGGCAGTGCCAAAACGCGCCTTGGCATCGTAGATCTGCATTGTGCCTCGTGTGTCACCCGCATCGAGGAGGCCCTTAAGGGCACCCACGGCGTGCTGGACGCCTCGGTCAATGTGGGTACTCAGGAGGCCTACATCGAGTACCTGCCAGCGGTGACGAAGCTGGCCGACCTGCAAGCGGCCATCGAGTCGGTGGGCTACCAGACCCGCCCAGCCCCCAGTGAGGAACTGGCCGACAAAGAGGCCGAGGCGCGGGAACAGGAATACCGTAGCCTGTTTAACCGCTTCCTCTTCGCTGCTGTCATAGCGGTGCCGGTGGTGGCTACCGCCTATCCCCAGTTCGTTCCCATCCTGCGCGATCTCCCAATGGGAGCATTGCGCCTCATCTGGGGCGTCATGGGCTTGCTGACACTACCGGTGCTCCTCTGGTCAGGCTCAGGGTTCTTCCGGGGGGCCTGGGCTGCCTTCAAACACCGCGCCGCTGACATGAACACCCTCATCGCCGTGGGCACGGCGGCCGCCTGGCTCTACTCCAGCATGGCTGTACTGGCTCCAGGCATCTTCCCAAAAGGTACGGCCGAGCCATTCTACGATGTGGTAGCCGTGGTCATTGCTCTGGTGGTGCTGGGCCAGGCCCTGGAGCTACGGGCCAAGGGGCGCACCAGTGAGGCCATCAAGAAGCTGATGGGGTTGCAAGCCAAAACGGCCCGCGTCATGCGGAATGGGCAGGAAATTGACATTCCGGTGGAAGAGGTACTGGTGGGCGACATCGTCCTGGTGCGTCCTGGGGAGAAGGTGCCAGTGGACGGGGTGATCACCGAGGGCTCGTCGGCCGTAGACGAGTCTATGGTTACCGGTGAGTCCATTCCGGTGGAGAAGGGCGTGGGCGATGAGGTCATCGGCGCCACCATCAACAAGACAGGCAGCTTCAGATTCAGGGCCACCAAGGTGGGCAAGGACACCGCTCTGGCCCAGATCGTAAAGATGGTCCAAGAAGCTCAAGGCTCCAAGGCGCCCATCGCCCGGCTGGCCGATCAGGTTTCAGGCTACTTCGTGCCCACCGTGATGATTCTCGCCGTGCTGACCTTCGTGATCTGGTTCGACTTCGGTCCCCAGCCGGCGCTGATCTATGCCCTGGTCGCCAGCGTGACGGTTCTGATCATCGCCTGCCCTTGCGCCTTGGGTCTAGCTACGCCCATGAGCCTGATGGTGGGCATCGGCAAGGGGGCGGAGAACGGCATCCTCATCCGGGGTGGCGAGGCGCTACAGGCAGCCCAAGCCTTGGACGCCATCGTGCTGGACAAGACGGGGACGATCACGAAGGGAAAGCCGGAATTGACGGATGTCATCGCCCGCAGCGATCAAGGTGAACTCCTGCGGCTGGCGGCGAGTGTGGAGAAGGCATCAGAACACCCGCTGGCGGCGGCCATCGTCGAGGGGGCGAAGGCGCAGGGACTGGATTTACCTGATCCCCAGGACTTCCAGGCCGTGCCAGGCTACGGCGTGATGGCCACAGTGGAGGGCCAGCGGGTATTACTGGGCAACCGTCGTTTGATGGCGCGGGAGGGCGTGGACATCGCCCCCTTGCTGACTCAGACTGAAGTGTTAGAGGCGGAAGGGAAGACGGTGATGTTCGTAGCCACGGCAGACGGTGATCGGCCATCGGCTGCCGGCCTGATCGCTGTGGCTGATACCGTCAAGGAAGACAGCGCCAAAGCCATTGCCGCCCTGAAGCGGTTAGGGTTGGAGGTGGTGATGATCACCGGCGATAACCGCCGCACGGCCGAGGCTATCGCCCGCCAGGTGGGCGTGGAGCGGGTGCTGGCCGAGGTCTTGCCAGAGGACAAAGCCCAAAACGTGCGTCTGCTCCAGGTCGAAGGGAAGAAGGTGGGCATGGTCGGCGACGGCATTAACGATGCACCGGCCCTGGCCCAGGCCGACGTGGGCTTTGCCATCGGCACGGGCACGGACATAGCGATCGAGGCTTCGGACATCACCCTGATTCGGGGCAGCCTGTTGGGAGTGGCCACAGCCATTGAGGTGAGCAAGGCAACGATGAGCAATATCAAGCAGAATCTCTTTGGCGCCCTCATCTACAATATCCTGGGGGTGCCGGTAGCAGCAGGGGTGCTCTATCCCTTCTTTGGCGTCCTCTTGAGTCCCATCATCGCCGGCGCGGCCATGGCTTTCAGCAGCGTGACCGTCGTCACCAACGCCAACCGGCTGCGGGGGTTCAAGCCGGCGGTGTGAAAAACCATCACGGTTCCCAAACTGACGTGAATCGTGAACTGTGAATACAGAAATTGTGAGGCAAAGGCTATGACAGTAGCACAGACTATCGTCACTCTCAGCGGCCTGGTTTTAAGTGCGGCCATTGCCTGGTACTTCTGGCTCTCGGAGAAGAAGGGCGTGAAGGTTGCCCTGGCGGGTGCGGTCCAGGAGGCGAACATCATCGTCAAGGGGGGCTATACCCCCGATGTCATCGTAGTCCAGGCAGGCAAGCCGGTGCGGTTGAACTTCACTCGCCAGGAGACGGCTTCTTGCTCCGAGATGGTGCTCTTTCCAGACTTCAACAAGAGCGCGAAGTTGCCTACAGGGGAGACCGTGTCCATAGAGTTTACCCCTCAACAACCTGGCGAGTATGGCTTTCAATGCCAGATGGGTATGCTGCGGGGAAAGCTGATCGTTGAATAGAATAATCGAGGAGGAAACTAATGAACCGTATCAACTGGGCTCAAGTAGCTGTCTTCGGCATTGTAGCCCTGCTAGTGCTCCTGTTGGGCGTGAGCCTGCTGGTTGGCTACAGCGGGTGGGGGCCTGGCTGGGGCATGATGGGAGGTTGGGGTCGCGGCTGGGGGTTCGGCCCTTCCGTCTGGATGGGCATTTTCATGTTGCTTTTCCCGTTAGGGTTCCTGACTCTGCTGGCCCTGGGCATCGCCTGGCTGGTCAAAGCACTCACGGCATCAGGAGGGCAAACACCCGCTGCACCAGGAAAAACCTGCCCCAACTGCGGCCGCCCAGTGCAGACCGACTGGCAAGTCTGTCCCTACTGCGGCCAGAAGCTGACGCCGTAACTGCCCAGATAGGTAGCTGCTGAACCCTGGCGAAGGCTTCAGGCAAAAGCTTCGGGTATCCATGGAATAGTGGGCAGGACTAGCCAAACGGGCCACTTTGGTGTAAAATGGAGATACAACGAATCCAATCTTACACCGCAGGAGGGAACGATGCACCGACGATGGTTGCTTGCCCTTTTCGTGTTTGGCCTCTTGGTCTGGCTGCGCTGGGGGAAAATACTGCTCTCGCACCTGGCCAACGCCTTTCGCCCTGGTCTACCCTGGCAGCCGCTCACCTTTGCTTCTCTGGAAGCCTA
>VGOG01000145.1 GCA_016875995.1 Chloroflexota bacterium
CAGGCGGTGCTGAATAGCTACGGCGTGGTCGGCATGGCCTCCAGGAGCCTGGTGGGCGGTCTGGCCGAACTCCTCCATCCAGAGAGCAGGCGAGGAGTGGAGGTGAAACTGGAGGGCGGTCAAATCATCATAGACCTCTACGTGATCATCGAATATGGCACCAGGATTTCCGCCGTCGCCCACAATATCATGAGCAACGTGAAATTCAGTGTGGAGAAAGCCCTCGGCGTGCCCGTCTCCCAGGTGAACGTCCACGTTCAGGGATTGCGGGTTAGTAATCTGGATATTAGAGATTAGATATTGGATATTGGAGTCCAATATCCAATGTCTAATATCCAACCTCCAGAACGGAGATGCGGCTTTGACAGACGAGGATAAGACAGCGAACTTCTGCAGCGGTGGGGGGCTCAGGCGGGCCCTGGAGGCCAGCACTGCCTGGCTGGAAAGGCACGTCGGGACCATCAATGCCCTGAACGTTTACCCCGTGCCCGATGGCGATACCGGCACCAACATGCTGCTCACTATGCGGGCCGCCCTCGAGGAGTTGAACAACTCGCCGGCCCAGTCGGCGTCGGTGGTGGCCCACGCCGTTTCCTATGGCTCGCTGATGGGGGCTCGCGGCAACTCAGGGGTCATCCTCTCTCAGTTGTTCCGGGGACTCGCCAGAAGCTTGGACAAGAAGGAAACCTTCACCGCCGTGGAGCTGGCTCAGGCCATGAAGGAGGCTTCGGCTATAGCTTACAAAGGGGTGATCAAGCCCGTTGAAGGCACCATCCTCACCGTGGCCCGAGAGGCCGCCGAGGCAGCCATGGCCGCCGCTAAGGAGAGGAACGACCTCCTCTACGTCCTGGAGAGGGCGGTGGCTGAAGCCAGGCACTCTGTAGCCAGGACGCCGTCCCTCTTGTCCGTGCTGGCGGAGGCGGGGGTGGTTGACGCCGGTGGGCAGGGGCTGTTCGTCATCCTGGAAGGCGCTCTGCGTCTACTTCAAGGGAGGGCAGTGGAGGCCACCCCAGAACTGGCTGCGGCCGTTGATCTCAAGGTCTTCGAGGGCGAGGAGTACGGCTACGACACCCAGTTCGTTATCCAGGGCGAGAACCTGAACGTGGAGGAAATCAGGGAGGTCATAGCCACCATGGGTGACTCAGTCCTGGTGGTTGGCGATTCCCGCACCGTCAAGGTACACCTGCACACCGACGAGCCGGGGACACCGCTCAACTACGCCGCTGGCCTGGGCTCTTTGAGAGAGATCGTCGTCGAGAACATGCAGGAACAGTACCAGGAGTTTATCCGTGCCCAGGCCCCGCCTTCTCCGGTGGTGGAGGCACTGGGTGACATTGCCCTGGTGGTCGTCGCTCCCGGCGCGGGCCTGACCCGCGTGTTCGAGAGCCTGGGAGTCAGCGCGGTAGTGCCCGGCGGCCAAACCATGAACCCCAGCACCCAGGAAATATTAAAAGCCATCGAAGGCTTAAAGGCCGAGAAGGTCTTCGTTTTGCCTAACAACAGCAACATCATCATGGCCGCGCAACAGGCAAGAGAGCTTTCCCAGAAAGAGGTAATCGTCGTACCCACCAAGACCATCCCTCAGGGCGTCAGCGCAGTCCTGGCTTTCAACTACCAGGCGGATCCGGAGGCCAACGCCCAGATGATGGAACAGGCGGCCCACGGCGTCCAGACCGCCGAGATCACCACGGCCACCCGTGCCGCTCAGATCAACGGCGTCAGTGTGGAGAAGGGAGAGTTCATCGGTCTCTTAGACGAGGTCTTAACCGCTTCGGGCAGTACCCTGGAGGAGGTCGTCCAGGACATGCTGGGCCAGATGAAAGCCGATGAATGTGAGATAATCACCGTGTACTATGGTGAGGACATCGCTGGTGCAGAGGCCCAGAAACTGGCCGATGAAATCCAGGCCAGCTACCCAGACCAGGAAGTGGAGCTGGTAGACGGCGGGCAACCACACTATCACTACATCTTATCGGTGGAGTAGCATCAGTTGGGGGGATAATGGGAAGAGTAAAAGTTGTGACGGACAGCACTGCATACCTGGAAGCGAGCGTGGTCAAGAGGCTGGGGATCACCGTCGTCCCCCTCACGGTTCGCCTCGGCGACGAAACCTTCCGCGAGGGCGTGGACATCACCGCGGAGGAATTCTTCCAGAAGCTGGACCGCAGCTCTGCCATGCCGGTGGCCTTTCCTCCGTCGGTGGAGGATTTCCAGGCTGTCTACACCAGGCTAAGTAGAACCACAGACCAGATCATGTCCATTCACATCTCCAGTAAGCTGAGCCAGACTTGCGACCGGGCTGCCGCAGCCTCTCAGGCCCTCCTGGGACGCTGCGAGATCACTATCGTTGACTCCCTCACCACCTCGTTGGGTTTAGGGATACTGACTACCGCCGCGGCCCAGGCCGCAGCCCAGGGCCAGTCTCTGGAACAGATCGAGTTTCTGATACGCGGCATGATCCCGCGCATCTACATCGTCTTCCTGGCAGAGACCCTCGAGTATCTGGAAAGAAAAGGGTGCATCGGCCAGGCCCAGGCCCTGCTGGGCACTATGCTGGGTATCAAGCCCTTCCTGGCTATCGAAGACGGCGAGATAATCCCCCTGGAGAAGGTGCGCACCCGCGAGGACGCTGTGGACAAGCTTTTTGAGTTCGTGGGCGAATTCTCCCAAATCGAGCAAATGGCTATTATGCAGAGCACTCCTGAGCCTATCGAGGAGACCAAGCTGTTGATCGAGCGCCTGGAGATGACCTTCCCTAAGGTAAAACCTCCCATCCTGGTCTACGGCCCCGTGCTGGCCTGCCACATCGGGCCCAATGGCTTAGGAGTTATCGTGTACGAGGGACGCGAGGAAGGATTTGGTGAGCAAGTTGGTATCTGAGGCTTCGCCCAGAGAGCAGGGCTCTGCCCGAAGGGTCAAGATCGTCACCGATAGCGCATCCGACATCCCGCTGGCGATAGCCAGGGATCTGGGGATCACCGTCGTGCCCTGCAACGTTCACTTCGGAGAGAGGACTTACCGAGATGGGGTTGATCTCACCAGCGAGGAGTTCTTCACCAAAATGGCCAGTAGCCCCACCCTGCCCACCACCTCGCAGCCGGCGGTGGGGGTGTTCGAGGAAGCGTACCGGCGGCTGGCCAGGGAGACCGACCAGATAATCTCCATCAATCTGCCGGCGAAATTAAGCGCCACTCTCAACTCGGCCCGCTTGGCCGCACAGTCGCTACCTGAGCTGGAGATCGTCATCGTAGACTCTACCCAGGTGTGCATGGCTCAGGGTTGGCTGGCCATCATCGCTGCCCAGGCAGCACGCCAGGGAAGGGGACTGGCCGAGATCGTTGCTTTGATCGAGGACACTATACCCCGCCTGCGTCTCATCGCCCTGCTCGACACCTTGGAGTACCTTCAAAAGGGCGGACGCATCGGCAAGGTGACTGCGCTCATGGGCACATTACTAAACGTGAAGCCCCTCCTGCAAGTTCTGGACGGCGAGGCGCTGCCACTGGAGAATGTGCGAACCAGGCAGAAGGCCCTGCGACGGCTGGTGGAGATCGTCGGCGACCTGGGGCCGCTGGAGGAGGTGGCGGTGATGCACGCCAACGCCCCGGTCACCGCCCAGCAGTTGGTCGAGATGTTGGCCCCCATTCACCCCCCTGAGCGCATCCTGGTGGGCCAGGTCGGGGCGATTCTAGGGACCCATGCCGGCCCCGGCGCCGTCGGCGTGGCGTGTGTGGTGGGGAGATAATGGAGGTCGTATGACATCGGCTTTTGAGAAGCTGACCAAGATACTGACATTGGAGAAGGAACAAGGGTACCGCAACAAGGCGGTCATTGGCGGGTTGGAGAAATTCGCCTCTTTTTGGCGCGAGGGGGCTCGCCAGGAGGCTGAGGACCTGGAGCGCGCTCACCTGGTGGAAGAGATCGTCGCTCTGCTCCAGAGCTATCCAACTTTGGAGGATCGCAGGTCACGGGAGGGGGTCGTAGAGGATATATTAACCAGGCTGGGTCAGCGACCGAGGAGGGTGAAAGAGGAACCGCTTGAGAAAGAAGAGGCGGTCAAACCGAAAGAGGCGCAGCCCCGCGAACGCCAGGGCCTGGACTCACCTGTCACTGCCTTCGTGGGCATCGGCCCGAGCCACGCCGAGCGGTTCAAGCGGCTGGGAGTGGAGACCATCCGCGATCTGTTGTATCTTTTCCCTCGTCGCTACAACGACTTCAGCTCCCTGAAGACCATCAACCAGTTGGAGTACGGTGAGGAAGTGACCATCATCGGGAATATTTGGGAAACTAAGGCCCGCGAGACGCGCAAAGGAGGCATCATTGTCACCAGCATCATCTCCGATGGCACGGGCACCATTCAAGCAACCTGGTTTAACCAGCCCTATCTGGTCAAGCGCTTACCCCCTGGCCGTCAGATCGTCCTCAGCGGCAAGGTTGATGAATACCTGGGCCGTCTGGTCTTTCAATCGCCGGAATGGGAACCCCTGGAGAAAGAGCTGGTCCATACCGCCCGCCTCGTACCCGTCTACCCCCTCACCAAGGGGTTGAGCGCTCGCTGGCTGCGCCGACTGATGAAAAAGACCGTGGACTATTGGTCTAAGCGCCTGCCTGACCATTTGCCTGCCAGATTGTGCGAGCGGGCCAACCTGATGGACCTGGAGACAGCCATCGGTCAAATCCACTTCCCTGAAAACGAAGAGAGCCTCAATCGAGCCCGACGCCGCCTCTGCTTCGACGAGTTTTTCCTGATCCAGTTGGGGGTGCAGCGCCAACGACATCTCTGGCGATCGAAACCAGGCCGGGCGCTGGTCATAAACGAAGAGTTGCTCGGTTCCTTTCTTCAGTCGTTGCCTTTCACACTGACCAGCGCTCAGCAGCGCGCCCTGCGAGAGATCGTCAACGACCTGCGTCAGCCCTACCCTATGAGCCGTCTGCTCCAGGGCGACGTCGGCTCAGGCAAGACGGTGGTAGCGGCAGCAGCCATGCTCTTGACCGTGGCCAACGGCTGTCAGGCGGTGATGATGGCCCCCACGGAGATACTGGCAGAGCAGCACTACAAAACCATCGCCGACTTGTTAGCAAATATCCAATATCCAATCTCCAATCTCAAACCCTTCGACCTGGCTCAGGGCAAGCCTCCAACCTCCATTCGACTCCTCATTGGCAGCCTAACGTCGCTAGAAAAACAGCAGATCCACCAGGAGGCCGCCGCCGGAGTCGTTGACATCCTCATCGGCACCCACGCCCTGATCCAGGAGGGGGTGGAGTTCAGGGACCTGGGCCTGGCCGTCATAGATGAGCAACATCGCTTCGGGGTGGCCCAGCGGGCGGCCTTGCGCCAGAAAGGGATCACAGAGGCCGGTCCCTCCCCCCATGTGGGGGGGAAAGAGGGGGGGGCGGTGTGTCCCCACGTCCTGGTCATGAGTGCGACGCCGATCCCTCGCACTTTGGCCTTGACCATCTATGGAGATTTAGACATCGCTGTTGTTGACGAACTGCCCCCTGGGCGGCGGGAGATAAAGACCCGCTGGCTTCTGCCGCGAGAGCGAGAGCGGGCCTATGGTTTCCTGCGCGGTCAGATCGAGCAAGGTCACCAGGCCTTTATCATCTGCCCTCTGGTGGAGGAGTCAGAAAAGATCGAGGCCAAGGCCGCCGTGGAGGAATATGAGCGGCTTCAGAGGGTGATCTTCCCCGATTTGAAGCTGGGCCTTCTCCACGGTCGCCTGAAGGGCGAGGAGAAAGAGGCGGTCATGGCGGCCTTCAAGCGCGGTGAGTTCCACATCCTGGTCTCCACCTCGGTGGTAGAGCTGGGCATAGATGTGCCGAATGCCACCGTCATGCTGGTGGAAGGGGCCAATCGGTTCGGCCTGGCCCAGTTGCACCAGTTCCGTGGCCGGGTGGGTCGGAGCGAGTATCAGTCCTACTGCCTGCTTCTCTCCGACTCCCCAACGCCGGAGGCCCAGGAACGATTGCGAGCTATCGAGACCACCCAGGATGGCTTTGCCCTGGCGGAGAAGGACCTGGAGTTGAGAGGCCCCGGCGAGTTCTTCGGCACCCGCCAGAGCGGCCTGCCCGAACTCAAGCTGGCAGGGCTTGGCGACGTGAGGATCCTGGAGCAAGCCCGCAACGAAGCCCAGGCTCTCTCCAGGGAGGACCCGGACTTGACGAAGCCTGAGCATCGCCTTCTGGCGCGCAAGTTGGCCGAGTTCTGGAGAGGAGAGAGCGATCTTAGCTAAGGAGCAAAGTCGCAAGTCGCAGGGTCGCAGATTGCTCCCTTGCTCCCTTGCTCAACTCAAAAGGAGGTCTTTATGACTATTGCTATCTATCCCGCCACTTTCGATCCCATCACCAATGGCCACATAGACATAGCGGAGCGAGCGGCTGCTATTTTCGATAGATTGATCGTCGCGGTGTACGCCCGCCCTTTGAAGAGACTCCTCTTCAGTGCCGAGGAGCGCCTGGCCATGACCCGCCAGGCGCTGAAGCATATCCCCAACGTCAGCGTCGAAAGCTACGATTGTCTCACGGTGGATTTCGCCCGCCAAAAAGGGGCCCAGGTAGTGGTACGCGGCCTGAGGGTGCTCTCCGATTTCGAATGGGAGTTTCAACTGGCGTTGACCAACAGAAAGTTGGCTCCGGACATTGACACCGTCTGCTTGATGGCCAGCCAGGAATACTCCTTTTTGAGTTCCAGCGTGGTCAAGGAAGTGGCCATGGCCGGGGGTTGTGTAGACAACATGGTATCCACCCACGTCGTGTCCGCTCTAAAACGGAAGTTCGAGGGACTGGGAGAAAAGGGGAGTGATAAGGTGCAGATAATCTCCCTGCGAGACTGAACTTATTCTATCCAAGTAAGCTCCCGCCGAGCGGGAATAATAAAGGGGGTAATCAAAATGGACATCCTTTATTTGATTGACGAGTTAGAATCAAGGCTTACAGAGGGCCGGCGGATTCCCCTTACCTCCAGCGTCGTCGTTGATGAAGAGGAGTGCTTCGACATCATCAACGAGATGCGCTCGCGTATCCCTGAGGAGGTCAGGCAGGCCAAGAAGACCGAACGGGAGAGGGAGCGGATCATCGCCCAGGCCCACGAGGAAGCGGAGCGCATCGTGGCCTTAGCCAGAGAACGGGCCAAAGAGGTGCTAGGCGAGCAAGAGATCGTCAGAGTGGCTGGAGCACGCGCCGAAACCATCATCGAGCGGGCCCAGCACGAGGCGGATAGAATCAAAACCGATGCCGACGACTATGTCATCGCCGTTCTGAGCCACCTGGAGTCCCAGTTGGGCAGCCTGCTGACCACTGTGCAAAATGGCATCAGGGTGGTGCGGGAGGGTGTAGTGGGTCAGAGAAGCGCCGGGGCGGGAGAAGAGGGTGCGGAGAGCAGTTAACCATTACTGACTATGGAAGGAGAGTGGAAGACAAATGGGAGCACTACCGAAGAGAAAGATTTCCAAGGGCCGGCGGAATCGGAGGCGTGCGCATAACGCCTTGCATTCACCTAAACTTGTCTCTTGTCCTCAGTGTCACGAACTTCGATTGCCTCACCACGTGTGTCCATCCTGTGGCAGCTACCAAGGCGTTGAAGTCATTGAGGTCAAAGAAAAGAAAAAGAAAGCCGAATAGCCGTTTCAGTGATCAGTAAACAGATGGCAAATAGAAAAAGGAGAGCAAAGATGATCAGAACACCCCTCTGCGACTTGCTAGGTATCGAGTACCCCATCGTGCAGGGAGGCATGGCCTGGGTGGGCACGGCTGAGCTTGCTGCTGCCATCTCTAATGCAGGGGGGTTAGGTGTCATTGGCGGAGGCAATGCCCCTGCCAAGGAGGTGGCTGAGGAGATCCGTTTGGCCAAGGAGCTAACGGATAAACCATTCGGGCTGAACATTCCCCTGGCCATCTCCGAACACGCCGATGACATCATAGCCCTTTGCATCGAAGAGAGGGTGAAAATCGTGGTCATCGGGGCCTGGAGGCCAGGGGACCACATCGCTCGCCTCAAGGAAGCGGGCATTGTCGTCATGCCTGTCGTCGCCTCGGTAGCCCTGGCCAAGCGCCTGGAGCGCCAGGGGGTTGATGCCCTGGTGGCTGAAGGGATGGAATCGGGCGGGCACATCGGCGACGTAGCTACTATGCCTCTGGTGCCACAGGTGGTGGACGCGGTGGACGTCCCGGTCGTCGCTGCGGGCGGCTTCGCCGATGGGCGGGGCCTGGTGGCGGCCCTGGCCTTAGGTGCCCAGGGCATCCAGATGGGCACTCGCTTTATCTGTACTACCGAATGTACCGTCCACGAGAACTACAAGCAGGCGATCATCAAGGCCAAGGACCGCTCCACCATGACCACGGGGCACAGCCTGGGCCATCCCGTTCGCGCCCTGAGAAACCCCATGGTGCACCAGTTCGAGGAACTGGAGCGGCGCGGCGTCACGGAGCAAGAGATCATCGAGTTCGGCACGGGGAAGCTGAGGCTGGCCGCCATTGAGGGCGATGTCGTCAACGGTTCTGTCATGGCTGGGCAGATCGCGGGGATGGTCAACGACATCGTCCCTGTCGAGGACCTCATCGAGCGCATCGTCGCCGAGGCGGAGGAGATCATCGGTGGTTTGCAGGGGGTTGTGAGTTAGGTTGGAGGTGCAGCATGGAAGAAACCGTGATGACAGATGCCGACTTGCTCAGACGGATTGACCAGATGGCCATGGAACTCGAAGGCTTGCGGCAGCAGCTTTTGGAGTCAATGGCGGCCAAGGGGAAGCGCAAGAAGTTCAAGTCAGTGCGGGAGTATGAGGCCTGCGGGATGTGGGCGGATCGAGAGGAATGGCAAGGGTTAAGCACAGAAGAGGTCCTCGAACGCATCCGCGAGGAAGCGTGGGGCAGAACCTACCGCCGACATGAAACGTAGAGAAAGCAGCCCATGAGTAAAATACTTGACACCACTATGTTGGTGGATATTGTCCGCAGGAAAGAGGTTGCTCTCGACTACGTTGATGGCGTCAGGAAAACGGAAGGCATTCCGCGCCTTTCCATTGTCACGAGCATGGAACTTGTTATCGGCTGCCGTGACAAAAACGAAGTCCAAAAGGTGGAGAAACTTCTTGCCGACTACGACGCGCTGGACATCACGCCCCTGATTGGCCGCAAGGCCTACGAACTCATCTCGCGGTTCAGCAAAAGTCACGGGTTAGTCATTCCCGACGCCCTTATCGCTGCCACAGCTCTCGTCGGGAACGCGGTGCTCGTTACTTCGAACATCCGCCACTTCTCAATGATCGAGGGACTGCGATTGGAGAAGCCGTATTGATGGAAAAAGTTGCCTTCGTCTTCCCCGGCCAGGGCTCGCAGTACGTGGGCATGGGCTGGGACCTGTACGAGACATACCCTGAGGTAAGAGCCCTCTTCGATGAAGCCGACAGAATCCTGGGCTTTTCCCTCTCCAAGTTGTGCTTCGAAGGGCCGCAGGAGGAGCTAGACGACACCATCAATACTCAGCCAGCGGTCTTCGCTATGAGTGTCGCCTGCTTAGAGACTTTGCAGGGACGATTCTCTGTTAATCCACTCTTCGTTGCTGGCCATAGCCTGGGGGAGTACACGGCCCTGGTGGCCGCCGGGGGCCTCGATTTCGCTGCTGGCCTGAAGCTCGTGCGGGAGCGCGGCCGCGTGATGAAGGAGGCGGGGGAGCTTAACCCTGGAGCCATGGCGGCGATCATTGGCCTGGATGCGGAGACGCTGGAGGGGATATGCCAGGAGGCCAGCATCCCGTTTCCAGCTTCCAGCATCCAGATAGCTAACTACAACTCGCCCGGCCAGATCGTCATCTCCGGCCACAAAGAGGCCCTGGAGCGGGCCCTGGAGCTGGCCAGGGGGCGAGGGGCGAGGCGGGTCATCCCGCTGGCGGTGAGCATCGCCTCCCACTCGCCGTTGATGCGGCCCGCCGCCGAGGCCTTCGCCAGCGTAGTGGCCCAGGTTGATTTCCACCCGCCACGGGTGCCCGTCGTGGCCAACGCTACTGCCAGGCCCATCACCACCGTGGCAGAGATCAGGGACGAGCTCGTGGAGCAGCTCACCTCGACGGTACGGTGGGTGGAATCCATCCAGTACATCATCGCTCAGGGTGCCACCACCTTCGTGGAAATCGGGCCCAAGAACGTGCTGACCGGGCTGATCGGGCGCATTGACAAAAGCGTGCGGACGGTGAATGTGGGAGATGCGGCGGGGATAGAGGTAGGGGCAGAAATGCTGAGACATTCCTCACAAGGTATGCAGTGGCAAGATCATTAGCGGTGGATCTTATAGGCTTCGGAAAAGGAGGTTGTGGGCATGAAATTCACTGTGATTGTGGAGAGGGGCGAGGAAAGCGGCTACGTTGTGCATTGTCCAGAACTCAAAGGATGCTGGTCGCAGGGTAGCACGATCCCTGAAGCGCTAGAGCGCATCACCGAGGCTATAGCTGGCTGTCTGGAGGCTAGAGATGAACCTACAAGATAAAGTCGCCGTCGTAACTGGCAGTTCCCGAGGCATCGGGCGGGCCATTGCTATCAAATTGGCAAGTCTGGGAGCCAAGGTGGTGGTCAATTATCACACCAACGCCGAGGCCGCTCA
>VGOG01000146.1 GCA_016875995.1 Chloroflexota bacterium
CTGCTCGACCCAGCGGCACAGGATGTCCACCACCCCATCGCCATCTCTATGGGGCGACACATAGTCCACCGCCGCTTTGACCTCGTCGGCAGCGTTGGCCGGGGCGGCGGAACGGCCAACGATGCTCAGGAACCTCAAGTCGCTGGGCGAATCGCCAATGCCCCCTATCTGATCAAGAGGGACGCCCGTTTCTTGCGAGAGCCAGCGCACCCCGGCTCCTTTGTCAACCCCCCTGGGTATGATATCCACACAGGATACCGACTCCTGGGCCATGTATCCAGCGTTACAGGTTGCCAGCACTTCAACGGCGGCCAGATAGAGTTTGTGGACGCTGACCTGGTGCAAAGGATAGAGGGTCAAGGAAACCTCCTTGCCCGGCTGAAAATATCCCAGGCCGGTCTCGACAATTTCTCGCTGCAGGGTCGCCTTTATCCCAGTTAAGGCTTCTCGCATCTCGGCGGTGATGAGGGGATTCTCAACGAAGCGGTACTCACGGGGAAAATAGAGCCCGCCACCGTTTTCGTAAATGCCCGGCAGGTGGGCATCAATAGCCTGCATCAACACTTCGACGTAAGGCTCCTGTCGCCCGGTGCAGAGAGTCACCGCCACTTTGGTCGGATCCTCCTGAGCCCTTTGGTTGAGCTGAGCGATGTACTTCAGAGCCTCGAAGTTCCAGGGCTGACCCTCGCCAGGGGTGAGGCAACCATCAACGTCAACCACCACCAACTGCAATCTACTCATACCTAATCTCTAATTTCTAATCTCTAATCTCTAATCTCTCACTATCGCCCTGCACCGATCCACGGGCAACTGCAGACGCACGCTCTCGCCCTCCTCAAAGCGCACCTTGCCATCGGTCTGCACCCGCAGCTCCAGGCCACCAACGGCGATACGATAGTCTATCTTATCGCCCAAATAGGTCATCTTGCTCACCACACCGTCGAAGGTGTTCTCGCCGCCAGCGTAGCCAAGCGGGAAGAGATCAATGTCGTTGGGGCGGATGAAAAACAGTAGCTTATCGTGGGGTCGCATTCTCGGCGAGGCGGGTACAGCGAACTGCAAATCGTCAACAGTCACCATCGCTTTTTCGCCCTCGACAGCGAGGACCGTGCCCTCGATGAAGTCCGACAGGCCGATGAAATCGGCCACGAACTGCGAGCCGGGCTGATCGTAGATCTCATCGGGAGTGCCCACCTGCTCTAGCCGCCCCCCATTCATAACCGCCACCCGGTCGGAGAGGGCCAGCGCCTCCGCCTGATCGTGGGTCACGTATACGGCGGTGATCCCCAGCCGACGCTGCAGGTCCTTGATCTCGAAGCGCATCTCCTCCCTGAGCTTGGCATCCAGGTTGGAGAGGGGTTCGTCCAGCAGCAAGACCTTGGGGCGGTAGACCAACGCCCGCGCCAGCCCCACCCGCTGCTGCTGCCCGCCGGAGAGCTGGCGCGGGTAGTGTTTCTCGTATTCCTCCATGCGGATGAGCCGCAGGGCGTCCATGACCATCTCCCGCCGCTCGGCCTTGGGCAGGTTGCGGATCATCAGGGGAAACTCCACGTTCTCGTAGACGGTCATGTGGGGGAAGAGGGCGAAGTTCTGGAAGACCATGCCCAGTTCCCGTTTGTGAGTGGGCACGCTGGTCACGTCTTCACCGTCAATGAAGACCCGTCCCTCGTCGGGCGTGAGGTGGCCGGTGATGCAGCGCAGGGCGGTGGTCTTGCCACAGCCCGATGGCCCCAGCAGGGTCATCAGCTCACCCCTCAGAATACCCAGGTTGATCTGGTCGTTGGCCACGATGGGGCCGTAGCGTTTGGTCACGTTTTGCAGTTCGATCATGTAGTCCATGCCCCTAAACCTCTGTCTGTTGGTAATCTTTACCGCCGATCCACTAGCGCTCGAACCTCTCCCTCAAAGAACTCTTTCACCACCGCCCAGTCCCATTCGACCAACATCTGCGGTGACACATCCCTAGCCGCTGGAGAAGCTGCCACGCGGCAGGAGTGAGGGTGTAGATAAACACGTTATTTCCTCTCTAGGAATGCCCAAAAGCAGACTCCACAAGTTCGCCGTATTGCGGGAAAGGCGACGGCTGCGCCGCACCACGCGAGCAATGGATTCGGGAGCAAACGCCCTGCGGAGCCAGCCGATGGCCTGGTCGTCGCCATACTCCAGCAGGCGCTCGATGACGTAGACCTCATGCTCAGGCAATCGCACGCGAGTGAAGTCCACTTCCCAGAAATATGGCCTCAAGAAAGCAGGTAAAGCCCGCAACTCATTCTCCGACACAGTGATCTCCATACCCGTCATGAAATGAAGCCCAGGTATAACTTTAAGGCTTTTTCGATGTCGAGCATCCGCTCGGCCTTGACAGACGACAATTTTCGCAAGAGACGCTCCTTTGCCAGCGTCCGGATTTGCCCACACAGGAGCAAGGAATCGGCTTTCAGGGCAGTGTCATCTCGCGTTAGCACTACGTTGATGGGAAATCTTCGGCCTTCCAGGTTACTCGTGAAAGGGATGACGCAAATGGTCGGAGCGTACTCGTTGACCACATCATTGCTGATGACCAAGCAAGGGCGAATGCCTCGTTGCTCACTGCCGCGTACCGGGTTAAGATCAACCAGCCAAATCTCGCCCCGCTTTACTCCCACCACGGCCATTCGTCCTCCCCTGGGAAGGCCTCCGTTGGACTGAGTTGCCCATAGAGCCCTTCTTCAGCCAGGACAACCTCTGCCTGGCGCTCCTCCTCAGTCATCGTCAGGTATGCCGCCCGCAGTTCACGCACCAAGCGCTCCTGTTCGTCACGAAAAGGGACAACGTGAATCAACAAACGCCGTCCAGCGACCTCAGGCAGTGGTGTCATAAGCTCTAAGTGTGTCGCGTCTATTACCATAGCTTCTATCTCTTTCATCAGCTCCCTCCTCGTTACGATCAGTGGGGCGATTGCGCCCATCCTACACTCTCTTCCCCCCCAACTTCTCCGGCGCCACCTCCAGTGTTTCCTCCCACCTGCTATCTGTTTAGCCCCCCGGCTCAAACCACATTCGCCCAATGCGGCGCAACTCCTGCACGAAGAACTCCTTGATCGCCTCCCAGGCCACGGGCGGGATGGTTTCCACTGGCGCTTGCTGGTCGGCGCGGTCGAAGTCCACCATTCCCTCCAGCACCATCATGCCAAAACCGCGCGCGTAGGGATACTTGATGGGGCTCTGATCCAGGAGACGGTCCAGGGGGAGTTGCCGGGAGATGAAATAGGCGTCGTAGAAGTCCCTGCGTGCCCCACGATCAGCGATAGCATCCAGCTTCATCAGGCCCACGTCGGCGAGGCTGCCCACACGCACTCCCACTATCTCGTCCGGGGGCTCCAGCAAAGGGTAGCCGTAGCCGAAAAAGCCCACGTGATAACCCTCGATCTCCAGAAGCAAATTGCCGACGACGTCCTCAAGCACATGCACCACACGCCGTTTGCGCAGCGCAACCGCGATCTCCGCCCGGCTGTCGTCGAGCAGTTCGTCGGTCTCGGAGAAGAAGTCCAGGTCCACCGAGACGCGATGGCCCAGGCGCAAGGCCAGGGCCGTGCCGCCGGCCAGGTAGAAGCGGCGGGAGAAGGGTTCCTGCCCGATCTCGGTCAATAGCTCTCGCAGCAGAGGCGGCACAACCTCCCAATGTGGATTCGTCAGTAGGGCCATACGCCATGCCTCCGCTGACGATAGTCGCGGATGTCGAGGTAGTTCACCCACAGGCGGAAGCGGCGGCGGGACAGCAGGGCTGAACCAGCCTGGCGCACCCATTCGCGCGCCCGTTCCCGTCCGTAGCGGGCAAACAGCCACTCTATCTCAGGCTGGCATCCGAGAGCCAGCGTGCGCTCGATGATGGTGAAGGCGTCGCGCTCCGGGTCCAGCTTCTCCAGGGTGTACTCCTGGAGGAACGGCCGCAGGCTGACGGGGATGCCGTTGGGTGCCAGAGCCAACTCACCTGTCGGTGGACGGCCACCGGGTATAGAAATCGTTTGTTGCACCATATCCAACGCTGTGTCGAATCGTTAAGATGTCATCCACTTCCTCAACAGCCGCCCAGGCTTTGAAGAAAGTGTCAACCGGCAGTTCATCGAACCCTTCAGCCTCTCGGTTGATGAACTCGTCTACAAGCTGTTCCCATTCTTCTGCCGAGATACTTTCAATCGTTTCAGGTGCATTTCAGTCTTGGGGCAAATGTCATTGCGAGTTTTCCATGGCGCATCGCGCCATCCGTAGGGGACAGAAACCACCGCCCATCCTGTCATTGCGAAGGCGCGGGGTTTGCGCCTGAAGCAATCTCCAGCTTGCGACGTAGGGGATTGCTTCGCTTCGCTCGCAATGACAGGTGGAAGTTTCTGGGTAGCGGAGCGAAGCAATCTCCTCCCGCGCATTTGGGGATTGCTTCGTCGCAAAAAGCGCTCCTCGCAATGACAGACGGTGCCGGCCCTCGGTCTTGCCCCCAAATTGAAATACACCTATCGTTTCCATTTGACTTGACAAGTTACGTGATTTGTGGTATTCTCTAGGTAAGCCCGGTGACCTGGCCTCCTCACGGTAGCCATCCCGTGAGTGTAATCCAGGTAATGCGGCGCAAGCCCCCCCGGGCTGTTTCTATTTCAACACACCCAGGAACTCCTCAACCGTGACTTCGCGGTCTGGAGCTATCTTGCCTCGCTGTACCCCCCATGCTTGCTTGTGCGCCCTTGACTTCTTACCCAGTCGTTCAAACGTAATCACTTCCGGATCGAGTTCTAGCCCAACCTCCCTCATGTGACGCAGCAGCATTGTCTTGATGTCAGCCTCATGGCCTTGATATTCCTGGTCAATGATGATCAGCGTTACGTGGCCGGCAATATCCTTCAGGAGCAGAAACAGACCAGCAGCAAAGCATGGTAGCACCGCCCGCTTACCGAACCAACCTCTACCTCGCAGATAGACCAAAGCTTTCCGCTTGACCTGAGCAGGGATCGAGATGGCAAACTGCTTGCTATCCGAATAGGCCAGAACGGTGTCGCCAGATGTTTGCTCGATCTTCACACTCTGATCAACCTCGATGCGCAACAATCACCCCGTCTACCGATAGGTTCATATCACACCCCCTTAAACCCTCCCACCAGCTTCTCCGGCGCTACCTGGCGCTGAATGCCAAACAGGATGAGCAGCGAAGGGATGATCAGGATGACCGACATGGCGCTACTCACCTCCCAGTAGCCCTCCCCCACCGCCAGGTAGGTCCTCACCGGCAGGGTGATGGTGTGCGGCCCGTAGGTCATCAGGGTCAGGGTGAACTCGTTGTACGAGGTGGTGAAGGTGAAGATGATGGACGACAGAATGCCGGGCAACACCATGGGCAAAGTGACGTGAAAGAAAGTGCGGACGACGTTGGCCCCACACACGCTGGCCGCCTCCAGTACCCGCTCGTCCAGTCCCTCGAAGGTCGAAGAGAGCACCAGAATAGCGTACGGAGCGCAGATGGCCACGTGGGCCAGAGCTACCCCCAGGTGAGTGTCCACCAGGTCGAGGCGGTAGAAGATGCGGGCCACGCCCAGGGCAAAAGTAATGGGCGGAATCATGCGCGGCAGGAGGATCAGCGCCATGAGCAGTTCCTTGCCGGGCACGCGCCGCCGGCCAAAGGCCCAACCGCTGGGGATGCCAATCAGGGTGCTGATGGTGACGGCCAGAACGGCGATGACCAGGGTGTTCTTCAGGATCTCGGGAATCCGCGTCACCTCCACTGCCCAGCGGAACCAGTCCGTGGTCAGGGTCGGCGGGAACCACATCCTGCCAAACCAGTTCTTGCCCACCGACTTCAGGCCAATCATGAAGAAGGGACTGATGACGAACAACAAAAAGCTCACGAGAAAGGTGTAGATCAGCAATGTGCGGCCGTTCCACACCGCCCGCAGATACTGACGTGCCAGGTTCATGCTATCGGCCTCCTCAAAACCCTCATGTAGACCGAGAGAAATGCGATCTGCAGAACCGCCATGACCACGGCCATGGCGCTGGCCAATGACCACCGTGGTGGAATAGGAACCCCAATTTGGGTGTAGATTTCTACTGCCAGGGGGCGATAGTTCCCGCCCGTGACCAGAGGGATGCTGAAGGCCCCGAAGGAAAGCATGAAGGTGATGACCGAGCCGGCCAGGATGCCGGGGGTGATCAGCGGCAGGACGATGTGGCGCAGCACCTGCCAGCGGTTGGCCCCTGCCACCGACGCCGCTTCTTCGATGCTGCGGTCCAGCCCCTCCAGGGTAGCCAGGGTGGTTACACAGGTGTACGAGAAATAGTGCCAGAGGTAGAACAGGATCAGGCCGTGGATGGTATAGTTAAACCGCAGCGGTTCCTTGATAAAGGGGATGAACTGCACCAGGAAAAGATTGACCCAGCCACGGCTGCCCCAGAAGAGCAATAGTCCCAGGGCGCCGACCAGGCCGGGCACGGTGATGGGGACCAGGATGGCCAGCCGGAAAATGCGATGCCCACGGATCTTCTCCCGCAACACCAGAGCCAGGGGGACACTGAGGAGAATGGACAGGAGGGTGGTAGCGACGGCCAGGACAAAGGTCAGGGTGATGACCTGACGGGCACCAGGTTGGGTGAGAAAGTTGACGTAGTTCTCCAGCGTCCATCCTGTGCTCTGCCCCTCCGGCCTCAGGCTCTGCAACACCGTAACCAGCATGGGATAGAAAAAAAGCCCGAAGAAAGCAGCGAAGCCGGGGAGGAGCAGGATGAGGGTGGTCAGATTGACTCGTTTCAATGGATTGTCTTCCTCGAGAAGTAGACAAGGGACAAGTAGACAAGGAGCAGAGATCATCCGCCCTTGTCTACTTGTCTACTTGTCTACTTGCTACTTGCCTACTTGCTACTTGCCACTTACCTACTTGGGCACCAGCAGTTCCGGCCCCTTGTCAGTGATGTAGGCGATCACATCCTTGTTGGTCATGCGCACCCGGCCCTTCTCCATCTCGCTCCAGGGCGGGATGACGTCCCACACCTGCGCGGGGATCTTGTCCCAGATCTCGGTGCCGGTGTACTGCCACATAGTGGTGATCAACTGAATCTGCTGGTCGTCCGACAGCAGGTAGTCAATCAGCCGGTAGGCCACGGGCTTGTAGGCCTCGGGGATGTTGCCCGGCACGACCAGGTAGCCATCGGCTCCCTCAGTGATGCCTTCGGCCAGGAAGGTGGCCTTCACCGTCGGCGGCATGGTGCCCTGGCTGCGCGACCACAGCGAGTAGTCCATGGCGTAGACGCTGATCCAGGTGTCGCCAGCGTTGAAGTTCTCGAACAGGTTGGTCGGCTCGGGGGCCAGAGGCAGCGTGGCGTAGGAGTAGAAGTCAGCCATCTTGGTCCAGGTGTCAGCCCACGCCTGGGTCTTCTCCAGCTCAGACACGGGCTTGGACAGGTCCAGGAAGGTGTTCAGGAAGCCGTAAGGCTGAGCCCGCCCGGCACTGGACTTGGAGTTGGGCCGGATCAGGCCGATGTGCCCCTTCCATTCCGCCCGGCGGTCGTAGAATTCCTTCCAAGACTTGGGCGGATTGGTAACCTTGGCCGAGTCGTAGACCAGGGCGTACTGGCTTCTCCAGTACAGTGCGCCCTTGCCCAGGATGTCTTGCCCCTGGGCCGTCAACAGGTAGTCCTGGCGGCACTTGGCCAGGCTGGGGATGGCGACTAACTTATCCGGATACAGGGTCTCCAGCGGGATGTCCTGCTTGACCATGTTGGCGATGTCGGCCGGCTTGATGAACAAGACGTGGGCATCGCCCTTGCCCGGTTCCCAGGCCTTCATCTTCTCGATCTGCTCCGATCCCTTGCCCACCACGTAGTTGATCTTCAGGCCCATGGCCTGCTCCACCTGCGGCAGGACCATCGTCTGGAAGTACCACTGGAAGTTAGCCCCCGAGTTGGTGTCTACCAGGGTGATCTCGGTGGGTGAGTCGGGCCCAGGCAACCACCGCCGGTAGGCCGTCATGAACTCTGTGGCCGCCTCGGCGCTGGGGACGAGGAACTTCCAGCCGGGATGGATCAGGCTGGGGTTGATGATGAAGTTGAAGGTCTCATCTTCGACGGCCTTCTTGTTGGTGGCGTCAATGATGGCTGGATAGGCTGCGCCACTACCCAGGTACTTCTCCGCCAGGGTCCAGAGAGTGTCGCCCAGCTTCACGGTGTAGGTCGTCTCTTCCTGGGCCGGCGGGGCAGCGCTGGCTACACCCATACCTGCCATTAACATCACGAACACCAGAACCAAGTTAATGAACCACGTTCTCTTGCTTGACATTTTGCCTCCTTCAGTCATTGAAGTTGTCGAGGGTTTAACCATAACCCTCACAAGGTTGATTAACCTCCACGCTTGCCTTGCCACCACCCCCTTTCGGCCACGAACCTTCGTTGGGAATGAGTAACGAGGGAATGAGTAAGAGAGCCGCTCGTTACCTCATTGCCCTGTTGCCTCATTGCCTATGTATCACCTTGCCCGTAGTTTGTCAAAACCGCCCACCCCTCCCTCACAGGGAGGGGACGGGGGAGGGTGGTTCTAGGGGGATCTCCACCCCCACCCCAGCCCTCCCCCTGTGAGGGGGAGGGAGCGACGGGCTGTACTCACTCCACCCTGAAATGCGGCTCCAGCACCTTCATCGTCGCCACTCGCGCTGCTGCGGCCAATTCCACTGGATCGCGCTCCCAGTATTCGGGCCGAAACAGCTCGATGGAGCAGAGGCCGTCGAAGCCGATTCCCTTGAGGCAAGACAGGAAATCGTCCAGCGGAATCACTCCCTCGCCGGGCAGCAGGCGGTGAGCATCCTCTATGGTCTCCTTGGGCCGGTCCTCGACGTCGTTGATATGGAAGATCAGGAGCCTGTCCGGATCCACAGCTTCGATGGACGAAAGCTCTGAGCCGCCGGCGTAGAAATGGCAGGTGTCTATCACCAGACCGACGTTGGGCCTGTTGACCGCCTGCACGATCTCCCAACACTGGGCCAGGGTACGCACCGAGCACCAGCCAAAGCCCAGGAACTCGAAGGCCAGGTTCACTCCGAAGGGAGCGGCGATGTCGGCCAGGTCGTGCAGCACCCGCACCGATTCGGCCTTGATCTCATCCCAGGAGGCGCCTCCCTGCGGAGTAGGGCTGGGCACGACGACGATCTTGTCGCAGCCCAGGGCATCGGCTCTGGCACACAGCTCGTGGCAGCGGGCTTTGATCAGCGCGTAGTCGTCCGCTGAGCGGAAGGTGACGAACTCGATGGAGTTGATGCTGGCAGGCTGGACGCGGTGCTGGGTGAAGAGGGCGTTGAGGTCGTCGAGGCTACGATGGGCCAGATAGGTATCCATCTTCGCCGCCCAGATTTCCAGGGCTTTGAAGCCAGCCTGGCCAGCAGCGGCGATGTCCTCCGGCAGCGTGGCCTTCATGGTGGTAGCGCCGTTGAAACCGAGTAACATGTCTATCCTCCTCAGACATGTCATTGCGAGCGACCGCAGGGAGAGAAGCAATCCCCTCCGTTGCGGGCAAGAGATTGCTTCGTCGCTCCGCTTCCTCGCAATGACAGTTTACAACCCCTTCTTCTCCAACCGCTCCTTGACGATCCTCTCCAGGTCGTCCTCGCTACCCGGGCCAAAAAAGGGCGCCTGGCCATCAATGTAGAGGTTCATCTCACCGTACCGGTGGAAGCTCTCCCTGTCGCTTAGAACGTACTCGGTGATTTCGACCTTATCAGAGAGCTCTCCGGCCCTGGTCATCAGCTTGCGGTAGTTGGCGAGCATGTAGGGGCACTGATAGCTCATGACCACTTCCACATTCACCCTGTCCGGCTCGTCGCGGGCGGAGAAGACGGGCGGCATCCAGGCACACCGGGCATCGCTCTGGTGCTTTTTCAGCAACAGGTAGCTGGGCCCCATCTGCTGGGCGATCTCGAAGCCCATCTCCAGGAAGAACTCCTTGGGCATCCAACCCTCGGCGGCGACCGTCACCACGCCCTTCCTGTCGGCGGTGGCCTCGAAGACCTCCTCCATCAACGCCCGCCCGCAGCCTTTTTTCTGTGCTGTCTCTGCGACGTTGATGCAGGGCACGAAGTACAGATCGTCGCCTGAGATGGCGGCCAGGCTCTCCTCCAGGGGATGGAACTCCACCCTGCCCACCGGCTTCCCATCCTCGTAGGCCACAAAGCCTCCCGAACCCCGGCCCATTCTCTCCACGAACCAGTCGCCTGACTCCCTCCCCGCCCGGAGGAACTCATCCTGTGGCGGGATGCACACCGCATAGAGATCGGCGATGTTTTCTGAACTGATCTCTCTGGTCTCGATCATTTCTCCCTCCTTACCATTTCTTGTAACTGCCCAGCCACGGTTGTCATTGCGAGTTTTCCATGGCGCATCGCGCCATCCGTAGGTGGCAGAAACTTGCGCCCAGCGCGAGTACGTGTACAATAGGCGTGAGTGCTCAGACAGTCAAGACCGTGAACCGCACTGGTGCGTGCCTAGCCCGCTTGCGAGTTTGGTTCAGGTCAGGGGGTGATTCAAGC
>VGOG01000147.1 GCA_016875995.1 Chloroflexota bacterium
GGGGTGCACGAGAGCCAATCCCGCCTGTGGGAGAACATCGTCGGGCGAAGCAGGGGTTTTTGGGAGTTCTTCTATCCCAGACTCCAGGCGGTTTTTCCTGACCAACTGGGGTCCGTGTCGGTGGACACGTTCTACCGGGCGGTTAACAAAGTCGAGCGCTCGCTGATCCGCACCGAAGCCGACGAGGTGACCTACAACCTGCACGTCATGCTGCGCTTCGACCTGGAGCTGGCCCTGCTGGAAGGTCGTCTGGCGGTGCGTGACCTGCCCGAGGCGTGGCGTGAAGGCTACAAAGCCGACCTGGGCATCCTCCCGCCGGACGACCGTGATGGCGTGCTGCAGGACGTGCACTGGTATGCCGGCGTCATCGGGGGCATGTTCCAGGGTTACACCCTGGGTAACATCCTGGGCGCGCAGTTCTTCGAGGCTGCTCTGCTGGCCCATCCGGGGATCCCCTCTGAGATCGAAGAGGGCGAATTCGGCACGCTACACGGTTGGCTCAAAGAGAACATCTATCAGCACGGGAGCAAGTTTACCGCCACCGAGCTCGTCGAGCGCATCACCGGCGGGCCGATGAGCATTGAGCCATACATTCGCTATCTGAGGACAAAGTACGGAGAGTTGTACGAACTGAAGTGACAAGGGGCAAAAAAACCTCTTCATCCCCGCTCACTGGCCATGAGGAAGTGAAAGCCATCAGCAGCACCAACAGGCTTGAAACCGAGATTCTCCGAATCATGCTCTTTACTCCCTGCTTGATCAGTATCAGAGAGCAAGTGCTACAAACACTCCGAGTAGCCACACGAACGGCAGACAACACACGCTTCACCAGGCTCCAGAATCGCGCCACATTCGGGGCACTCAGGCGAGATGTCCGGCATGCCCTTGACGATGACTCTTTCCTTTGGATTGCCAGAGCGGCCCCCGGTGTAGCGCTCGATGGACTTGGCTATGGCATCGGAACAGGAGAGAGCAGATCCGCCGTTGTGCCAGGAGGGCGAAGGGCAGCGAATACCCTTGAGCTGTCTAATGATAGCCTCGGTCTCAATGCCGCTTCTCAAGGCTAAGGAGATGAGACGGCCAATGGCCTCAGATTGAGAGGCCGTACAGCCACCACTCTTTCCCATGTGCAGGAAAACCTCACACAGCCCCTCATCGTCCTCGTTGATGGTCACGTACAAAGTGCGGTTGCAGCCCAGAGCTATCTTTTCGGTCGCTCCTTTGGTCACCACCGGCCGTGGACGTGGCGCTAGCACTCCCTTGCCAGGCGCGAGCTTGGTAACACCTCTGTTCAACACCTGCTCCTGGCGGCTGCCATCCCGATAGATGGTCAACCCCTTGCAACCCAACTGGTAGGCCAAAAGGTAAGCCTGGGCGATATCTTCCCTGGTAGCACTGTTGGGAAAGTTGGCCGTCTTAGAGACCGCATTGTCCACATGACGTTGGTAGGCAGCCTGCATGCGGATATGCCACTCCGGCGAGATGTCGTGAGCGGTGACGAAGATCCTGCGCACATCGGCCGGGATCTCCTCCCAACCCTGGATGCCACCTCGCTGGGCGACCTCCCGCATCAACTCAGCACTGTGGAAGCCCCGTTCTTGGGCTAACCTCTCGAAGAAGGGATTGACCTGGATCAATTCGTCTTCGTCCAGGACGTGGCGACGGGTGTAGGCTAGAGCAAACAGAGGCTCAATGCCGCTGGACGTGCTGGCTATGATGCTGATGGACCCGGTGGGGGCAATGGTGGTTGTAGTAGCGTTGCGAATGCCCTGCTGCTTGATGCGCTCCTTCAATCCCTCCCAATCGAAAGGCGGGGCATCGGTCAAGCATTGAGGTTGGTTGTGGCTGGCTACGCCCAGAGGCTCCGGCAAGGGGAGCTGGCCTCGCGCGTAGATGGATTTATCGAAGGCCGGAAAACTCCCCCGCAGGGCGGCCAAATCGCAAGATGCCTCCTTGCTCCAGTAGTTGATGGCCTCCATCACCTTTTCCGCCACGGCCTCTGCTTCTTCCGAGTCGTAGGGGATGCCCAGTTGAACGAGCATGTCGGCGAAGCCCATCACCCCCAGCCCGATCTTGCGGGTCCTGAGGGTGGCCTCCTCGATCACCGGCAGGGGGAACTTGTTGACGGTGATGACGTTGTCCAGAAAGTGGACGGCTGTCTTCACCGTGCACTCCAACTTTTCCCAGTCTATGTGGCCCTGGGGGGTGAGCATTTTGGAGAGGTTGATGGAGCCAAGGTTGCAGGACTCGTGGGGGAGCAGGATCTGTTCCCCGCATGGATTGGTAGATTCATATTCCCCAAGGGCTGGCGTGGGGTTAAACTCGTTCATGCGATCGAGGAAGATAATGCCCGGCTCGCCATTTCTCCAGGCCCCCTCCACGATCTTATCGAAGACCTCCCTCGCCCTCAGCTTCCCGGCCACCTCCCCGGTGCGGGGGTTGACGAGCTCGTACTCACCGTCCTCCTCCAGGGCCTGCATGAACCTCTCGGTAATGGCCACGGAGACATTGAAGTTGCTGAGAGTGCCTTCCTCTTCCTTACAAGCGATGAAATCCATGATGTCGGGATGGTCAATGCGGAGAACGCCCATGCTGGCCCCACGGCGTTTTCCTCCCTGTTTTATGACGTCGGTGGCCGTGTCGAAGACGCGCATAAAGGAAACAGGGCCGGAGGCAACGCCGCCCGTGGAGCCCACGAGGTCGCCACCTGGGCGGAGGCGGGAGAAGCCAAAGCCGGTTCCTCCACCTGACTGGTGAATAAGGGCCGTGGCCTTCACTGCGTCGAAGATACTGGTCATGTCGTCGTCTACTGGCAAGACGAAGCAGGCGGAGAGCTGGCCGACCTCGGTTCCCGCGTTCATGAGCGAGGGCGAGTTCGGCAGGAAGTCCAGGCTGGCCATCAGGCGGTAGAACTCGTCCGCCGTCCCTTCCACGTCCACGTCCGGATCATAGGCCCGTTCCGCCTCGGCGATGGCCCGCGCCACCCGCCAGAACATCTCCTCCGGCGTCTCGACCACCCGTCCGTCCTTATCCTTTTTGAGGTATCGCTTTTCCAACACCGTGAGGGCGTTGGGAGATATCACGTCAATTCTCAATTTCCAGCTCTCTTTTCACCATGAGCTTTTGCAACCCCAACCTCAACCGCCTTTCGACTTCCCCCCCCTCTTCTTCCTCTCCAGCAACTTCTCGATCTCCTGGGCCAGGCTCTCCACGTCGGCGAAGCGGCGGTAGACGGAGGCAAAGCGCACGTAGGCCACGTCGTCGAGCTGCCGCAACTGCTCCATCACCATCGCCCCAATCAAGCGGCTCTCCACCTCCCGCTCCCCCCGACTGTAGAGCTTCCCCTCGACCCCACTCACCAGGTCCTCGATGGCCTCAATGGAAACGGGCCGCTTGGCGCAAGCCTTGACCACGCCAGCCAGAAGCTTGTCCCGATCGAATTCCTCCCGCCGCCCGTCAGCCTTGACCACCATCAACCGCATGGGCGCCACACTCTCGTAGGTGGTGAACCGCTGCCCACAGGCCCTGCACTCCCGCCGCCGACGCACGCCTTCACCAGCAGTTCGGGTGTCAACGACTTTGGACTTCTTGCCACAATAAGGGCAGTTCATCTCAGACCTCCCATTGATGATCACCGATGCTTCTGCTTTCACGTGTCGTGCCACAACAAATGGTATTCAAGATCACAATATACTACAAGATGTTGTGGAACGAATCCTATCAAATGATACCACAAAAGGGCTAGATTGGCAAGGGGTAAAGCCCAAAATTCGGCCTGAATCTCAAAATTTTAAGCTTTTTTGTGGTGAAATAGTTCTCCCCCTTCCCCAGCGGAGAAGAGGAAAGGGGAGAAAGGGGAGAAAGGGGAGAAAGGGGTTAGGAGGTGCTCGGGACGGACTGCAAGCCCGTCCCGAGCACTTGAGAGGCGGAAAAAGCTGCATACAGCAGGCGTAACTAACCTACTGCCTGTGATGCGTGATTCGCGTTTCACGTCTTCACGTCTTCACGTTTCACGTCTTCACGTTTCACAGCCAAGCGGCGCTTCCAGAGGCCACTTTTTTACTGACAGTTCCGGTTCACGAAATTATTCTCTTCCGCTTAGCGGCGCAGGAAGGCCGGAATGTCTATGTCTTCCCTGTCGAAGGTGCGCACCGGGAACTCGATGGCCCGCTTGGCAACGGTGGGCTTCCGCTGATCCGCCACGTCGAATCCAGTGGCGATGACCGTGATCTGGATGCTATCCTCCATCTCAGGGTCAATGACGGCTCCGAAGATGATGTTGACATCCGGATGCGCCGTCTCCTTGATGATCTCCGCCGCCTGGTTCACCTCGTGGAGGCTTAGATTGGGGCCACCGGTGACGTTGAAGAGGATCCCCCGCGCCCCATCAATGGTGATATCCAGGAGGGAGCTGGAGATAGCGGCCTGCGCGGCCTCGTGGGCTCGGTTGTCGCCGCCGGCCCGGCCTATGGCCATCAGCGCGGCTCCACCCTCGGCCATGATGGACCGCACGTCGGCAAAGTCCAGATTGATGAGCCCAGGCACAGTGATCAGCTCCGAGATGCCCTGGATGCCCTGGCGCAGAACGTCATCTGCCACCCCGAACGCCTGCTGGATAGAAGCCTTCTTGTCCACGATCTCCAGCAAGCGGTCGTTGGGGATGACGATGAGGGTGTCCACCTTCTCCTTGAGCTCCTCGATTCCTTCCTCGGCTACCTGCTGTCGGCGGCGGCCCTCGAAGCTGAAGGGCTTGGTGACCACGCCAATGGTCAAGGCTCCCGTTTCTTTGGCGATCTGGCCAATGGCAGGTGAGGCTCCCGTCCCTGTGCCTCCGCCGATGCCTGCGGTGAGGAAGACCATGTCCGAACCCTTGAGGACCTCATAGAGCTCGTCGCTGGACTCCGCGGCTGCCTTGCGGCCGATCTCAGGGTCGCCACCTGAGCCCAGCCCCTTGGTCAGCTTCTCGCCGATGCGGATGCGTCGGGGGGCGTGGGATAGCATCAGGGCCTGCGCATCGGTGTTAACGGCGATGAACTCCACGCCCTGCAACCCCGCATCTATCATGCGGTTGATGGCGTTGGAACCACCGCCACCAATCCCCACCACCTTGATCTGAGCGAAATTTTCCACTTCCGGTCTGCTTTGCATCTTTTTCCTCCTTGCACTGTTGTTTTGATTGATCAGATAGAAACCAGGTTTTTGGTTGACAAAGGGCACCTTCTCACATCCCAGGAGACCCCAAGAGAACAAGTTGTTTGTTCAGACGGGGAAAAACCTGGTTTCTCTACTATTGGACCTCAACCTGGCAGAAAAGCTCTGAGCCAATGGACGATACGCTGCCAAAAGCCAGTCGGCCTCTCGGTGGAAACACGGGCGGTTTCCTCGCGCAACCCCCAGAGCAACAAACCAACGCCGGTGGCATAGGCGGGACTAGAGAGCACATCTACCAGGCCCTGCAAATCGTGGGGTGTGCCAATCCGCGTTGGCAATTGTAATATCTCCCGACCTAACTCCCTCATCCCCGCCAACAGTGACGACCCTCCACAGAGGACGACGCCGGCTGGCAACAGACCATCGTAACCGGAGCGCTTCACCTCTTGCAGCACGAGGTTTAATATCTCTACCGCTCTGGCCTCGATGATCTCGGCGAGAAACTGGCGGGAGATAGCCTGCCACGAGTCCCCGCCGAAGACGGCCACGTCAATGGTCTCATCGGCGACGATGTCCTCCGAACGAGCGTAGCCGTATTTCTCCTTGATCTCCTTGGCCGTCGCGAAGGGGGCGCGAAGGCCGATGGCCACGTCGTTGGTTAAATGATTGCCTCCGATGGCCAGCACCGCGGTGTGCCAGACGCTGCCCTCGATGAAGATGGCCAGATCCGTGGTGCCCCCGCCGATGTCGGCCAGGACGACGCCCATCTCCCGCTCATTAGCGGTCAAAACCGCCTCCCCCGAAGCCAAAGGGGCCAAGATGAGCTCGTCTATCTCGATGCCTACCTGGTTGACACACTTAACCAGGTTGTGGATGGAGGTCGCCGCCCCGGTGATGATGTGGGCCTCCACCTCCAGGCGGAAGCCATGCATACCCAGAGGATCACGCACTCCGTCTTGCCCGTCTACGATATAGCCGCGGGGTACTACGTGGATGACCTCGCGATTGTGGGGGATAGCGATGGCCAGGGCTGCGTCCAGGACGCGGTTAACGTCGTCCTGGGTTATGCTATGGCCCCTCGAGACAGCCACCACGCCCCGGCTGTTGAAAGAAGAGATGTGGGCCCCGGCCACGCCAACGTGAGCACGCTCGATTTGGTGGCCGGAGATACGCTGCGCCCTCTCCACGGAGGCAGCGATAGCTTCGGTGGTCTCGCTGACGTTGACCACCACCCCCTTGCGCAATCCTTTCGAGGGAACCACCCCTACACCCACGATGCGCAAATCGCCCCCCTCGTCCATCTTGCCGACCAGGGTACAAACCTTGGTAGTGCCAACGTCAATGCTTACAACGGTTCTCTCCAAGGCAATCCTCGCTTTGCCCGAACAAGTTCGGGACTCCAAACCTAGAGGAAATGGCGGCGGATAATGGCCAGGTTGTTAAAAAGGCGCACGCCGAAGGCCACGATAGCCGCATAATAGAGCTCGACACCCAGACGGTCGCCTACGAAGGTTAAAAGTCCAGCCAGGAGAGCATTAACACAAAAGCCACTAATGAAAACCTTGTTGTCGTATTGACCCTCCAGTTGAGCCCGCACCGCACCTGAGATAGAATCCGAAGCGGCCAGGATAGCCATAGCGGTGTAGCGCGAGTACCGCGCGGGTATAGTTATGGCAAAGAGGTAACTAATGATGATGCCAACCAGCAAGCCAAAGATCGGTAACCACATACCAAGTCCCCCCCCTACTCGATCATCTATTTGGAGGTTGGAGGTTGGAGGTTAGACCTCAACCTCCAATCTACAACTATTGCCTGTAAAACGGGCTCTCTTTGAAGCGCAGGTCCACAAACTGCGGCTTAATCCCCTCAGACGCAAGGTCCTGGAGCAAGGCGTCCAAGATAGCCACTTTCTCCACCATGTCACTGACGCCCAGGTAGATGGGACAGCCCCCCTGGTGAAAGCTCAACCCCTCGTCCTCGGAGTACTGAAAGACGACTGTTTCCGGAAGGAGCCGCCGCAGATCCAGCGCCGATCTGACGGCTTCAGGGTCAATTCGATCGCCAACTTCAAGGGGACCCGTCGTCAGGTCCTGGATCAGGAGCATCCCTTCGGGCTGAGCCTCAGGACGAAGCCCCTCCGACTCACCTTCCAGCGGGAGGATAGTGCCCTGATCGTCAACCCCATAGCGCGTCTCGCCCCTTTGCCAGATGATTTGCGTCCGGCCCTCCACCACCTCGATCTTCACCCGGTTGGGCAGCCAGCAGATAACCTTCACCTCCTTGATACCCGGCAAATTGGCGATGGCCGCCTCCACTTGCCTGGGTTTGATCCAGAATATGCTCATCTCGTGCAAGCCACTGGCATCGTAGATCTCATCCCGGTCAACAAATTGGTTGCCCTGCACTTCAGTCTCGTAGACATAGAACCTGTAGGTGGTGAAGAATTGGCCGATTAGCAACCCCAGGGCCGCCAACAGGAGCACGCTCAGCACCGTGCCCCCTCTAACCTGCCAGAGGCCGATGAGAGGCCGCGGTGACAGCTTTACGCTTGGCGTGGCGATTTCGTAGGCATGATTCCCTTTGCCTTTGGAACGCTTCCTTGGTTTTCGCTTCGATGACTTGCGACGCATGGCATGTCCCCCGGGACCGATTACTGATCACTTTGTTCCGGGCTATAGGACGTCTCTGATCTGCTCTTGTCGGCGTGCCTTTCCAACGCCAGCTCGATCAGTCGGTCAATGAGCTCCGAGTAGGAAATACCGCTGGCTTCCCACAACTTGGGGTACATACTGATGGGTGTGAAGCCGGGTATGGTGTTCAGCTCGCCAATGTAGAGCTCCCCTGTGTCCTTGTCCAGCAGGAAATCAACCCGGGCCATCCCCGCACAGTCCACCGCCAGGAAAGCGGCGATGGACAACTCCTGCACCCGCCGAGTCACCTCCGGTGGAAGGGCGGCGGGAACGATCAACTCCGATCGGTCATCTATGTACTTGGCGATGTAGTCGTAGAACTCACGACAGGGGACGATTTCCCCCGGCAGCGAGGCGATGGGCTCGTCGTTGCCCAGGACACTGCACTCGATCTCCCGCGCGTTCACCGCTCGCTCGGCCAGCATCCTGCGGTCGTAGCGAGCGGCCAGGTGCAAGGCCGGGGCCAGCCCGCCGCGCTGGCGGACCTTGGAGATGCCCACACTGGAGCCCAGGTTGGCCGGCTTGATGAAACAAGGATAACCCAGCTCCTTTTCGATAAGTTCCATCGTGGCCTCGGGGTCCCGTTCCCAATCCCTGCGCTTGAGCGCCAGGTGCTCCACCACAGGCAGCCCGTGGCTTATGAAAATAGCCTTCATGGCGATCTTATCCATCCCCAGGGCCGAGCCCAGCACCCCCGCCCCGACGTAGGGGATATCGGCCAGCTCCAGCAGGCCCTGCACCGTGCCGTCCTCCCCGTAAGGGCCGTGCAAGACCGGGAAGACCACATCAACCTTGGGGAAGCCCGTTTCGCGAGTGCCTGGCACCAGTTCCCGTCTATCCACAGGCACCAACCCCTGCTCCTCGGCTCCCCTGCTCCTCTGCTCCCCTGCCTGCAGCAGCTTCATCGGCTCACCGCTGGTCAGCCAGCGCCCCTCTTTGGTGATGCCAATGGGAATTATCTCGTACTTCTCTTTGTCCATGGCCTTCATGATACCCTGGGCAGAGACCAAAGAGACCTCGTGCTCGCCAGACTGCCCGCCGAAGATGACGCCAACCCTGAGCTTGTCAGCCATTCCACTCTCCTACCAATTCGATCTCCAGTTCCAGCTCCACGCCAAATCGCTCCCGTACCCGCTGCTGAGCCAGGTCAACGAGGGCCTTGACATCAGCCGCCCTGGCCTGGCCCAGATTGACGATGAAATTGGCGTGCTTCGGCGAGATCTGAGCGTCGCCGATGCGCGCCCCCTTGAGGCCCGCCTGCTCGATGAGGAATCCAGCCGGATACTGTTTCGTCCGTTTGAAGACGCTGCCGGCGCTGGGCTCGGTGGGCTGACTGGCCTCCCGTCGGCGCGTGTAATCGGCCATCTTCTCCGCGAGCGCGTGGGCAGGCTCAGCATGCAACACGAACTCCGCCGAGAGGATGATCTCCTGCTTGCCCTCGCCCGCTTGCCCCTTGAACCTGCTCGTTCTGTAGCCGAAGCCCATCTCCTCGGCGGACAGCTCGCGCACCGTGCCGTCGGCGGCGAGGACGGTGGCCTTTCGCGCCACGTCACCGACGTAGCAGCCATAGGCTCCGGCGTTGCCCACGATAGCCCCTCCGACCGAGCCGGGGATGCCCACTGCCCACTCCAGCCCCCCCAGGCCCCGCCGCGCGCTCTCATGGGCCAGGTCTTTCAGTGATGCCCCACTCTCGGCGTATAAAACTGCGTCGTCCTCGAAGCATATCTCCTGTCCTCCATTCTCTATCACTAAGCCACGGACGCCCTCGTCGGCCACCAGGACGTTGGTGCCGCGGCCGATGATCAGGTAAGGTAGGCCCTGTTCTCGCGCCAGCGAGACCAACTCGACCAACTCCTGGGCGCTCGTGGCCACGACGTACAGATCGGCCGGGCCGCCGATGCGAAAGGAGGTGTGGAGGGACATGGGCTCGTTGACAAGGGCGCGGGAGAGCAAGGGCGCAAGGTCGCAGGGTCGCAAGGGAGCAAGGTCGCAGGGTCGCAAGGGAGCAAGGTCGCAGGAGAGCATGCTCCATTGCTCCCTTGTTCCTTGTTCCTTGTTCCTTTGCTCCATCGGGTTGTCTACCACCACATCAACTCCCCTTTGACCCGCTCCTCTCTGAAAGCTAAAAAGAGTCCCGTCACCAGGCCTACTGCACCAGCTATGCCGATATTCTGCATCTTATTGGGCCGGATGGGCTCCCTCGGTTCCATGGCCGAAGCGATCACCTTCGGCTCGGCGATGAACTCGTCCTTTTGCATCTTGTCGGCCAGGGACATGTAAATCCCTTCCGCTTCGATCCTGGCCACGATCAACCTCTCCAGTTCGGGTCTTTTCTCCGTCAAAATCTTCTCTCGCTGCGAGATAGCGGCGGAGAGCTCCTCGATTTTGGCCGCCAGCCCCTTTTCTTCAGTATCGAGAGCTAAAATCGCGGCGTCTAGTGTCTTCACCGCTTTCGCGGACAACTGATTCATGCTGGTCTCGATGAGAGCCTTCCTACCCTCCAGGATCGAAATTATCGTATCCAGGATCGCCATTTGCTGACTGGGGCTCATATCTTCTG
>VGOG01000148.1 GCA_016875995.1 Chloroflexota bacterium
TCTCCCATGGCGCATCGCGCCATCCGTAGGGGGCAGAAACTGCCGTCCATCCTGTCATTGCGAAGGCGCGGGGTTTGCGCCCGAAGCAATCTCCAGCTCGCGACATAGGGGATTGCTTCGGCACAAAAACCGTGCCTACTCAGAAACTTGGCCTGTCATTGCGAGGGCGCGGGGTTTGCGCCCGAAGCAATCTCCACGTAGCTACTTGGGGATTGCTTCGTCGGCAAAAACCGCCTCCTCGCAATGACACCAGGAAGTTTCTGTCCTTTAGACCTGTCCTGAGCTTGCCGAAGGAATGGCGGGGCCGCCATGGCCGACTCGCAATGACATACGGAGGGCACACTGCGCCATGGAAAACTCGCAATGCCAGGATGTAACATGTCCAGGTAGTAAGGAGGTAGGTTTAACATGAGACCAGGTTTGCGTGGTAGCCAGGAGATAGTGACGGTTAACATCGAAGAGAGGAGCCTGCGGCTGCTCACGGTCAAGGGGCGAAAGGTTCAGAAATGGGGACAGGTGCCTCTGAAGCCCGGCCTGGTTGAGAACGGCCTGGTCCGTGACCCTGCACAGGTGGGCCTGGCCCTCGAGGCCCTTTTCCAGGAGCACAGAGTGCCCAGGAAGGGGATCATAACCAGCCTGACGGTGATAGGATTGGGCTCCACTTCTCATACCTTCGACTTGCCCAGGATGAAGCCGAGCCTGCTGGTGGATGCCATCGGCCGCGAGGCCAGGCGAGCGATGCCCGTGCCTGTGGAAGAGCTTTACCTCTCCCACCAGGTCATCGGCGAGAAGGGTGATATGCAGCAGGTCTACGTCCTGGGCGCGCCGCGTGACCTGGTGGACGCCCACATCACTGCTTTCCAGATGGCCGGCCTCCAGCTCAAGGCCATGGACCTCAAGCCCCTGGCCCTGGTCAGGGCCGTCAATCAGAGAAATGCAGTTATCGCTGACCTGGAGAATGACAGCTTCCACGTTGTGGTGGTGGCGGATGCTATCCCTGATATCACGCGGAGCGCCGTCCTGCACAGGGAGGTTCTTGACCCCCAACAGAAAGCCCGCCGTCTGGTCGAAGAGGTGATCCGAACCATTGACTTCTACAACCACAGCCACCCCGATAAACTGCTGGATCCCTCGGTGCCTGTTTTCCTGACCGGGGAGTTGACCGGCATACCCAGCGTGTACGAGACCATCCAGGCCGAGATGGGATATACTATTGAGACGCCCACGCCGCCATTGGAGTACGCGGCGACGCTGCCTCTTCCCCAGTTCATGGTGAACATCGGGCTCGCTCTCAAGAAAGAGGCTTGAGCGACGGCGATGCTTCTACTCTACGCCATGCTGGGACTGGTCGTCAGCAGCTTCCTCAACGTCTGCATAGACCGCCTGCCGGAGGGGGAATCCATCGTCTCACCGCCCTCCCACTGTCCGTACTGCGGACGAAGGTTGGCCCCCCTCGACCTGATCCCCCTGCTCAGCTACATCCTTCTGCGTGGTCGGTGCCGCTACTGTGGAGCACCGATACCCCGCCGCGTCCTGGTGGTCGAGGCCACGACGGGGCTGCTGTTTGCCCTGCTTTGGTATCGTTATGGCCTTTCTCTTCGGCTGCTATTGGCCACTCTGTACACCTGTTTGTTCATCGTCATCTTCGTCGTTGATTTGGAGCATCGTCTGGTGCTCAATCGGGTGATCTACCCGGCCATTGCGGTCGCTCTGCTGGCTGTCCCCTTTACCCCCCACCACCAGGTGGTGGAACTGCTCGCTGGCGGAGCGCTCGGCTTCGGGCTGCTGTTCCTCGTCGCTTTGGTCTATCCGGCCGGCATGGGCATGGGCGACGTCAAGCTGGCCACTTTTATTGGACTGGTGGTGGGCTTCCCCTCGGTGTTCGTCGCCCTGCTCATTTCCTTCGTCGCGGGAGGCCTGGCAGGGGGCAGCCTGCTGGTGAGCGGCTTGAAGGGGCGCAAGGACCCCATTCCCTTTGCTCCCTTCCTCGTCACAGGCGGGATGGTGGCCATGCTGTATGGGAAAGAGATCCTGGACTGGTATTGGAGGTGGGTATTATGAACATTGACGAGCTGCTTCGCGTCGTGGTTGAGCGCCAGGCCTCTGACCTGCACCTGAAGGTAGGCAGCCCTCCCGTGCTGCGCATTGATGGCCGGCTCGTCCCCTATGGGGACTCATCGAAGCTCACCCCTGAGTACATGCAAGAGGCCCTCGAGCACGTAACCACTGATGAACAGAGGGAGAGATTCGCCAGGGAGCTGGAACTGGACTTCGCCTACAGCATCTCCGGGCTGGCTCGCTTCCGCGTCAACGCCGCCATCCAGAGGGGCACCATCAGCATAGCCTTTCGTCAGATTTACTGGACGATCCCCACCATTGAGGAGCTGGGGCTACCGGAGGTGTGCAAGGTGCTGGCCTTGAAGCCAGATGGGCTGATCCTGGTCACCGGGCCTACCGGCTGTGGCAAATCCACCACCCTGGCGGCGATGGTAGATTACCTTAATGAAAGGGAAACCCGTCGGGTGATCACCATCGAGGACCCGATAGAGTACCTGTTCAAGGATAAGCAGTGCTTCATCACCCAGCGGGAGCTGGGGGCGGATACCAGGTCCTTTGCCACCGCTCTGAGGCATACCCTTCGCCAGGACCCGGACGTCATCCTGGTGGGGGAGATGCGCGATCTGGAGACCGTCGCCACCGCCCTCACCGCGGCGGAGACAGGGCACCTGGTCCTGGCTACCCTGCACACCCCCAGCGCCGCCCAGGCCATTGACCGCGTCATTGACGTCTTCCCTCCATATCAGCAAAACCAGATCCGCGCCCAGCTCTCAACCACCCTGCAGGGGGTATTCTACCAGGCGTTAATCCCCAGAGCGGATGGCAATGGCCGGGTCGCTGCCGTGGAGGTGATGATTGCCACCCCTGCCATTCGCAACCTCATCAGGGAGGGGAAGACCTATCAGATACCCAACGTCATCCAGACCAGTGCCCAATACGGCATGCAGACCCTCAACCAGGCGTTGCGAGACCTCTGTCAGAGAGGGTTGATCACTCCGGAAGAGGCATTTCTCAAGTCGGACAACCCTGAGGAGCTGCGGGAGTGGCTGGGGGAGCGCATCCGCCGCCGCTGAAGTAGTTGTGAACAAGTATAGCCCCACTCGTTTGGAGTGGGGCTTTTTCTTTGGGGTACATTCAAAGTGGGTTGTAGGGGCGGGTCTTGCCCCTGCCCAGGGCGACCGCCAGGGATCGCCCTACTTTTTGTACAGAATTCACGTAGAATTCACGTAGAATTCACGCTATTTTCACCCCCAAAACCCTCGAGTTGTGATATAATAGGGGCAGGAAATGAGGCACGAAGTAACGGGAGGCAATGCGATCTTAGGCATAAAGAAAGGAGGCGAAAAGGGGAGAAAAACACTAAAAACCAAAACAACTCGTCTCTGATTATTGGACTATGAATAAACAAAAAGGAGGTAAACAAAATGTTCAACAGAATACGTAGTGAGCGTGGCTTCACCCTCGTAGAGTTGCTGGTCGTCCTGGCTATCCTGGCCATCCTGGTGGCCATCGTCGTCCCTAACCTGACCGGCCTCCTGACCGGGACCACAACGACCGCAATGAAGCAGGAGAAGGATGTGGTGCAGAACGCGATTGACTCCTATTACACCCAAGACATTAAGGTCGACCTAAAAGCAACTGAGATTCCTGCTTCGAATACCGCGGCCCAACTCACGTTTGACGCCAATGCTAACGCCTTTACCAAGTATCTTCGCCGGAACACAAAGTATTTCTACAGCTGGAACACAGATGGCGCAAACCTTACGGTGTGCCCGAATGCTACGGGTGACGGTTGCATCACTCCCTAGTACCAGCGGCGTTAGGTGAAGCAAGCAGTGTGCGCCCAACTTGAAGCATGAAGTTGGGCGCACGTCTGTTTTTATATCGGGTCAGTAGGTGTTTAGTTTGACAGCATTGCACTCCTTTTGCAGGAAAACAATTGAAATAGGCTGGTTAGCAGTCGTCATCAGCACACCAATCGTATTAAGCATCTATGGCTTCAACCCATACGACCTCCCCAAAACCAGCCTGTTTCGCTTCATCACTCTCCTCATGCTGGCTGCCTGGCTGGTGAGCCTGGCCATTGATAGGGTTTTGGCATCGCAAGATACCAGTAATCCTCCTGCTTTGAGTCTCCGAAAGTTGTTCACTGTACCCCTTGTCATCCCCGCCTCCCTCTTTGCCGCTGTTTATCTTCTGACTACCGTCACCTCTCTGAATCCTCGCTTCAGCTTGTGGGGGGAATACCTGCGAGTGCAGGGCACCTATACTACACTTTGCTACGTTCTGTTCTTTTTTCTGGTTGCTTTCAACTTGCGAACACGGGCTCAATTTGATCGTGTCGTTACCGTTGCGCTCCTCGCCAGTCTGCCTGTGGCCTTCTACGGAGTGTTGCAGCATTTTGGTGTAGACCCTATATTCGTCTTAGATGGCCCCATGAGTCGGGTAGACTCGACGATGGGCAATCCCATCTTCCTCGGTGCCTACTTGATTATGATCATCCCCCCGACGCTTGCCCGATTCCTCGCTACGCTGCAGATGTTCTTAAGAGATAACCAGTCACTCCCATTGCGCTGTTTTAAGCTTCTCCAAGCCATCGGATACGCTTTGCTCCTGGCACTGCAATCGGTCTGCCTACTCTACACCAAGAGTCGTGGGGCATGGCTGGGTTTCCTGGCCGGCATCACCCTCTTCTCCATCTTGCTCTCGCTGCGGCACAGGATGAGATGGTTGCTAATCGTTACCATCGCCACGAGTGTGGCTTTCGTCCTGCTTCTATTGCTGCTGAATTTGCCTGGCACCCCGCTTGAGCGGCTGCAAACTCTGCCTTACCTATCGAACTTGGTGATCATAGATGATCTAAAAGCGACCACTGGCACGGTGGGAGTCAGGTTGCTCATCTGGCAGGCGGAGATAGAGTTGCTGCGCTCCCGTCCTCCCATTGGCCTTACACCTGACCCGCTCCACTTCTTGCGTCCCGTTGCTGGCTATGGCCCTGAGATGATGAGCGGCATCTTCCCTGCTGTCTATCCCCCCAGGCTGGGCCGCATCGAGGACCGCAACGCCCTGGCCGACCGGGCTCACAACCACTTGTTGGATTTACTGATCATGAACGGGGCCTTGGGGTTGCTGGCTTACCTGTTTTTGATAGGCAGTTTCTTCTACCAAGGAATCTCCATCCTCCGGCGGACCAAGTCTTTTGAAACCCAGCTTACCCTGATCGCCCTGCTTTCAGCGGTCTTCGCTCACTTCGTGGAGATCCAGGTCGGCATCGCCCTGGTGACCACCCAGATGCTCTTTTGGCTGTACATGGCCTTACTGGTAGTTGTTCACAGATTCGAGACAAGCCCAATGGAAGAGCAAGCTAAGCCCATTGCCTCGGCCCCCGCAGCCCTCAGGATGAATCTAAGAGATTCAAACGTACGATGGTTAATCTATTCACTGTTAATGGCTTTTATTCTCATCTTTTTCGCCACGACCACCAACATCAATCTCATCCGCGCCGACATAAACTTCGAAAGATGCTACGATTTCGCTGAGGCTGGAGCGCTAGGGGAAGCCATTGACGCTTGCGACCAGGCCATCAAGCTCTCCCCTAATCAAGCTCGTTACTATCGCCTTCGGGCGGGGCCACTCTTCCTGCTGGCGCGCGCTGTCCCCGATAGCGATGTTGACTTGAAAACCAAGCTGCTGCAAAGCTGTGAAAGAGCCATGGAGAAAGCCAGGCAATTAACACCTCTGGCGGCTGAATATTACGCCGATACGGGGAAACTGTATGGGTACTGGGCGGAGACCATTGACCCCAGCAAGTTCGAACAGGCGGTTGAGTTCTACCATCAAGCCTTTCAGATCGCCCCCCACGATGCCGATTTCCGCAACGGTTTAGGGCACGTTTACTTCAATGCTGGTCAATATGAAGAAGCAATAAGGCAATACAAATACTCCTTAGGTATTGACCCGCAATATCACGCCACCTATTACGATCTTGGCCTGGTTTACCTCGATCTTGGGGAAAAAGAAAAAGCCAAGGAGCATTTCGAGACTGCTTTGCTCCTTGACCCTAAGTGCGAGGAATGTGCTCGGAAGTTGGAATCGCTAGAGGGGGATTAGAAACAAGACTTCCGAAGTCTGGCAGACTTCGGAAGTCTTATATCTTACAGGTGAGGGGTTATCTTGTCCAGAAGAGCCTTTTTCGGCATGGCCCCGACCAGACGCTCCACCGGTTGACCATCCTTGAAGAGGATCAAGGTGGGGATGCTCATCACCCCATATTGCATGGCCAGGCGTGGGTTGCGGTCCACGTCCAGCTTGGCCACTTTGAGCTGGCCGGCGTATTCGGCGGCGATCTCTTCCAGTGTGGGGGCGATCATGTGACACGGGCCACACCAGCTTGCCCAAAAGTCGGTCAGCACGGGCAGTGCCGTCTGGAGCACCTCAGCCTCGAAGGTCTCGTCGGTAACAGCTATGGGCTTACTCATCACTACTTGATCTCCACGACGGCGTCTTCGGCTTCCAGCTTGGCCTTGACATCCTCGGCCTGCTCTTTGGGAACGCCTTGCACCACGGGGCTGGGCGCGCCATCTACCAGCTCTTTGGCTTCCTTCAAGCCCAGGTTGGTGATCTGACGTACCACCTTGATGACCTGGATCTTTTTGGGGCCGATCTCTTTCAGGATGACGTCGAATTCGGTCTTTTCCTCCTCAGGCTCGGCGGCAGCGGCCGCCGCCGGAGCGGCAGTCACGGCCATGGGAGCCGCCGCGCTCACCCCCAACCTCTCCTCCAGAAGCTTGATCAGCTCAGAAGCCTCAAGAAGAGTTAACCCCTGGATTTCCTCAGCGATCTTTTCTAGCTTTGTTGCCATTTTGATTTGCCTCCTTTAAGCTTGACGGGCTTGTTTTTCTAGTTGTTCGACTCGCGCTTTGAGCACGTACAGAATGCTGCGGATGCCGCCGGCGATAGCCCTGGTGACCCCGCCCGCCGGTCCCTGGAGAGTACCCAGGACCTGGGCCAACAGAATCTCGCGGGGCGGCAATTCGGCCAGAGCCGTGACCTGGTCGGCGTTGATTATCCTATCACCCAGAATTCCACCCTTAATGACCAGGATCTTGGACTCCTTGCTGAAGTCCAGCAGCACCTTGGCCACCGCAGGCACCTCCTCGAAGCAGAAACCCGCCGCCGTTTGACCTTCCAAAAGGTCCTCAGGCACAGGTAGCCCCGCCTCCTCTAAAGCCAGCTTCACCAGTCTGTTCTTGGTCACGTGGTATTCGCCCTGAATCTCCCGCAGCTTGTTGCGCAATTGGGTGATATCCCCCATGGTTAGCCCTCGATAGTCAGTTAAGATGGCTGCGCTGCTACGCGAGAACAGATCGGTATACCAGGACAGCAACTCTTCCTTTTTCTCTTTGGATATCGCCAATCCTTCCTCACCTCCTCCCCTGGATTATAAAAACAAAAGTCTTTGTGCCGCCGACACAAAGACTGGTAGAAAAATCACCTTTTCATGGTCTTCGCCTCGGCAGGCCTCCCATTAAGCGCCCCCGCGCACCTGCTGTCTTGGGCTTCTGGTATTCAGTTCACGTCTTCACGTTTCACGTCTCACGTCTTCACGTTTCACGTTTCACGTTTCACGTTTAAGCTGTTTCCAGTGCCAATGCCTGAGCAGTATCGAGCTTGATGCCTGGTCCCATGGTTGTGGCCAGGGCGATCCTCTTGATATACTGCCCTTTGGCCCCGGCCGGCTTGGCTTTCTTTACGGCCTCGAACAGCGCCGCCATGTTCTCCAAAAGCTTCTCCGTCGGAAAGCTGACCTTACCGATGGGCACGTGCAGGTTGGCCGTCTTATCAACCCGGAACTCCACCCGGCCCAGACGCGCTTCTTCAATGGCCCGTGGCAGGTCCTCGGCAGGGACGATGGTGCCAGCTTTGGGATTAGGCATCAAGCCCCTTGGCCCCAAAATCTTGCCCAGCCTGCCCACCTTGCCCATCATCTGGGGTATGGCTATGACGACGTCGAAGTCCAGCCAGCCATCCTGGATTTGCTTGACTAAATCGTCGCTGCCTACGTAGTCAGCTCCAGCCTCTTGAGCTATCTTCTCCGCCTCGCCTTCAGCGAAGACCAGGATACGCACCTCTTTGCCCAGCCCGTGGGGTAAAAGCACCACACTCCTCACCTGTTGATCGGCGTGGCGAGGATCCACCCCCAGGCGCAGGTGCACTTCCACTGTGGCATCGAAATTGACGTACGCCGTCCTCTTAGCCAACTCGACGGCTTCTTCAGGCGAATAGTAGTTTGTCCGATCCACCTGCTTGAGCGCTTGTTGATGATTCTTACCGCGTTTTGCCATTTTCCCTCTCCACGAGTTTACGAACCCACGAATCTACGAGTCTACGAGCCTACGATTTCGATCCCCATGCTGCGGGCCGTGCCTTCGATCTGGCGCTCAGCGCCGGCCAGGTCTAGTGCATTGAGGTCCTTCATCTTTAGCTCCGCGATCTCTCGCAATTGCTCGCGAGTGATGGTGCCCGCCTTTGCTCGGCGAGGCTCGGCGGAACCCCTCTCTATGCCGCAGGCCTTCCTTAACAGGTCGGCGGTGGGCGGGGTCTTGGTCACAAAGGTGAAAGATTGATCCTGGTAAACGGTTATCTCGACCGGGATGATGCTGCCCACCTGGCTCGACGTGCGGGCGTTGTATTCCTTGCAAAAGGCCATTATATTAACGCCGTGCTGGCCCAGGGCCGGCCCGACAGGCGGGGCAGGGTTAGCTTTGCCAGCCGGAATCTGTAGTTTGATGATCGCCTTAACCTTCTTAGCCATTCCTTCTCCTCTTCTGAGCTACGAATTCACGAATCTACGAACCTACATCTTCTCCACTTGCAGGAAATCCAGTTCAACAGGCGTGTCCCGGCCGAAAAAGGCGACCAACACCCGCACCTTGCTTTTGTCCATATCTATGTCGTCAACCTGGCCCACGAAATCGGTGAAGGGCCCATCTATGATCCTGACTCTTTGCCCTGGACGGAAGGTCACCTTTATCTTCGGCGCTTCTTCCTCCATACGTTTCATGATCCGCTGGACTTCCTCAGGACGCAGAGGGGTGGGCCTTCTGCCCATGCCGACGAAGCCGGTCACGCCGGGGGTGTTGCGGACTGCGTACCAGGAATCGTCGGTCATGAGCATCTCTACCAGGATGTAGCCGGGGAAGATCTTCTTTTCCGTGATCCGCCGCTGACCATCCCTTACCTCGATCTCCTCTTCTTTAGGCACGACCACCTGGAATATCTTGTCCTGCATCCCCATGGACTCGATACGCTGTTCCAGGTTGGCTTTCACTTTGTTCTCATAGCCGGAATAGCTGTGGATCACGTACCAGGCTCTTCCCTCTACCTCTGGCTCGCCTTCCACTGCTGGCTTTTCTTCTAGCTCTTTTTCCTCTACCAGTTCTTCCATGATAAGTTAACTTTGCTTTGGCCAGGAAATACTCTCTGCTCCGGTTCAGGCAAAAGGCAGGCTAATCCAAATCCGTCATGATTCCCCTCAACGATCTCGCCTGCCATTAGCGTGTTTATCTGACGATCAGGCCGAATAACCGGGCGAAGAAGTAGTCTATGATGCCCAAGAGAGCGGCCATAGAAATCGTAAACGCAACCACGATAAGGGTTAATTTCAGCGCCTCCTGACGGCTGGGCCAGCTCACCTTCCTTAGCTCTGCCCTGGTTTCTTCAAAGTATTTAACCAGGAAATTGTCCTTTTTAACTGACGCTTTGGCCAAATTTTTTTCTCCTGCTCAATGATGACCAGCCCTATCGTTCAAGACACCGCCTCGGGGACGGTGTCTTGAAGAAGAGCAATTATAGAGGCAGGGGGTACAGGAATTGAACCCGTAGCCTACGGTTTTGGAGACCGTTGCTCTGCCAATTGAGCTAACCCCCTGCGTACTCACCAGTTTGGAGGGCGTTGAAATTATTCTGCTTTACCTTGTTCACGTGGCTATGTTCCCGCCTGCCCGAATCTCAGGCCGCAATCCCTATTCTGTACCCAACCTCTACTTTGTTTCCCTGTGGATGGTATGAGTTCGACACCGAGGGCAGTACTTTCTCAGTTCCAGACGGCCAGGGTCGTTTCTCCTGTTCTTATTGCTGGTGTAATTGCGTTCCTTGCACTCGGTACAGGCAAGGGTAGTGGTAAGCCGTATAGCCTTCTTAGCCATTTACATTCCCTCAATCGAGGATTTTGGTGATCACGCCGGCCCCAACCGTCCGACCCCCCTCGCGGATAGCAAACCGCGACCCAGGCTCCAACGCCACCGGCTCGATCAACTTCACGTTCAAATTCACGTTGTCCC
>VGOG01000149.1 GCA_016875995.1 Chloroflexota bacterium
ATCAGGTCGTGGCTGGTCTGTACGATCTGGCTCACTCCCCAGCGCGAAGTCGGATACTCGCCGAAGAGAGGAGGGGCGTCCTCCTGCCAGAACACCTCGCCGTCCTCATCAAGCAGTTGCAAGGCGATGTCATAGTCCACTTTGCCTTCGCGCAGCCTCTGCCAGTAGAGGGTCAGGGGTGCCTGTCCGTCGGGGCGGCCGAGACTGGGCCGATCGTAGCCCAACAGAATCAGCTCACCAGCGAAGCTGGCTCGCAGGGGGTAGGGGATGGTCAAATCCTCCGGGGATTGCCAGCCTTCTCCCTCCAGGATGTGAACCCGACCGATCTGAGCATCCCAAACGCTATCCTGGCTGAAGGGGGGGAAAAGACCCACTTCCAGTTTGTACGGGCCAGGTGGCAGAGCCCTGGTAATAGCCAGTTCGTGGAAGTCGGGGATTATCTCCCCAGGCCGCCAGGCGACGGTTGGGTAGTAGCCGTTTACGGGATGACGTCCCTCTTCTTCGAGCCAGACGTGGCCACTCTCGCCCACCAGGCGCAGGCGCACGTGATAGTTCGTGTCTATTCTGTCCACAGCCTGCCAGAACAGGGTCAGGCGCAGATGGCCCGGTGGCTCGATGGTCAAAGAATCGGCCTCGTAGCCCAGAAGTCGAATGTTCCGGCCAAAGGAGCAGGGGAGCGAGGGAGCAGGGGAGCAGGGCAGCAAAGTCTGTGCATCCTGCATCTTGCCTCTTGCATCCGTGAGCGGCGTCGTACCCACTTCGACCAGGGGACCCAACGAGCGCAAATGGAACCGCCCCTCCAGACCCGGCAGGTAGCGGGCCAGGTAGACTGGTTGGCCTTGAGCTACACGGCTCTCCAGTTGCTGGCGATAGCCCGCCTCGTCGCCCATGACCATGATGTCGAGGTCAGGCCGCATTCCCTCCACGCGCTGGAGGTAGTACAGAGGCGCTATTTTCTCGCTGTCGGCCAGGATCGCGGCTCCAGCAGGCAGGTCCAGTCCCAGGACGTATTGGCCCCAGTGGTAGGCCCCCCAGCCGTGCTGGCTCATGTCCACCTGCGGGAGGTTGGTCCAGAGCAGGCTAAGTGGCAGGAGAGCCACCAGGGAGCAGAGGAGCAAGGGAGCAGAGGAGCAGGGGAGCAGGGGAGCAGAGGAGCAGGGGAGGCGATTTGCTGATTTGCCGATTTGCTGATTTGCCACGTGGAGTCCGGCCCCGATCCAGATAGCGAAGATCAGGTGCACGGGGATGATGAAGGCCGAGATGTCGGGGACGTAGTAGTTGAGGCCGTAGATGAAGTAGGCGAGATAGGCGACCAGCAGGAGCATAGCCACTTTTCGCTCCCCCTCTTTCCCCCCCAACGTTGGGGGGGATGAAGGGGGGGCAAACAGCCGGACCAGGCCCAGCAGCCCCAGGATTAGCCCGACCCAGCCGTACTGCTTCAGGATCAGGCGGGCGAGGATGAGGTAGCGCTGAGGGTCTTTGAGCCAGGCGTCCCAGCGGAGGGCCCCACGGAAGCGGCTGCCCAGCACCCAGTGGACAAACTCACCCAGGGCTATGGGGCGGCCGTGGAGGGCTGGCCAGCGCAGGGGGAGGTAGAGGTATACTGACAGGCCCAGCAAAAAGAGGCCCAATAGAAGTCCAAAGTTCAAAATCCAAAGCCCAAAAGTTTTCGCTCTGAGGGGATTGTCAAATCCCCACTGTTGGCCTGGACCTGGCGCTTGTCCTGAGCCTGGCCGAAGGGATCCAGGCCGAGCAAAATTGGATCTACTGCTGCTGGTGAAAAAATGGGGTTTGGTCAGCAGGGCGTAGATGGCCATAGCCGGCGCCAGGAGGATCATGGTGAGGTGGTTGGTCAGGCTGAGGCCGTAGACGAAAGCCAATCTGTTGATTTGCTGATTTGTTGATTTGTTGATTTGCCGCAACAGCAGATAGAATACCAGGGCCACAAAGAAGGCATTGAGAGTATATACCTCCGCGATCACCGCTTGCGACCAGAAGGTGCGCGAGAAGGCGAAGGTCAGGGCTGCCAGCAGACTGGCGGCTCGATGGCGGGTCAAATGCATCAGACAGAGATAGAGGAAGACGACGGCCAGGCTGGCGAAGAGGGGAGAGATGAGGTTGACCCGATAAGCGACGTTGCCGATGGGGAGCAGAGTGAAGAGCTTCCCCAAAAGAGTGTACAGGGGGTAGCCAGTGGGGTGAGCAACCCCCAGGGTGTAGGAGACGACCTGGAACTCAAAGCTGTCGGCTTCGCCCACTGTGGGCGAGAGGGTGCTCAGATAGATGATGAAGGTCAAGATGAACAGGCCCGATCCAATGACCAATGACCAATGACCAATGCCCAATCCAAAATTCCAATTTCCAACTTCCAGCTTCCAACTTCCAATTCTAAGCAGGGCTCTGACTTTGAAGGCGATAACAAGGAGGAGGGAGCCGCACAGTAGCACCTTGGCCTGCAGGGGATTTACCTGCTTTTGGGCCAGGTAGAGGAGCAGCAAGAAGAGGGGGATGTAGGTGAGGGCATCGTCGGCGAGGGGCCTTCGGCTATCCCTTCGACTACGCTCAAGGCAAGGCTCGGGGCAGGTCTGGGCCAGCGACACCTTGCCTTGTTGTCGGGCACAGGCTGCGGAATAGAAATGCCAGGAAGCGAGAAGGGCAAGAGCAACAGTCAGTGACACGAGGGCTGTCCAGGGTGGGGAGTTAAGTCCTGCCAGCGTGTGGTAGAAGTTCTCCGCCAGGAAACGGCTGGTGAAAGCGCCTAAAGTCAGGCCAGCCCCCAGTACAAGAATCCCAGATTTCAAATCTCAAATCTCAAAGTCTCAGGGAGTTATCTCCGGGCCATGTTGTCCAGATGTCCAAAAGCTCGGGCAAAGTCAGCGCTTTATAATGTTACTCCGCAACATTTGCGTTGTCCGCGAGAATGTTGCGGGACTGTCATTGCGAGCGCAGTTTGCGAAGCAATCTCCTGGTGACGCGGGGATTGCTTCGGGCGCAAACGGCGCGCCCTCGCAATGACAGCAGGGTTTGGTTGCGGCTATGCCGCGCTAGGGCTTTACTCTGCTGAACCAGGTGTCGGGGTTGGCGCGGGTTGTGGTGCGGGCAGGCCGAAATAGTAGCGCAGGATCTCGGCGGCGACGGGCACGGCGGTGGCCGACCCCTCGCCCCCACCAGCGACGAAGACGACCAGGGCGATCTCCGGGTCATCAACGGGGGCGAAGGCTGTGAACCAGGCGTGGGTGGGTAGATGCCCCTTCTCATTGCGGGGACCAGGGTACTCGGCGGTGCCTGTCTTGCCGGCCACCGTTACCTCTGCTAGTTTGGCTCGCGGGGCGGTGCCCCATTCGACCGCCGCCCGCATCCCCTCGCGTACTATGGCCAGGTTCTCTTCCGACACGGATACCTGGCCAAGGACCTCTGGGGTGAAGGGCCGAATAACCTGGCCATCGGCATCGGTCACCTGGTAGACGAGTTGGGGGCGGTAGAGCGTTCCTCCGTTGGCCACTGCTGCGGTGGCGTTCAGCAGTTGCAGGGGGGTGGTCAGGATGAAGCCCTGGCCGATGGCCACGTTGTACGTGTCGCCAGTAGTCCAGCTCTCGGCGTAGTTTAGCCGCTTCCACCTTTGCGTAGGCACCAGGCCAGCAGCCTCCCCCGGAAGGGCGATGCCTGTCGGCTGACCCAGGCCGAAAGCGTGGGCATATTCATTCAACCGTTCCAATCCTAATCCCTGGAATTCTTTGTAGCCCCCCCCAACCTGATAGAAGAAGATGTCACAGGAGTGGGCAATAGCCTGGACGACGTTAAGTGGACCGTGGCCTCGACCATACTTGTTAATCCAGCAGACGAACTGTTGGGCTAGCTCAGGATCATCGGGAAAGTACTTGTTGGGCAACCAGAGGGCGCCCTGGCAGGTCAACGTCGTCCTCCTGTTGATAACCCCTTCCTCCAGGGCAGCGGCGGCGGGGACGATCTTGAAGACAGAGCCTGGCGGATATTGGCCGCTGATGGCATGGTTGACCAACGGCTTCCTGGGATCTTCTTGCAATCGAGTCCAATCCCCCTGGGAAATGCCGCTGGCGAACAGATTGTTGTCATAACTGGGCAGCGACACGAAGCTCAGAATCTCGCCGGTTTGAGGGTTCATGACGATGGCCACGCCGCTTTCGGACCCGACTTGCTCCATGCCTCGGCGCAGGGCATCCTCTGTGAACTGCTGCAAGTCCAAATCCATCGTCAGGATCAGGTTGTGGCCTGGCAGGGGAGGCTGGGGGTCTCCCACAGCTCTGACCTCGCGCCCGGCCACGTCCACCTCGCTATACCTGTACCCCTTGCTGCCGCGCAGTTCCTCCTCGAAAGTTCGCTCCACGCCGGTCAGCCCCACTTTATCGTTGTGGTCGTAGCCCTGACTGGTGTAGGCCTCTGCCTGTTCGGCTGGGATAGGTCCCATATAGCCGACGATGTGGGAAGTCAGTTCCCCGCTGGGGTACTGGCGGACGGAGTCTAGCTCGACGAGCACGCCAGGCAAGTTGAGGTGCTCCTCTTCGATTATGAAGACGGTGTCGCGGTCTACGTTGGTCTTGAGAGTGAGGGGGCGATAAGGGGCAGTATCGCGCGCCTCGTCCACTATCTCCTTGAGGCCTCGTCGGGGAGAAAAGGGGTCGGCGGAAGCGGTTGCCGTGGTGGCAGGGATTCCCAGGAGGGCTGACAGCCGGGAAAGGATGGCCATTTCCCCTCCCTCGTCTTCGGGCAAATAGGCTGGTATTATAGTGACGGAGAAGCTGGGGATGTTCTGGACCAGGATGCGCCCGTGGCGATCGTAGATGACGCCGCGGGCGGCCTCGATGGGCACTAAGCGGAAGCGGTTGCGGTCGGCCAGCATTTGATAGCGTTCGCCCTCGACGATTTGCAGTCGCCACAGTTGAAAGGCAAACACCAGGAAGACCAGGATGACGATACCGCGAAAGGCCCAGAGTCTTCTTTTAATATTGGATGGGTTCATTTTTTCCTCGATATCTTACCAGGCCATCTCCTCTGGCCCTGTCCTGCAGTGGAGCCAATACAGGGCTTTGTAAACGAGAGGTGATAGCAACACGTTGAGCAGCGTGGAGGGCAGCACCAGTTTGACCAGGCTGTCTGTCCAGGCTATCGAAGCCCCCCTCATTTGCAGCAGGAGGAGGAAGAACAGGCCATAGGCCAGAGTGGCAATTAAGGTCGCCATCAGGGGAAGGGCGATATGGGTACGGAAGACGCTCAACTCTGCCAGGCCGGCCACCAGGCTGAGGATCACGAGGGCCACTGTCGAGGTTCCGAAGGCAGCGCCTGAGACCAGGTCCAGTCCAATTCCTCCGATCAGGGCCCAGATCATGCCCTCTCCTGCTCCCCGCAAGAGGCTCCAGGAGACGACCACCAGGAGCACGAGGTCGGGCTTCACGCCCAGCATGGTCAGATGAGGCATGGCTGTCGTTTGCAATATGACGATGGCGATTAGCAGCAGGATAGTGACGTAGATGTTGATAGTGATTCACCTCGATTTCCGATTTTCGAAATTCGATTTTCGATTCAAGTGACCCCACCGATAAAAGGGGCAATCGCAAATCGGCAATCGAAAATCGCTTACGGGACCAGTCTCTCAAAATCAGTCGGCAAGAAATTGGTGATGACCAGGACTATCTCCAGATTGTTGAAATCCACGGTGGGCCGAATGACGGCCTGTTGAAACATCTCGATGTCGCGCTGGTGGACGGCGGTGACCTGGCCGATGATCAACGCCTTGGGGAAATTGCCGCCCAGGCCCGAGGTGAGGACGATGTCGTTGACGTTGACCGTGTCCGCTTGGGGGATATACTTCATCACCAGGCCTCCGCCGACCCGGCCCTCTACCACTCCTGTGGCCCGAGAGTTCTGGATTAGAGCGTTCACCGAGCTGGAGGGGTCAATGATCAACATCACCTTGGCCCAGTTGGAGCCTACCTCGGTGATGCGCCCCACCAGCCCCCGCTCGGTGACCACCGGCATGCCCCTTTCGATTCCCTGTTGAGAACCCACGTCAACGATCAGGTAGCTCAGGAAGTTGCTGGGATCGCGGCCGATAACCCGGCCTTTTACCTCGGCCGCCTTGTAACTGTGAGTGGGGTTGGCCTGAGTGAAGCCTAGCAGCCGGCGCAGGGTCTCGTTCTCGGACCCTATTTCCTTCAGGCGTACGTTCTCGATCATCAGGCTGTCGGCCAGACCCTGCAACTCCTCGTTGCTGCGGCGCAGTTCCCTGATGTCGCGAGTGGTCTGGGTCAGATCGCTGACGCTGTTGGCAACAGCGGTCAGCTTTGCCTGAATGGGGACCACCAGGCGCAACGCTAAATCCTCGATAGGCTGGAGATCGTCATTCTGATCCAGGACAACTCCGGCCAGGCTCAACAGGATGAGAATGATTAATACGGTGGATCTGGTTGGCAGATGCTTCACCAGGGCTTACTCCAAAGAGCAGGGTCGCAGGGTCGCAAGGTCGCAGGGGAGTCCCTTGCTCCTTGCTCCCTTGTTCCTTGCTCCCTTGTTCATTGGGTCACGCTAGCCAGTATCTTGCTCAATCTGTCCAGATCGTCCAGGACCATAGTCGCTCCACGAGCCACACAGGTCATGGGATCATCGGCCACGTACACGTGCATCTTCGTTTCATCGGTCAACCGTTCGGCCAGGCCCTGCAACTGCCCCACACCGCCAGCCAGGGCGATGCCTTGTTCCATCAGGTCGGCCACCAACTCCGGGGGCGTTTCGTCGAGGGTATCTTTGACTGCGTCTACGATGACGTTCAGGGAACTGGATAGCGCTTCCCGAATCTCCACGCTGCTTACCTCGATGGCTTGCGGCAGGCCGGAGATGAGGTTGCGCCCCCGCAGGATCATGGTCTTTTCCTCAGGCAGGGGATAGGCGGAGCCGATTTCGATCTTAATCCTTTCGGCCATCCGCTCGCCAATGAGGATGTTGTACTTCTGGCGAGCGTACTGGATGATGTCTTCGTCCATCTCGTCGCCAGCGACACGAATCGAGCGGCTGACCACCATCCCTCCCAGGGCAAACACGGCCATCTCCGTCGTGCCACCCCCGACGTCTATGACCATGCTGCCCATGGCCTCGGTGATGGGCAATCCTGCGCCGAGCGCGGCCGCTTTTGGTTCCTCGATCAGGTAGGCTTCGCGGGCCCCGGCCGAGATAGCGGCGTCGTAGACGGCTCGTTTCTCTACCTCGGTGCAGCCCTTGGGGATGCCGACCACTACCCTGGGGCGGGGAATGGGCAGGATCACCTGGTCGTGCACTTTGGTGATGAAGTATTGGAGCATTTTCTCGGTGACATCGAAATCGGATATAACACCATCGCGCAGGGGACGGATGGCCACGATGTTGGCTGGGGTGCGCCCCACCATTTCCTTGGCTTCACTGCCGATGGCCAGTACCTTCTTGCTCTTTTTCTCGATGGCTACCCAGGACGGCTCGTTGATGACGATGCCCTTTCCGCGCACGCTAACCAGGGTGTTAGCCGTGCCCAGGTCAATGCCGATGTCCAGCGAAAACAGGCCCATTAGGGCGTTTAGTGGGTTAAACACGTAATTATCCTCCTGTGATACCAATTATCAGTGAACTGACCAAATTATACCACAAATCACGCAATTGACAAAAAATCAAGGGTGCGGTAGAATGGGGGGCGAACCATACCTCAGGAGGCAACGCAATGGAGAAGACAGTCGGAGAGGTAACGCACTACTGGCGCAAGATCGGTGTGGCCGGCATCAAACTCACCGCTACCTTGAGCGTGGGCGATACCATTCGCATCCTGGGAGCCACCACTGACTTCGAGCAGATCGTGGGCTCTATGCAGATCGAGCACCAGAATGTCGAGACCGCTAAAAAGGGCCAGGAGGTCGGCCTCAAGGTCAAGGAAAAGGTACGCGCAGGGGATACGGTGTACAAGGTAGAATAGTGGATGTCCTGGCGAAGGTCCGCTGGACCATAGACCGATATGGTCTCCTGGCTGGCGGCGGGACGGTGGTGGTCGGCGTCTCCGGCGGGCCCGATTCCCTCTGCCTCCTGCACGTCTTGAACCGCCTGGGCGAGGATTACGGGATCGAGTTGCACGTGGCCCACCTCGATCACCGCATCCGCGGTTGGGAGTCGAAGGAAGACGCGGCTTTCGTGGCCAGGCTGGCCGAGGAGTGGGGATTGCCGGCCACCGTCGAAGCCCGCAACGTACCCCAGTTGGCCAGGGAGAGCAAGCTGGCCATCGAGGAAGCGGCGCGCCAGGCCCGCTACTCGTTCCTGGCACGAGTCGCCCTGGCGGTGGGGGCGAGGAGAATCGCCGTCGGCCACAACGCCGACGACCAGACGGAGACCATCGTCATGCACTGGCTGCGGGGGGCGGGGCTGGCCGGCCTGCGGGGGATGCTGCCTCGGACCGAGCTGGGGGAGATGCGCCTGGAGGCTGCCTGGCCCGATCACCCTCCCCTGGACCTTCACCTGATCCGACCGCTGCTGGAGACGCCCCGAGCCGAGATCGAGGCCTACTGCCTTGAGCACGCACTGAAGCCTCGCTTCGATCGCTCCAACCTGGATACCACCTATTACCGCAACCGGTTGCGCCACGAACTGATCCCCTACCTGGAGAGCTTTAATCCCGGTATCCGAGAGGTGTTGCGCCGCTCGGCCCAGGTCATCGGCGACGATTACGACTTTCTGCAGGCCGAGCTGGAGAGGGTCTGGCCAGCGGTGGTTTCCTCGGAATCGGACGAGGCCATCACCTTCGATCTGGACCGCTGGCGGGCCTTGCCCACCAGTCAGCAGCGTTCTACCTTGCGGGAGGCCGTCCATCGCCTGCGCCGCTCGCTGCGCAACATCAACTGGATCCACATTGAGAACGCCCTGCCGGCCTTGAGGGCCAAGCCAGCGGGCACCCAGGTCACCTTACCCCAGGGCCTGATGCTATCCATCGGCTATGACGATTTCACTGTGGCCGACGAGGGCTACGTGCCCGAAGTGGACTGGCCCCTTCTCCTGGTGGAAAGCCTGCCCGTGGCCGTGCCGGGGGTCACAGAGTTGCCCGATTCTGACTGGCGTCTTGAGGCTGCCATCGTCGAGCGGGGGGAATTCAGCGAGAACTGCCTGGATAATCCCAATCCCTGGCAGGAATTTCTGGACTACGAGAGGGCAGGCCCGGAGTTGGTGCTGCGTCAGCGGCGCTCTGGCGATCGTTTTCAACCTCTGGGCTTGGGTGGCCAGAAGAAGAGCCTGCATACCTTTATGATTGATCAGAAGATACCGCGTTTCCTGCGGAATTTCGTGCCCATCGTAGCCTCACCTCAGCACATCGTCTGGGTGGCTGGCTGGCGCATTGACGAACGGGCCAAAATTACCGATAGTACAGAGCGCATCCTGTGTCTGGCCTTCCGCCCGGTGGACGGCTCTTGAGTAGACGGTCAGACCATTCCTGTAAACTTAAGGCTCGAAGGCCCGTCCTCGGGCCGCCCCGGGGACGGGGCTCAGAGCTTAAGTCTACGCTGATGCTTCCCCATCCTCTTAACATGGATTTGTCTTATTATCAAACCATGCTATAATTAAAGTGGATTGCTGCTTCGACTTGCGGTGAATCCAGGGTTATTTCAGATCCGCGGTTCTTGGGGATTTCGTTCAACAACACAAATATCGAGAGAAAACTGTCGAAAGGGGGAGATATGCTTCCGAAATTGGGGCCGGGCGAGTTGCTGATCATCTTTCTGATTGTCCTTTTGCTCTTTGGAGCCAGCCGCCTCCGTGACATCGGCGGGGCTATGGGCGGAGCGATCCGCGATTTCCGCGGCGCCCTGTCAGGCGCGGACGAAGAGCAAGACAAGGAGGAAAAAGAGGAGGAGAAGACTTAGGATTTGCCTGTCTCGCCGAAATAGTGTAAAATAGCATTGTCAACCGCATAGTTCGTTCTCCGAGCCATGCGACCTAAGGGCTGTAAAGTCTATGGCGCGTGGCCGCAGTGAGTGCCCGATCAGAGCACTCCAACGGTACGGATGGAAACGCCCGTGCCCCCCGTGTTTGGAAAGGGGAACTGAAACCACTGTTTATCAGCGCCCTCTTTTCAAGAGGGCGCTGAGCTTTTTATGGGGAAGCGTAGGTACAGATGAATCAAGAAATCGCAGCCCAAATCAAAGAGTCGTTAACCGAAGGCAGGCTGCCTTGTGCATCAGCCTTCAAGGTTGCACGGAGGTTAGAGGTCAGCCCTCAACAGGTGGGCGAGCTGGCTGATGAGTTAAACGTCAAAATCTCTCGCTGCCAATTGGGCCTCTTCGGCCATGGATCCGACAAGGGCAAGTCCCTGGAGCCAGCGCAGGAGGTGGGAGAAGAACTGCAGG
>VGOG01000150.1 GCA_016875995.1 Chloroflexota bacterium
GTACGGCCCATCGTGGGTGCAGGCCCCCGCGACCGCCAGGTGGTGGCGGAGAAAATGGAGCTGACCGCCACTTTGGATCTGGCCGAGAGGCCCTTCAACGAGCTATCAGGTGGCGAAAAACAGCGGGTCATCATGGCCATGGCCCTGGCGCAGGAGCCTGACATCCTCCTCTTGGACGAGCCGACGGTGCACCTCGACATCAATCACCAGGTCGAGGTCCTGGAGCTGATCAAGCGCCTCAATCGCCAGCAAGGACTCACCGTGTTAGCTACCATGCACGACCTGAACCTGGCCGCCCTTTACTTCGATCGCCTCATCTTGCTAAATGGGGGGCGGGTAGTGGCCAATGGCAGCCCGGCCGAGGTGCTGCGCGAGGAGAGCATCCGTCAGGTCTTCCAGGCCGCTGTACAGGTGCGGGAGCACCCCACCCACCATACCCCTCAGGTCGTCGTTCTGCCTCTTACGTAGCCGCAGCCCGTAGGGGACGGAGAGCGTTTCACATCAAACGAAACAAGAAAATCTTCACGGATAATCAGCTTCTTGACAAACTGAAAGCTCTATAATACAATCCTGTTGTAGCTTGCGAGACTGGCGTCTCGCTGATGACTGTCTCCTGCGTGATCAGCGAAAAGGGCCAAGTTAGTTCAGCCACCCGACAGCGTGTCCTGAAGGAACAGGGGAGCAAAGAAGCAAGGAACAAGGAACAAGGGAGCCTGCGACCTTGCTCCCCTGCGACCTTGCTCCATTGAACTGAACCCAAAAAGGAACCATGACAAACCCTAAATGGCATTTACCCTCAGGCCGATACTTCGATCGCGAACCGGCGCAACGGTGTGTGGCGCGGGAGCTGTACGAATCGGTGACTGACCTGCCCATCGTCAGCCCGCACGGGCACGTGGACCCCCGCCTGTTCGCCGACGAGAACGCCACCTTTGGCACACCGACCGAGCTGCTGATCATCCCCGACCACTACGTTTTCCGCATGCTCTACTCTCAGGGCATCCCCCTGGAGGCCCTGGGCATCTTCCCCTCTCCCTCTCAGGGAGAGGGGCTAGGGCCTGTCCTGAGCGGGGCCGAAGGAGTGAGGGTAGAAACCGATCACCGTAAGATCTGGCAGACCTTCGCCGACAACTTCTACCTCTTCCGCGGCACGCCCAGCGGCATCTGGCTGGCCCACGAGCTCCACGTCGTGTTCGGCGTCGAGGAGAAGCTGACGGGGGAGACGGCTCAAGCTGTCTACGACCAGATAGAGGCCAAACTGGCCACGCCCGAATTCCGTCCCCGCGCCCTGTTTGAACGCTTCAACATCGAGGTGCTCTGCACCACCGACGCCGCCACCGATCCGCTGCCTCACCACCAGGCCATCCGCGATTCTGATTGGAAGGGCGACATCCGTCCCACCTTCCGGCCCGACGCGGTGGTCAACTTGCTGACGCCGGGCTGGCGAGAGCATATTGACGCCCTGAGCCAGGTCAGTGGCATCGTCGTTCACTCGTACCCGACCTTTATTCAGGCCCTGGAACAGCGGCGGGCCTTCTTCAAGAGCATGGGGGCCATGGCCACCGATCACGCCGCTCAGTCGGCGTACACGGCAGAGCTTAGTTCCAGGGAGGCCGAGGCCATCTTTCAGCGCGCCCTGCGCGGCCAGGCCACGTCCGACGACGCCCACCGTTTCACCGCGCACATGATCGTGGAAAGCGCCCGCATGAGCATCGAAGACGGCCTGGTGATGCAGTTCCACGTGGGATCGGTGCGCAACCACAATCAGCTCCTCTGCGACCGCTTTGGCCCCGACAAGGGGGCCGACATCCCGGAGCGCAGCGAGTTTACCCACAACCTGCGGCCGCTGCTGAACAAATACGGCAATGATCGGCGTCTGACCTTCATCGTCTTCACCCTGGACGAGTCCACCTGCGCCCGCGAGTTGGCTCCGCTGGCCGGGCACTATCCGGCCCTGAGACTCGGCCCGCCCTGGTGGTTCCACGACAGCATCAACGGCATGAAGCGCTACTTCGAGCAGGTCATTGAGACGGCTGGGCTGTACAATACCGTCGGCTTCAACGACGACACCCGTGCCTTCCCCTCCATCCCCGCCCGCCACGACCTGTGGCGACGTGCCAGCGCCAACTGGCTGGCCGGCCTGGTGGTGCGGGGCATCGTGGACGTGGATGACGCCCACGAGATGATCGTGGACACAGCCTACCGGCTGGCTAAAGGAGCTTACAAGTTCAATGACCAATGAACCAATGACCAATGACCGATATCCAATATCCAGTATCCAAAAACTGGAACAACTGACCGGCCTGACCGTATACCCACGTTCGGTCACAGAAACCGACGACGCAACCTACTTTCTAGCTCGCAGGCCCGAAGGCAAAGTGCTGGGCATCCTGGGACATGCGGCCGGTTTTGAAGGTGAACAGAAAGGTGACGTCACCCTGTGCTCGCTGACGACGGCCAACGCCGCCGCCCTGCGCCAGCGACTCCCCTGGCTGCGGCCACAGCCGCTGGGACTGCAAACATCGGCCGGCTGCGGCGACCGCCTGGGGCTGGCGACGCCGGGCCACGTGCGGGCGGTGCGGCGGTTCAGCGGTATCGCGCCCATCTTCGCCCAGCAGTCCATGCGCGAGAACGCCCGCACCGGCCGCACGCCTCAACAGGTGATGGACGATGCGATGTGGGGCATCTTCCAGGAGGGCTGGCGCCAGCCGTGGGGCGCCGACGCTGACCATCTCAAGACCACCGAGGACATTGACCTCTGCGTGGCCGCCGGTTACACCTTCTTCACCGTTGACCCCGGCGACTACGTGGACAACGCGATTCCAAACTCCAAACTCCAAACTCCAAACTCCAAATTCATCGCCCTGCCGTGGGCTGAGTTGGAAGACACGCCTGACGACTTGCGCAGGCGTTACCTGGGGCGTCGCTTCGAGGTAGAGACATTCAGGCTGGAGTTTGACGAGGCTGCTTTGCTGCAAGCGGCGTGCAAGTACGGCCGGGCCATCGCCCACACCGTCCGCATGTACCGCCACCTGGCCGCTGCCCCCCCTCCCCCCCCAACCCTTCGGCCTTGCTCAGGGCAGGCCTTGGGGGGAGAGAACTTCGAGTTGGAGATGTCGGTGGACGAGACGGAGACGCCGACCTCGATTGAAGAGCACTTCTTCATCGCCAGCGAGCTGCGGCGGCTGGGCGTGCGGTGGGTGAGCCTGGCCCCGCGCTACGTCGGCCGCTTCGAGAAGGGTGTGGATTACATCGGCGATCTGGCTGAGTTTGAGGCGCAGATTGACAGGCACGCTGCCATTGCCCGCGTCCTGGGGCCGTACAAGCTCAGCATCCACTCTGGTTCGGACAAGTTCAGCATCTATCCCATCGTTGCCTGGCACACCCACGGGCTGGTGCATCTCAAGACCGCCGGCACCAGCTTCCTGGAAGCCCTGCGGGTGGTGGCGCAGGTGGAGCCGGCCTTGTTCCGAGAGATGCTGACCTATGCCATCGAGCGCTACCCCGAAGACCGTGCTACTTACCACGTCTCGGCGCGACCGACCAAAGTTCCCGCTCCGGAGGTGCTGAGCGATGCCGACCTGACTGGCCTGCTGGAGCATTTCGACGCGCGGCAGGTGTTGCACGTGACCTTCGGTTCCGTGTTGGACCGGTTCGGCGGGAAGATTTTGAGCGTTCTGACGGTTCACGAAGAGGCACATTATGCGGCGCTAGAGACGCACTTTGAAAAGCATCTGTCGCCTTTTGTAGAATAGGGTAGCGATTCACGCCCTCCCTATCACAGGAGGAGGGTTGGGGTGGGGGTAGAAATCCCTGGGCACAGCCCCCACCCCCAGCCCCTCCCCCAACTTTAGGGGAGGGGGGGCAGTTCTCCCCTCGCCCAGGGTTGGGAGAGGGGGGAGAGGGCCGCACTGCGAGGTAGGAGTGAATATTTGCAAACAGGGAAGGAGATCAACCCATGACTCAACCAATAACCAAAGCCATTGTTCCGGCCGCCGGGCTGGGCACACGGCTCCTGCCGGCCACCAAGTCGCAGCCCAAAGAGATGCTGCCGGTAGGGCGCAAACCGGTGCTGCAATACGTGGTGGAGGAGTTGCAGGAGGCTGGTCTGCGCCAACTGCTCCTCATCACCGGCCGTCGCAAGCGGGTGATCGAGGATCACTTCGATGACGATCCGGAGCTGGTGTCGGCGCTGAAAGAGGCCGGCAACGAGACACTCCTGGCGGACCTGGCCTACATTGCCGGCAAATCGTTCTTCTTCTACACCCGTCAGAGCACCCCGATGGGGCTGGGCCACGCCGTTTCGCTGGGGGCCGATTTCGCCGGCGACGATGACTGCGTGGTGGCCCTGGGAGATTCGCTCATCGTGGCCGATGACCCGGCCGCCCCCTTGCGAGCCATGATGAAGGCCCATCGCGATCTCGGGGCGGCGGCCATGGTAGCCGTGGAAAAGGTTCCTCTGGAAGAAGCCTATCGCTACGGTATCGTCAGCGTCGTCGGGGCTGAGCCTCCTCCCGGCGAGCCGGTGGCCATGACGGACATCGTCGAGAAACCACCTGTGGGTCGTGCTCCAACTACCCTGGCCGTGGCGGCGCGCTACGTCTTCAGCCCGGCCATCTTCGAGGCCCTCGACCGCACCTTGCCGGACAAGGGCGGAGAAATCCAACTGACCGACGCCATCAGGCTGCTGATCCATAAGGGAGAGCCAGTGTACGCCTGGCTGTTCTATCCCGACCAGCGCCGCTACGACGTGGGCAATTTCGAGAGCTACTTCCGCACTTTCATTGACTTTGCCCTGGCCGACGAGCGGTACGGCTACCTGGTCCGAAAATACATCAAAGCCAAAGCCTATGAGCTCTGATAAACGACGAGTGGTCTGCTCGGCGCCCGGCCGGGCCGGGATCATCGGCAACCCGACGGACATGTACGGCGGGGCGGTTCTGTCCTGTTCGGTGGGGATGCGGGCACGTGCGACTGTGACGCCGGCCTCGGAACTCGTGCTGGAAACCAGTGGGCAGGAGTGCCGCATCGCCAACCGAGATGACCTGCGTCCCCAGGGCGACAGCTTCGACCTGGCGCGGGCTATCCTGGACTACATGCGCCTGCCGCCGCTGAAATGTCACGTCAGCTACGAAAGCGAGATCCCTTTGCGCAGCGGCCTTTCGGGATCCACCGCGCTGGTAGTGGCCCTGCTGCAAGCGTTGCTGGCCTGGCGAGGGGAGTATCCGAACCGTTACCAACTGGCCGAGCGGGCCCGCTACATCGAGTTGAATTATCTCAAGGTGGTGTGTGGCTACCAGGACGCCTACATGTGCACCTTTGGTGGCCTGAACTACATGGACTTCGGAGGCAAGCAATTCTACCGCCACGCCGAGGCCGAGCTCTTCGCCACCATCGAGCCTCTAGCGGACTACGTTCGAGAGTTGCCTCTGCTGTTGGGCTTCACCGGCGTGCTGCATGACTCCGGGCAGGTGCACAGGCCGCTCCGCGAGCGCTGGCTGGAGGGAGAGGCGACTGTGGTGGAGGGCTACAGACGGATCACCGAGATCGCCCGCCTGGGTAAGAAGGCCCTCCTCACGGCTAACTGGCCGCTGTTGGGTCGCCTGATGAACGAGAATCACGCCATCCAGCGCGACCTGGGTGGCTCTGGCGAATCGAACGAGAAGCTGATCGCCTCCGCCCTGGAAGCCGGCGCGCTGGGGGCCAAGCTGGCCGGCGCCGGCCACGGCGGGACCATCATCGCCCTCTGGCCCTGGTCGGACACCTCGCCGCTGGAGGAGGCTCTTTCCCGAGCAGGCGCGTCGGCCAGCTATCGCCTCGAAGTGGCGCCGGGGGTGATGTTGGAAGGTGGAGGTTAGAGGTTGGAGGTTGGAAGATGAACAACAACTGTCTGGAGGAACTTTTCGGTTTGGAGGGTAGGGTTGCTGTGGTCACGGGGGGTGGCGGTGTTCTGTGTGGGGCGATGAGCCGGGCGTTGGGGCGTGTCGGCGTTAAGGTGGCCGTGCTGGACCTGATTCCGCAGGCGGCGCAGAAAGTGGCCGACGAGATCAAAGCCGCAGGCGGCGCAGCGATGGCCGTGCAGTGCGATGTGCTGGCTAAAGACAGCATCGAGGCGGCGGCGCGACGCATAACGGATACCTGGGGTCGCGTGGACATCCTGATCAACGGCGCGGGAGGCAACAGGAAGCAGGCCACCACCTCGCCCGAGCTGTCCTTCTTCGACCTGCCCGCCGACGCGGTGCAGTGGGTGTTCAACCTCAACTTCGTCGGCACGTTGTTACCCTGCCAGGTGTTTGGCAAGGTGATGGCTGACCAGGGAGAAGGGTGCATCCTCAACGTCTCCTCCCTGAACGCCTTCCGCCCACTGACCAGGATCCCGGCCTATTCTGCTGCCAAAGCTGCGGTTAGCAATTTCACCCAGTGGCTGGCGGTGCACATGTCGCAGGAGTACTCGCCCAGGATTCGGGTCAATGCTATTGCCCCCGGCTTTTTCCTGACCGAGCAGAACCGCTTTCTGCTCACCGACGAGCGAACGGGTGAGCTGACCCCGCGCGGGCGGACGATCATTGACCACACGCCAATGTCCCGCTTTGGCGCCCCAGAGGACCTGGTCGGCACGGTGCTGTGGCTGCTCTCGCCCGGCGCAGCCTTTGTGCACGGCGTGGTGGTGCCGGTGGATGGGGGGTTCAGTGCCTTCAGCGGAGTATGAGCAAATGAGCAAATCTACAAATCAGCAAATCAGCAAATCTCAAATCAGCAAATCTCAAATCAGCAAATCTCAAATCAGCAAGAAGAAGATCGAGGATGAATTCCGTCGGCTGTGCGAGCAGATGGGCAGGCAAGGGGTGATTGGCTTCACCCCTGTCGAGGGGGTGAGGTTATTGTCGGAGCAGGCGGCGTATCTTCGGCGCAAGCTGGAGGGGCTGGGAGCGTGGTCGGACATCACCGCCGTCTCCATCGGCCTGCTGTATCACCAGCCAGAGATACTGGCCGTACCCGCTGGCTGGGTGAGCAAGCCGCCGGAGGATGGCCGCTGGAACCAATACGCCCGCGCCTACACCGAGCTGAACCGGCTGCTCAACGGCATAGCCAGCCAGTTAGCCGAGCGGTTCGGCGGCCTGGCTGAGGCGCCTACGGTCGAGGGTTGGGTGGAGCGGGTAAGCCACGTCAACGACTACTGGCCCCACTGTGTCTCCCACCGTGCCTTCGCCGAGGCGGCGGGGGTGGGCTGGCGGGGGAAGAGCGGCCTGGTGATCACGCCCCAGGCTGGCCCCGCGCTGCGCTTCGCCACCGTGTTCGTCCCCCAGCGGCTCTCTCCGGACAGCCGACACCTGCCTGGCTGCGGCGACTGCAATGCCTGCCTGGAGGTATGCCCCATCCTGCGCCCGGAGGAGGGCTACCGCGAGAGGTGCCGCCGTCGGCTGAAGGCGCTGGGCCTGGAGGACGAAGTGTGCGGCATCTGCGTGCGGGTGTGTTGGGAGGCGGTTAGGAGGTCTGCCTCTGAGGCAATCAGCACCTGACTTGCCCTTGCCCGGGCAAGCCACGATCTAGGGTAGGAAGCAAAACCACAGAGAGCACGGAGTTTTTCCTTTACTTTTCTCCGTGCTCTTTGTGTTCTGCGGTCAATTCTCTTGCCCAGGGGCAGGAATCTGGATAACAGGGTACTTGTCTAAAGCCGCCAAACTTGATTTGACAAATCCCAGAACATGTTGTATAATTGATGATGTCATCTTAGGATGACATCATTACAGGAGGCAACATTGCAGGAAGGTTTACTTACAAAGGAACTTATCAAAAAGGGCAGTCCGATCCCTTACTACTTCCAGCTTGAGGAAATACTAAGAGGGGAAATCGAGAGCGGTAGATGGGTGCCGGGTCAACAGATTCCCTCAGAATCGGAACTCTGTGAGAATCTTGGCGTAAGCAGGACAGTCGTACGGCAAGCGCTAAACGAGCTGGTTAACGAAGGTCTACTGCACCGCAGGAAAGGCAAGGGTACTTTCGTAGCTGGACCGAAGGTCGCTGAAAGCCTGGTGCAGAGTCTAACGGGCTTCTACGAAGATATGATAGCGAGGGGGCTAACTCCCGTCACACAAGTGTTGGAACAGAGACTGATCCCTGTGAGCAAGAAGGTAGCTGCTATGCTGAACTTGGAGGAGGGGGATCAGGTAATCAAGATCGATCGTCTCAGGTCAGTTGGTAATGAACCCATCCTCATAGTGACAACCTTTATACCCCATCAGATCTGTCCCGCCTTATTGGAGGAGGACTTCTCTAACCAATCGCTATACGCCGTATTAGAGGATAAATACAAAATAGAAATAGCTCGGGGTAGGCGTACTTTAGAAGCTATATCGGCCAGCGAAGAGGATGCCAGATTGCTGGGCATCGAAGAGGGCGATCCTCTCGTTCTCCTTAAGAGCGTCAGCTATCTTGAGGATGGGAGCCCCATCGAGTATTTTGAGGCCAAGCACAGGGGTGATCGTAGCAGATTTGAGGTCGAGCTCATCCGCCAAAGGAGACGGCGTAAGCCTATCGAAGATGTTTTGCCCACCGATCTGCCGCCAAGTAATATCGTGGTGGGATAGGCTATAAAGCGTTGAATCCCTTGACCAGGTGACATGACAGAAGACCTTGCACTTTGCAACGGTGGGCTGGAAAGGGGGTGAGGCAAGAGGACCGAGAAGCTTATTACTGGTTTGGGCGCCGAGCGCCCGCTACAATAATCAACTGACGGAGGAGTTAGAATGAAAACGCTTAGCTTGTTCGTGTTGGTTGCTCTGGCCCTCAGCCTGGTCGTGACTGGCTGCGCTGCTCCGGCGCCGCAGGTCGTGGAGAAGGAGGTAGTGGTCGAGAAGCCAGTGGTTGAGACCGTGGTGATCGAGAAGGAGGTGGTGGTCGAGAAGGAGGTGGTGGTCACGCCGACGCCGGTGCCAGGGTGCCCCGATAGGATCACCATTTGTTGGACGCCACCGGATATCACCGGCGTCTTCAGGACAGCGACTGAGTACTGGGAGCTGGCGGCCGCCGATGCCATGAAGCACGGGATCAAGCTCGTCAGTCTCGTCTCTCAAGCGCCTACCAGCCACATCGCCTTCGGAGACCAGGTGGCCATCATAGAGGACTTCGTGGCCAGGGGATGCGATGTCATCGGCATTTCCCCCATCGAGGTCGAGGTGGTCATCCCGGCCATCAAGAAGGCCAATGACGCGGGCATCCCGGTGATCATCGTCAACCTGCTGGAGCCCATCGCCGGTGTGGAGGTGGCTTCCTACATCGGCTTCGACAACGCCGAGGCCGCGAGGATCTCCGGCTTCGCCCTGGTGGACTACTTCGGCGGGCCTGGCGTCCTCGGCACGGGCCGCAAGGTGGACATCGAGCATGGCACCTATCTCGACCTGGCCTGGTGGGAGGATCTCTACGAGACCATCACCGCTGAGGAGAAGGCTGCGGTCAAGGCCAAGGTAGCCATCATCGAGGGCGTCGCCGGCGGCTTCTTCTCTCAGGCGCGGCTGAATGGCTTCCACAGCATCGTGGACGAATTCCCAGGCATCAAGATCGTGGGAGCACCCTGCGCTGCGGACTGGAACCGCGAGAAGGGGATCAAGTGCGCCGTGACGGACCGTTTTTTTCCGAATTCGTCCATCAAAGGCGTAATCTTTCCGAAAACCTATCTGAGCCAGCACACGCCGCAGCCGTCCAGGGGTTCGTTTGGGACATCGGTTCCAGAAGCCAGTGGGCAATGGCGGCAGGACGGCGGCCACGTGAGTCAGGATATTGGCAGCCAGCGATGCTAGTTCTGGCAACCATTGGCGAGACGCTGGGGCAAAGACAAACTGTCACTGCAAGCCTAGCAACTGTTTAGTCACCAAGGGCACCTGTTCCACCGGCCAGCGGTCCAGGTACAACCAGAAGATGGTCTCCGGTTGGGCCACCACGTTCGTTTCCAGCACCAGGGGGTGGCGATACAGCGGGTCAAAGAACACCCAGATGCTGAAGATCTCGTTGTCTGCTGCCACCTTCTGATCGGAGCGTACCACATCCTGAATGGACCAGTTCGCCAATGTGCCATGCACCTCAACGTAACGCCTGCCCACAGCGCCGAATCTGGGACGCCCTAAAGCCAACCACTTGGAGCGCAGGAAGGACAGCCCCAGGGCTCCTGAGAAACG